>PMHK01000217.1:221-14728 GCA_003156635.1 Acidobacteriota bacterium | reverse complement strand
TGGGCGGCGGAGATTTTCTTGGAATCCAAAAAAGATTGATAGAAGACGATGGCGGAATCGAGCGCGGTGTCGATTTCGAAATCAGCGTCGAAGCTCTTGCGGCCGGAGATGTCGCCTTTGGCGCGAATCAGCGGCGCGCCGCCGGTTCCGGTAGCGGGGAAAGCCTTGCCCTGCCCGGCATAGGTGTAGGTGGCCGGGTCAAAAACCTGCACGGTCTGGCGAATGTAGTCGACGACGATCACGGAATGGTCGAAGAAATCCCGGCCGAGAACGCCATGGGCTGGCTGGCCGGTAGTTTCGGCGAAATTTTTCTGGGCGATGACTGGAAGGGCGCCGATGCGCAGTTGCAGTCCGGGCATGGTTAATTCGGCGTGAATCACGGTGCCGGTGGGGCTTACGGGCAGGCCCAGTTCTCTGGCGCGGGCCGGTTCGATCGAGGTGAACTGGGCGGAGGAGTCCAATTCGAACATGGAGGTGTTGCCGCCATTGATTCGCACCGGAATAAAAATCAGATTGTGGGCGAACACGGCGGGGATCTGCGCGGCATAAGTAAATTGCGCTTCGGCACCGGACTGCGGACTTGGTGCTGGAGGAGCTTGGGCGCGCGCGGGGGAGGCGAGCAAAGACGATCCAGCGATCATGGCGAGCAACGAGAAAATAAGTAGGGCGTGCCGATTCATGCGGGCTCCTGCCTGAAATTCGAACTGCTGCGAGCGCCTTAGATTATACGACCTACGGGGTTGGTGCCAGATATCCCTGACGGACAAAAATCTTGCGGGAAATATTTTTACCGGTGGGGGAATAGGGCGCGCCCGCGTCGTCCAGAATTTGGACGTTGAGCGGGTGAAATTGGCCGTCGTGCGCGGGGGCGATGCCCAGGACGTACTGGTGACGCAGGGTCGCTGCGATTTCGCGGTAGGTGGGGACGAAATCGGCGGCGGATTCGGGGAAAAACGCGCGGCCACCGGTAATTTCGGCGAGCGAGCGCAGGTTTTTGTCGGCTTCGGCGAATACGCCGGGTTTGTCCTCGGCGAGGGATTTGTTTTTGGTTTTGTTCTTTTTCACTGGCGTACGCAGCGCGGCGCCGAGGGCGACGGGGAAAATCACGACGTCGGTCCCGCGCAGCTTTTGCTCCAAGGCTTGCCAGCGCGAAGCGGGAGAGGAATCGAGACCGGTGGTCAAAAGTACCAAGGCTTTTTTCCCGGCGGCCGGGGCCAGGGAATCGAGAACAACGGAGATGGAATCGAAGAGATTCAATTCGCCGAAGCCGAGCGTGTATTGAATTTGGCCGAGCACAGAGGTCAGGGAGGCTCGGTCGCGGGTGAAGGGAAGGATTGTGGTCGGCACCTGGTTGTAGGCAACTAGCGCGATTTCGTCGTCGGGCGGGAGGCCGGCGGTGAGCGCGTCGAGCGCGGCGATGTGATCGTTTTGAATCAGGTAAACGGCCGGGCCGGTTTCGATCATGACCAGAATTTGCGCCGGCGCGTCGGTGGGCGCGAAATAAAGGACGGGCTGCTCAGCGCCGGCGTCGAGGACCCTGAAATTTTTCTGCTGCAAGCCGCCGACGAGTTCGCCACGCTCGTCGAGGACCGAAGCGTCGAGCTTCACGATTTCAGTGGTGACCTGCAGTGGATGTTCAGGGGCAGAAGCAGGCGATTGCTGTCCCCAAGTCGCGGTGTCAGGTGCGTCCAGACTGGCGCAGGCGAAAAATAGGACCGCCACGACGAAAAAGTTGGTCAAGGCTGACTTCACGGGAGAGCTCCGAGGCTCGCATCAAAAAAAATGCGTGGCGGCCTGCCAAAAATCAGGACGCCACGCGATCACTACGAACCATTGCTCCGAGCGAAACTAATTGCCCGGCGCCGGGCTGGCGGGCGGAGCCGCACCGGCCGACTTGGGAGTGCTCAAGTATCCCTTGGCCTGATCCTTGGAGAGATCGAACACGACGATCTCGTAAGGAGCGCGCGCGCCCTTCACGTAGAACTGAATGGGCTCGCCAACGGTCTTGTCCTTCTTTTCGATGGTCTTGTCGTCGGCGACGACGTTGACGGTGTAGCGATAGTGCTTGGTGTCGACTTTCTTCAGCTGCACCTGAATCGGACCGACGTGCTGCGGACCGGCATTGGATTTGGTGAGATCGAATTCGAAGATGTCGCGCTCGCCGCGGCGTTTGAGTTCTTCGACTTCATCATGGTTGCGCGCGATCAAGCCACTCTGCACGCCGAGGTCGCCGACGGTGCTCTGCAATTTTGTCTTGGTGACTTCGAGGTCGGCTTTGGTAGCGTCGGCTTCGCTCTTGGTCCCGCTCAATTCGGTGGTGACTTCGCCAATCTTGGTGGAAGTGTCGGCTTGCACGCCGGCGATTTCGGAACGCAGCTTCGCGTCGCTCTTCTGCTGATCTTTCTTGATGGTTTGCGCCAGGCTGCGGGCTTGCGCCAGTTCGTCCTGCGTCAGGCCTAACTTTTGCGAGGTGACGTCGAGCTGGCCTTTCAGATCGGCAATGCGCGAATTCGTTTTGTCCAATTCAGTGGCCAGCGCCTGGGTCTTGCGCTCGGCGTCATCCATACCCTTGCGGGCGGCCTGGCGGTCAGCGTATCCGGCGTAGAGCAAATAGGCGACCAGCGCGAAGGCGACTACAAAAAGCAAAGTGACCCAGCGCGGCAGTGACGAAGCTGCGGTCTCAATATAAGTAGTCGTCGTTTCGCCGGGCGTGTTCGGGGTCGAACTCATCGATACCTCCTAGGACGGGCTGATGGCCGCGTCATCAGTCCGAAATTATGGCTGAGGCACGGCGGGAAGTCTACGATTGATGAGGGAGATGTTCCCAATTGGAGCACAGGCTTGCCGACGAGTGCCGTTTTCGCTATCCTGCGCAGACTGAAGATCAAGGAACGTGGAGCCCGATGATTTGTCCGCAATGCCGTAGCGTGGATTGCTTCCGATCGCATCGCGATGGGGCTTTAGATTTTGTAAATACCATGAGTGGGCTGCGGCCGTGGCGCTGCCACGCCTGCGACAAACGATTCTACGCTTGGCGTGTCGCTACCCGGTATCAAGCCTATGCGCACTGCCCGCGCTGCGGCAATTTTGACCTGGAACATATTTCGCGCGAGCGAGTGGAAGACGGCACGATGATTACGTTGAAGCGCTGGCTGGGATTTCCGGCCTACCGTTGCGACCCGTGTCGTCATCGTTTTTTCAGCATTCGGCGGTACCGGCGGATATTGCCGGTCCTGCTGGAGTCCCCCACGTCAGGAAAGGCCGTGGCTGGCTAGTTTTAGGCGTGCAGCCTGAATTGGCACAACCCCTCGAGAAACCCCCGCTCCACGAATAAGTCCTTAGGAATCAGCCAACAACGTAGTAACACACAATTAACATTGCAGTCACGGGCGGTTCAAGCGGTGCGAATAAGGTGCCAACTTCGCCACGCGTGTCGGCTCGTTCATGGCGAGTCAGCCGCGGAAAAATCGCAAGGAAATTATTGAATTTAAATCCGTTTATATGGACGGAAATCTGGTGGTCGAAGTGGAATTCTGGGCCGCCGTAGAGCCGTCCCGCAAGACGAGATTTTGTTTGGCGAAGTTCGCTGGGGCTTCGGTTCGATCTCAAAGCAATCGGTGGTTAATTCAAGGAGGAAGGAATGCGANNGGTCGTGACTCCGGTCATGGCCCGCACGAGTGGGCCGGGAGATAACGACAAAGACACGGCGAAAACGGCTGGCACGGACAAAGGCGACAAAACAGGCGACACGAAGCCGACCGCAACATCGACTACAACCTCGACCACGGCGACTCCGGGCACCACGGCGGTCGAAAGCGAATTGCAGCAGGTTCGCGAACTGCTGGCCGCGCAGGCCCGCGAGATTCAGATGCAGAACGATCTGATGAAAGCGCAACAGCAGAAAATGGAAATGATGGAAGAAGAGTTGAAGGCCGCCAGCACTCCGGTCGATACGTCTTCCGCTGTCGCTCCTCCGAGCCGCGCGTTTGGAAATGGGATCATCGGCACCGCGGACGGTCAGGCGCCTGGTCCGGACAATCCGGTGGCGATTCGGTTCAAGGGAATCACGATCACCCCGGGCGGGTTCCTGGCGGCTGAAACCGTGTTCCGCAACAAGGCGACGGGCGGCGACATCAACACGCCGTTAAACAGCATTCCGTTCCCGGGAAATCCGGGCGGACAAACGACAGAGTGGAACGCGAGCGCACGTCAGTCGCGTTTGAGCATGCTGGCGGAAGGCAAGCTGGCTAACGTCAAGCTGAGCGGCTACGTCGAGACCGACTTCCTCGGCGCGGGCATCACTTCGAACGACAACGAGAGCAACAGCTACGTCCTGAGAATTCGTCAGGGATGGGGACAGGCGCATTGGGACAACGGTTTCCAGATCACCGGGGGCCAGATGTGGAGCCTAGTCACCGAAACGAAGAAGGGAACGGACAATCGCTCGGAAGCGCTGCCGATGACGATCGATCCGCAGTACACGGTAGGGTTCGATTGGGCCAGGCAAGAGGCACTGCGTGTTTCGAAGACCTTTGGCGAGGGCGTGAAGTTCACGCTGGCGGCTTCGGTGGAAGCGTCGAACACGACCCTGACGGTTCACGGGAACCCGACGAGCGTGATTCCGGCGACCACCACGACCACGATCACGGACGGCGTGACGAGCGTTGCAGTACCGATCACGACCACCTCGACGTTCAACAACTTCCTGGTCGGCGCGCCGGGCATCAGCGGCGGTTTGTACAACCCGACCGGCACGTACGCCTATAACAAGACGCCTGATTTTGTCTTCAAGGCAACGGTCGATCCGAAATTCGGACACTTCGAGGTCTTCGGGTTGGTCAGCACTTTCCGCGATCGCGTGTATCCGTGCTTTGCGGCTCACGGCGCGATCAATCTCGTGTTCCCCGACGGAGCCGGCGGTGTGCTGCCGACGGTAGTGGCACCGGCGGTTGATTGCGCGCTGACAGGCTCGACGCAGGCAACCTCGGGTGCGTTCAACGATTCACGGACCGGCGGCGGCATCGGCGCCAGCGGTCGTGTTTCGCTCGGCAAGCACTTGGACGTAGGACTGAAGGTCGTGGGCGGCGACGGCATTGGCCGTTACGGGACAGCGGGTCTGGCGGATGCGACGGTGCGTCCGGACGGAACGCTGGCTTTGATCCGCAACTACCAAGCGCTGGGAACGCTCGAATTCCACGCGACGCCGAAGCTGGACATCTACGCGTACGTGGGCGGCGAATACGACGGCCGCACGACGTTCAACAGCGGGAAGACCGGATACGGAAACTTCGCACGCCGCGATGATGGCTGCGCAGTGGAAACCCTGCCGATCGCCGCGCCGGGCGCGACGACCAACACCACCGCAGTTTTGGGCTCGAACGGATTCATTCCGGGCGCGCTCTCGAACTGCGACGGCGACACCCGCAACATCCTGGAAGGCACGCTGGGCTTCTGGTACCGCTTCTATAGCGGGCCGATGGGCCGCATGCAGTTCGGGGTGCAATATTCGTACGTGACGAAGAACACCTGGTCTGGAGTGGGCTCGACGGCGGGTTCGACGGCCGCGCCGCGCGCGCTGGACAACATGTTGTTCACTTCGTTCCGCTACTACCTGCCCTAGGCGCCAACCGGGGGCGGCGAGATCTTCGCCGCCGCTGGAATTCACTTAGGCCGAAAGATAGTTGAGATTAAGGGCGTCCTCGTAACGGGGACGCCCTTTTTTGTGGCGCGGCGCCGAGAATGAACCTGACCTCCGGCGAAATTCAGACATAGGACTAAGATGACCGCCTAGCCGGACGAGCTCTACGTCGTCTTGCTTTGCAAGATCAAGGAATTAAACGTAGCGGATGCAGCTAAAGGCTCGGTATTCGAGAGGGCACGGTAAAGGCGCGAATTCATCGAGCTCGAGCAATGATTCAGAAATTCGCGACCCCGGAGAGCACAGAACCTTGTGTTCTCGCGGCAGATAGCACCAGTTTGTCTGTCAAGCGCTCTCAATCGGGGGTAAGGGGGCCGACGCAGGCAGGTTGGTGATTCTTGCTTTCTGAATCTGATTCTCGCAAGATGCTAGGGGCTAGAGCGAAGGCTTCCATGGACGTCGAGAGCAAATCAACGCATCGCCAGCGGGAACTGCGGATCCTTTACGTCCGCCTTGGTGTGGCGTTGCTGCTCGTAGCGATCACCGGATTTGTTACTTTAGCCAAAAAGAGTCAGTACAGTCCGCGATTCGTCCCAGACCACTACCTGAATATCTCCAGTAAGATGAAAATGACCCCGCTTCCGGCGGTCGCTGATCGGTCGCGTGTTATGCAAGTGCCCTCGTTCATTCCGCCTTATCCTTCCACTTCGGTTCGGGCGGTGGAATCAAACGTTATTGAGTATCGTTCGATTGCTGTAACCCTCTCGCTACGGCATCGATCGCCGCCGTTCCTGCCCGTAGTCCGTCCATTCGTTCAAAACAGCTGAAAATTACTGAATCTGGTTAGAGCGATAATCTCCCGTTTGTCACTCTAAGAACGGCACGGCAGAGGAGTTTCCATGCTCGCAGAACCGCTTGCCCCTGTGCAGTTAGAACAGTTGCGCTCGTTCAGTACTTGTTTGGTTGCCAGCGCCATCGAGACGTTCGGCGTTCGGCTGCACAATAAAGGATTTTCCGATTCCAGATTGCGTTGCATCTTCGACGACCTGCCGCCGATCGTAGGATACGCTGCGACCGCCCGAATTCGTAGCTCGGATCCGCCGATGGAGGGAGGCAGGTATTACGGCTACTACGACCGTGGAGATTGGTGGGCGTCTATCGCCAAAATTCCACACCCCCGAGTTGTGGTGATCGAAGACATCGATACGCCACCTGGTCGCGGCGCGCTCATCGGAGAGGTTCACACCAACATTCTGCTCGCCCTCGGATGCGTCGGGGTGGTAACGAATGGCGCCGTCCGCGATCTGCCGGAAGTCCGCCAAACGGGGTTTCAAATGTTCGCTGGAAATATTTCGATATCGCACGCCTACGCCCACCCGTTCGATTTTGGCGGGTCCGTCGAAATTGCGGGTCTTACCGTGAATCCCGGCGATCTCATTCAGGGCGATTTACATGGGGTGCAAACCATNNAAACCATTCCCCGCGAAATCGCCAATCAAGTCCCCGCGAAGGCTTTCGAGCTTGCCGCCAAACGTAAAGAGCTGATCGCGTTGTGCCGGTCCCAGGATTTTTCAATCGGCATGCTAAGCCAAAAGGTTAAGGAGCTGAAATCGTGAACCTTAAATCCGCCATCCACCGCTCGATGGCCTTGGTGATTCTTCTGTCTGCGCTCACGGCTGGTTGCGGCGACCACCACATGGCCGACGCGGGAGATCCGGCTAACCTTCCCCGGATCGCGGTAGTGAAAGTTCAACGCAAGAGTCTTGCCAGCACCCTTGAGATTTCTTCGGAATTTCTTCCGTTCCAGGAAATCGACGTGTACGCCAAGGTTTCCGGTTACATCCAAAAGCTCTATGTGGACTGGGGAACTCATGTAAGGCAAGGCCAACTCTTGGCGGTTCTGGAAATCCCTGAATTACAACAGCAGTTGCTCCAGGATGAAGCGGCCGTCCGCCGTGCGGACCAGGACGTCTCGCGCGCACGAGAAGAACAAAGCCGGGCTGAATCCGCGTACAACGTAGCGCACGTGACTTATAAGCGGCTCGCGGACGTTCAGAAATCGAGGCCCGAACTTGTCGCGCAACAAGAAATTGACGTGGCCCAAGGAAAAGACTTGGAGGCCAGCGCTGGAGTCTCGTCCTCGAAGGACGCGTTGGCCGCCTCCGAGCAGGCTCTGCTCGCTTCCAAAGCGGCGCTGGAGAAAGACAAAGCGATTTTTGCGTACGCTCGCATGACCGCGCCCTTCGATGGCGTGGTCACTCAGATTTACGCCTACACCGGCGCACTGCTCCCTGCCGGAACTTCTTCGGCAAAAGATCAATCAGCCCTCTGCCGGCTCTCCCAAAACGATTTACTCCGGCTTGTGATTCCGGTGCCGGAACGGGCCGTAGCGGACATTCGCGACGGTGAACAGGTAGAAGTTGAGGTATCCGCTCTGAAGAAAACATTCTCGGGCAAGATCGCCCGGTTTTCGGATCAGATCGACCCGACGACACGAACGATGCACACGGAAGTCACGGTGCCAAATGCGAATTACGAGCTAGTGCCGGGGATGTACGCGGGAGTCAAGATCCCGTTGCATGCTGTTTCAAACGTGCTCACCGTTCCGGTCCAGGCTATCCAGTCCACGGGAACCGGCCAAGGCACGGTTCTGATCGTAAATTCGACAAATCATCTCGAGAAACGGGAGGTGAAGGTTGGCCTGATGACCGCTACCGATGCCGAGGTGCTCTCCGGATTGGGCGAAGGCGACACCATCGTGTTCGGCGAGCAGAATCAGTTCAAAGAAGGCCAATTGGTCGCGCCCCAGCTCGTCGCCGCCCCAGGTATGGAGTAGACCCCAGATGCCAACATTCGCGATCCGTCATCCATATTTCATCATCGTCGTTTGTCTTTTCATTTGCGTGCTGGGCGTTACCAGCCTGGCTCAAATGCCCGTGGACATGTTCCCCCCAATCAACATTCCCGTCGTGCTGGTGGCAACTTTCTATAACGGCATGCCACCAGAGCAGATCGAGGCTGACATCACCGACACATTCGAGAGGTTCTTCACGCTCGGAAGCGGTATCGATCATATGGAATCAAGATCGATGGCCGGCGTGAGCCTGATCAAGGTTTATTTCCAGCCAGGCACCGATGCAAATGCCGACGTCACGAACATTTCTAACCTTGCGATGGCCGACTTGCGGCGACTTCCCGAAGGAACGCTCCCCCCCGTTGTAATGAAGGTAGACGCGTCCAGCTTGCCCGTTTGCCTTCTCACGGTAGACGGTCAAGGGCTCAACGAAACACAGCTTCACGATTACCTCCAATTCCAGATTCGAAACCAGATTGCGGGCGTTCCGGGCGCCACGGTACCGCCTCCCTACGGTGGCAAATACCGGCAGATCATGGTTTACGTCGACCCGCTGAAGTTGCAGGCTCATGATCTGAGTCCTATGGACGTCGTTCGGGCCATGAATGAATCGAATTTGATTCTTCCCGCGGGGGACGTGCGTTTGGGACCACTCGATTACAACATTTATACCAACGCCCAAGTGTTGAACGCCGATGCCCTAAATCAGGTGCCGCTAAAGACTGAAGGTGAGAAATCGGTATTCATTTCGGATGTCGGCAAAGCCGTGGACGGTTCCTACTTGCAATACAACATCGTGCGAGTCAACGGGCAGAAATCGGTCTATGCGCCCATTCTGAAGCAAGGAGGCGACACCAACACCATCGTGGTTGTGAACGGCATCAAGAAAGCAATTACGATGCTCCGCGATATTCCTTCGCAAATGCATGCGCACGTTGTATTCGACCAATCGCTTTTCGTGAAACAAGCGATTTCTACGGTTTTACGTGAAGGCGGCATCGGTCTCTTCCTCACGGCCGTGATGATCCTTCTGTTTCTTGGAAGCATGCGAGCAACCGCCGCCGTTTTTCTTTCCATTCCGCTCTCGGTGATGATCACTTTTTTTGTCCTGCATTCCATGGACAAGACGATTAACAGTATGGTGCTCAGCGGACTGGCGCTGGCCTTCTCCCGGTTGATCGACGATTCGGTCGTGGTAATCGAAAATATTTATCGTCATATCGAATTAGGCGAAGATCCAAAAGAAGCCGCGGTGAAGGGCGCAAACGAGGTCGCGCTAGCCGTGCTGGCTATCATGCTCGTCGCCGTCGTAGTGTTCTTCCCCGTGACACTGCTTTTCGGCGTCAGCAAGTATCTGTTCTCCGCGCTGGCGCTCGCGGTTGTTCTCGCGCTGTGCGCTTCGTACTTCGACGCCGTTACGGTCGTTCCCCTGTTCTGCGCGTACTTCCTGAAGCCGGCTCACCACCAAGTCCCGGGCACTCCTGAAACAAAGCCATCCTGGGGGGCGAGGTTCCACAGCGGCTTCAACGCACGATTCGAGAAGATGCTGAACGTGTACGAGAAATACGTGGAAAAAACATTGGACCGTCCGCGCGAGGCGCTCTTCGTTTTTGCGGGCGTCTTCGCCCTGAGTTTTGTTCTCATTCCCTTCGTCGGTGTCTCCTTCTTTCCGCGGTCGGACGCTGGGCAATTTGTGATCAACGTCAAGGCTCCGACGGGCACGCGGATTGAAATCACCAACGATTACATCAAGCAGGTGGAAGAGATTGTCCGCCAAGTGGTGAAACCCGGCGATTTGAACACTGTGGTCTCGAACATTGGCTTGATGGCGGATCTGTCCGCGTTGTTCACACCGAATTCTGGGATGCACACGGCGTTTGTTCAGGTAGGTTTGAATGAGGATCATAAAGTCAGCAGCTTCGTGTACATGGACGAGGTGCGCCGCCGAATTGCGGTCCAGCTTCCTCAACTCCGCACCTACTTCCAATCGGGAGGATTGGTCGATGCGGTTCTAAATCAAGGCATGCCGGCACCCATTGACGTGCAGGTCAGCGGCATGGATCTGAAGACCGACGATCGCATCGCCCAAGACCTTGCGCGCCAGATCAAGGCCTCGCGAGGTGTTTCCGATGTCTACATTCCGCAGGATATGGACTATCCCGCGCTCGAAGTGAACGTGAACCGTGATCGCGCTGCCGAGCTCGGCCTGAGCCCGAAAGAGGTCATCGACAACCTGATTACCGCGCTCACATCAGACGTGATGATTGCTCCCAGCTACTGGGTCGATCCCAAGAACGGAAATAATTATCTTGTGACAGTGCAGTATCCGGAAAATCAGGTGAAGTCCATAGAAGACTTAAAAGCGATGCCGCTACATTCGGCCAAACTCAAAATGCCCACCTATCTGAATCAGGTAGCCGACGTGGTTCCGATTCTCACGCCTACCGAGGTCGACCATTATCAGTTGCAACGGACAATCGACATCTATGTCGCGCCTAACGGCGAGGACATCGGCGGTCCTCAGAAGGAAATTTCGAGGATCATTGAAAATACGAAATTGCCCCCCAGCACGCGAGTGAATATCCGTGGTCTGGTGCTCACCATGCAGTCGTCGTTCAAGAGTTTCGGGCTCGGACTTTTCCTCGCCGTTCTGTTGGTTTACCTCATCCTGGTCGCGCAGTTTTCTTCCTTCGTCGATCCGTTCCTGATCGTGCTCGCGGTTCCTACCGGGCTCGTCGGCGCAGTCTTGACCCTTGCGCTCACCGGAACGACTCTGAATATTCAGTCGCTCATGGGCATCGTCATGCTGCAGGGGATGGTTGTTTCGAATAGCATCTTGATCGTCGATTTTGCGAACGTCTTGCGCGGTCAGGGCCACAATTTACGGGAAGCTGTCGTTCAGGCTTGCCGCATTCGTCTCCGTCCAATTCTGATGACATCCCTTGCTACCGTCGTCGGGCTTTTGCCGATGGCCTTTAAACTGGAAACGGGGAGCGAAGCGTATGCCCCGCTCGCGCGGGTGATCATTGGCGGGCTTCTCACTTCCATTGTTCTGACGATCTTCGTAGTTCCTGCGGCGTATCTACTGATGTATCGCCGTCGCGCTGAAGCGAGCGCACGGCTCATTGCTGAGGGGGCACATTGATGCGCTGCCGAACTTTCATGATCTTCGCGATTTTCTTCTTTATCGGCGCGTGCGGAATACAAGTCTCCGCACAAGTAAAGCCCGCGGATCAGCCGGCTCCGTTGCCGCAGCCCTCGGCGCCTGCCTCGCAACGGCTCACGCTGCAGGACGCCGAGCGCACCGCGATTCAAAACCATCCGCAAATTCAGGCCGCAACCTATCTAGCGGCGGAGGCGAAAGCGAAAGTAACCGAAGCACAATCCGATTACTATCCTCACGCCTACGGTAGCGCGACCGGCGTCAAGGCGGAAAACGACAGCCGGATCACGGCCGGGTCGCTGACCAACTCGATCATCTACAATCGATTTTCGGAAGGGGTGACAGTCGATCAACTCGTCACAAATTTCGGTCGCACACACGAACTCGTGAAGAGTTCAAATCTGCACGCCAAAGCCGAAGAGGAAAACATCACGACCAGCCGCGCCGATATCCTTCTTCGGGTCGACTCGGCTTACTACAACTCATTGAAAGCGAAGGCCGTGCTGCAAGTGGCGCAGGAAACAGTCAAAGACCGTCAGCTTGTTTCCGACCAGATCACCGAATTGCAAAAAAATAGCCTTCGATCCGGCTTGGACGTGAGTTTTGCGAATGTGGATTTGGCGCAGGCCCAACTGCTGTTAGTTCAGGCGCAGAATGATGTGCAGACGTCGTTCGCGGAACTTTCCTACGCCCTGGGCTTTGCGGATCAGAAGACTTTTGATCTCGCCGAGGAACCGCTGCCGTCACAACCGCCGGACGATCTTTCGGCGTTGTTGCAACAGGCGATGCACAATCGTCCGGAAATCATCAGCCAACAGCTCGATCTGAACTCCGCGCAGAGTTACGCGACCGCCGAACGCGATCTGTGGCTTCCGACGATCAGCGCCGTCGCCACCGCCGGTTTGGCGCCTTACCGCGAAGATACGCTCCAACCACGCTACGCCGCCGCCGGGTTCAACGTAAACATCCCCATCTTCAACGGTCGCCAATTCAACGCGCTTCACGCAGAAGCGAACGCGCAAGCCAGCGCTCAGCAGCAGTATCTTCGCGATCTCCAAAACTCGGTGGTTCGTGAGGTACGAAAAGCGTGGCTCAACGCCAACTCAGGCTATCAGCGCCTTGCGGTCACCCAACAGTTGCTCAATCAAGCGAATCTCGCCTTGAATCTCGCGCAGGAGAGATACAAACTCGGATTGAGCTCAATCATTGAACTCAGTCAATCACAACTCAACGAAACCCAGGCCCAAATCGCGGCGACCAGCGCAAAATATGATTACGAGGCGGAATTGTCGGCACTGAATTATCAGGTTGGATCACTGCAATAACGGACGCAAGATTAAGGGCGTCCTTGATGCGAGGACGCCCTTCTTTTTGCTCGCGGCCGAAATGGCAAAAGGCGCTGCGGGAAACCGAGAATCGGAATATGATCACAGTCTAGTCGGGTGATGCTCACCATGAAACCAACCACACTTCTACTTCCTCGCGACGCCGCCAAGGTTCTGGGCGTCAGTTATCCAACCTTAAAGCAGTGGATCTACAAGAAAAAGATTCGGACGATCAAGACGGCTGGCGGGCATCACCGAGTTCCGGAGACGGAACTGGACAAGTTTCTGCATATGAAGTCCGCGCGCGGCCCGGTGAGCGAACGGCGCGACAATTACCGGCGGATCAGCGGCAGGAATCAGCTGGTCGGCCGGGTCACGGAAATCAAGATCGACGGCCTGATGGCGCAGATCCGGCTGTCGATTGGCGGGCAGCACATCACTTCGATAATTACCGCGGATGCGGTGCGAGAACTGCGCTTGAAAGTCGGCGATACCGCCGCGGCGCTGATCAAGTCCACCGAGATCATGATCATCAAAAGCTAAGAGAAGAAGCCCCCCACGCAGCCTTCCGCTTTGACATCGCAGATGACAACACATTCCATTTTTCGTCGTTATTCGGTTTGACTTAACAATCTTAAGCGTATTAAAACGTACCTGCTGCGAACGCGCCTCGCGGTTAAAACCGTGCGTGCATGGTTCGACTTCATCGAAGGGGGCTGGTATGAGCCGTATTTTCCCGGGATATTTCTCACGTTTGCGATCATTGTTGATTCCAGATGAAATGGCGATAAACACGCAGGGTGGGCGATGGATCTTGGCAATTTTGGTTTTGGCAGGCTTCGCCATTTTATTCCTGTGCCCTACTGGGTCTCAGGCGCAAACGGCCGCGAGCGGCGCGATCACCGGCAAGGTGACCGACAAAGTGGCTCATCCGCTGGAAAACGTTTCGGTTACGGCCACGAATCGGGGCACGGGCGATGCGCGCGAGGAAAAAACCGGTCCGGATGGCGTCTTCCGCTTCTCGGCGCTGCCCGCCGGTGAGTATCGCCTGAAATTTACGGCCACCGGCTTCAAGATCGCTGACGTCGACTCGGTCACCGTTAACGGCACCGAGACGGTCGCGCTCAATCAAGTCCGGGTGCTGGATACGCGGGCAGTTTCGACCGCGCCCGACCCCTGCACCAGCGGCCACGAATTCTTGACCACCGATTGCACGCTGACCTGGCACGGCATCACGGTGTACGGCGCGTATGACGTGGGCGTCGGCTGGGTGAGCCACGGATTGCCCGAAAACGGCTACAACTATGAAGGCGCATCGCTGGTGAACCGCAACGCCCGTGGGTCGCGATTCGTCCTGGCGCCGAACAACCTGCAGCAGACGGGTATCGGCATCCGGGGCAAGGAACAGTTTGCGCCGGGCTGGTACGTGGTGTTCAACGGTTCAACCGGCCTCAATCCGCAATCCGGCCTGCTGGCCAACGCCTCGGCCACCCAGTTCATCAACAACGGCCTGCCTCGGGCCGCCTA
>PMHK01000217.1:0-143 GCA_003156635.1 Acidobacteriota bacterium | reverse complement strand
TGTATAAATTCGCCGACGGTTCCGGCGGGTGCTTCTCGTCCGCGACGGTGTGGTCTGCCGGCCCGATTTCCGGCACGCCCACCTCCGTCTGCACGCCGGAATCGGCGCACAACAACGCCTATGGATTCGATGTCGGCGGAGGC
>PMHK01000090.1 GCA_003156635.1 Acidobacteriota bacterium | reverse complement strand
TGAATTTGGCGGATTTGAAAACAAACGGAATTTTGATCGTAAATCTTGACGACTTTCAGCCCAACGATCTGCGCAAAGCGCAGATTGTGACCAATCCGCTCGAAGATCATTCGCTCGACGCCTATCGTCTGTTCTCCGTTGAGCTGACCAAACTCACTCGCAGCGCCCTGAAGGAACTCGGTCTCGATGCCAAGAGCATGGACCGCTGTAAGAATTTCTTCGCCCTCGGCATGTGCTACTGGCTCTACAACCGCTCCATGGAGCCCACCCTTCGCTACCTGAACGACAAATTTAAGAACAAGCCCGACTTGGTCCAGGCCAATTCGCTCGCCATGAAAGCGGGCTACAGCTACTGCGAAGCTACCGAAGCCTTTCAGATCAGCTACGAAATTCCGCCCGCGAAGCTGGAACCGGGCACCTACCGTAATATCAGCGGCAACGCCGCGCTCGCCCTCGGTTTCGTCGCCGCCTCGCAGCAAGCGGGCGTCAAATTGTTCTTGGGTTCTTATCCCATCACCCCCGCGTCGGACATCCTGCATGAGCTTTCGCAGTACAAGGATTTCGGCGTCACCACTTTTCAAGCCGAAGACGAAATCGCCGCCGTCACTTCCGCCATCGGCGCGGCGTATGCCGGCGCGCTCGGCATCACCACCACTTCCGGCCCCGGCATGGCCCTGAAAACCGAAGCACTCGGCCTCGCCGTCGCCGTCGAATTGCCTCTCGTCGTTTGCGACATCCAACGCGGCGGCCCTTCGACCGGCTTGCCGACCAAAACCGAACAGGCCGACTTGCTCCAGGCCCTCTTCGGCCGCAACTCCGAAGCGCCGATTCCCGTTCTCGCACCGGCCACCGCTGGCGATTGTTTCTGGATCGCGCTCGAAGCCAGTCGCATTGCCATCAAGTACATGGTCCCGGTGATTATTCTTTCTGACGGCTACCTCGCCAACGGCGCTGAACCCTGGAAAATTCCTGACATCGAAGACCTGCCCAAATTTCCAGTGACGTACGAAACCAATCCCGTCGGCTTCCAGCCTTACAAGCGGAATCCCGACACTCTCGCGCGTTCCTGGGCCATACCCGGTACCCCCGGCCTCGAACATCGCATCGGCGGCATCGAAAAACAGGACGTCACCGGCAACATCAATTACGAGCCGCTGAATCACGAACACATGGTCCGCACCCGCGCCGAAAAAGTTGCCGGCATCGCGCAGGATATTCCCGAAATAATTCCGGAAGGCGATACCTCCGGCGATCTTTTGATCGTCGCCTGGGGTTCCACCAACGGTCCCATCACCGCCGCCATGAACGCCCAGCGCGAAAAAGGCCGCAAAATCGGCCACGTGCATCTGCGCCACCTGAACCCGTTCCCCCGCAACCTCGGCGACGTGCTCAAGCGCTACAAAAAAGTCCTCGTCCCCGAAATGAACATGGGCCAGCTCGTCATGATCCTGCGCGCCAAGTTCCTCGTCGACGCGCAAAGCTACGGAAAAATCCAAGGCAAGCCCTTCAAACAATCTGAAATCGAAGACAAAATCGAAGAGCTCCTAGGTTAAGGAATGTCGAATCGTTACCGGACCAACAGAATGTTGATCATGCGCGAAGACAGCCCAAGTTAGAAGGTTCCAGTTTTCGTCAGGGCACGGCTTCAGGGCGTGCCGCAGCCAGCACCACCTCAACCCGGCTTTAGCCGCTGAGGGCAGGATCAGGAGAAACAAATGACCACGGCCGAACTACCCATCTACACCAAAAAAGACTTCCAAACCGACCAGGAAATCCGCTGGTGCCCGGGCTGCGGCGACTACGCCATCCTTTCCGCCGTGCAGATGGTCTTCGCCGACTTGAAAGTCCCCAAGGAAAAATTCGTCTTCATCTCCGGCATCGGCTGCTCCAGCCGTTTTCCGTATTACATGAATGTATTCGGCTTCCACACCATTCACGGCCGCGCGCCCGCCGTGGCCACCGGCGTGAAACTCGTTCGCCCCGATCTCGACGTCTGGGTCGCCACCGGTGACGGCGATTCTCTCTCCATCGGCGGCAATCACACCATCCACATGCTGCGCCGCAACGTCGGCCTGAAAGTTTTGATGTTCAACAACAAAATTTATGGCCTGACCAAAGGCCAGTATTCCCCGACTTCCGAAGTCGGCAAAAAAGCAAAATCCACGCCCTTCGGCTCCGTCGATCGCCCGTTCAATCCGCTTTCGCTGGCCATCGGTTCTGAAGCCACTTTCGTCGCGCGTTCCGTCGACGTTTTCCAGGCCCATCTGCGCGAAACCCTGAAAAAAGCCGCGGCCCACAAAGGCTCCGCCTACGTCGAAATTCTGCAGAATTGCAACATCTTCAACGACGGCGCCTGGGACACCATCACCGAGCGCGACGCCCGCAGCGAGCACGTCGTCCAGCTCGATCACGGCAAGCCCCTCATCTTCGGCAAAAATCGCGACAAAGGCATCCGCCTGGTCGGCCTCGATCTCGAAGTCGTCACCCTCGGCAATGGCCTCACCGAAAAAGATTTACTGGTCCACGACGAGCACAACGAAAATCCGGTCTACGCCTTCGCCATCTCCCGCATGGACACCATGCCCGGATTCCCCACCCCCGTCGGCGTTTTCCGCGCCATCGAGAACGTCCCGCAATACGAAGATCTGGTCAACCAGCAGATCGCCGACGTCCAGAAGAAAAAAGGCAAAGGCGATCTCGCCAAGCTCCTCCGCGCCGGCGACACCTGGGAACTGCGCGCCTAATTTCTCTTGCGTCATCCGTGCTCTCGAATTCGATCTCCGCACCGGCAGCATAGAATTCCACCGGAAGGACGGGGCTTTAGCCCCTCCGTAAGAGGCTGGCTCAGGCCGGGGCTAAAACCCCTGAAGCCGGATTTTCAGTCACCCATGAGCGAACCCAACTGTGAAGTCACCGGCAAACGCAAATATCTCTCCGAACGCGAAGCCCTCGACACCGCCACGCACCAGCTCACCCTGCCCAACGCCCCAAAAAATCTCCGCGCGTACCTCTGCAGCTGGTGCGAAACCTGGCACCTCACCAAAAACGCGGCGAAAAAATGACTAACTTTGGGTCGACCGAAAACTAAGCGAGCGAAGTGAAAGTCACGGCGCCGTAGGTGTTCGCCACGCGCTTCGACCTTCTCAAATAGGCAATCCACAGAATGGCCCACAAGCATGAACCGATTACAGCATCGACGGTAAACGCAGTCCCGCCGTACGCCAGGTAGCACGCCGCATTGCTCATGCGCACCAACAGATAACCCGCTGCGTAGTAGCTGCGTGTGGCCACGATGTAGATCTCAGCAATTTTTCGGGCATTGCGATGGAGGCCTAATAGATGCCATCCCGTGAAAATTCCGCTCGCGGCCAGCGCCAGGCAGATCGCCGCATCGATGCCGCGGTCTAGGGCAGGACCATACGGCTCCAACCTCCGAGCTTCAACAACCGCAACTCACTGAAGGCTCGGTACGAAAAACTAATCGGGCGGAACACGATGATCGAAATAACCAGCAGCGCGAGCCAACCCCCAACTCCAAACGGAATGAAATTAAGTGGTTCTGCCGGCGGGCGCAGATACCCAGGTTTCAGCGGCAGCCGAGGGATTAGCTGGAAAGTATGCGACAGCGGCTTCCCGCACTGCTGGCAGGACATCGACTCATCGGAATTTGGCGCAGCGCACGACGCACAAACCATCGCCGCATAGTAGCAACCTGCTGATTTCCAGACAAGGCGAGTCGAAATGGCGGAAAATTAAATCAGTTCGCCGGCGAACTACCGGCTGTAGCGGGAGGCATTGCAGCGGGAGTTGAATTCTTGGCCAGAGAAACGCCCGCCTGCGAACTCACCGCCGGCATCTGCGCCATGGCCACATCGCGCATCGCCACAAAATCGTTCCATTCACGCTTCGAAACCGGATCCGATGGCGGCAACGGCAAGCGCTCAAAATTCAAAAAGTCTTTTCCGCGTTGAATCCGGAAATCCAGATGCGGGCCGGTCGCGAGCCCGGTCATCCCCACCAGGCCAATGCGTTCACCCTGTTCCACGCGCTCGCCGCTGTGCACCAAAACCCGCGAAAGATGCATGTAATACGTCGTGTATCCGTTCGAGTGTTGAATCTCGATCAGATTTCCCGCTCCGCCCTTGGGCCCCGCGAAAATCACCCGCCCGTCGCCAATCGTCTGCACCGGCGTGCCCGACGGCGCCGCGTAATCGATTCCCAGGTGCGGCCGGTACTCCTTCAAGATCGGATGAAAACGGTTCTGGCTGAAATGCGAAGTAATCACCGCCGCGAATTTCAGCGGCGAATGTAAAAACGCCTTCTTCATCGACTTCCCGTCCGGCGTGTAATACGCCGGCACTCCCGCCGGATCGTGAAACAAAACCGCGCGGTACGGGTGCGTGCCGTTCACATATTCCGCCGCCAGAATCCGCCCGTACGACGACATCTCGCCGTTCGCCAGCATTTTCTTTTCGACCACCACCCGGAACGTGTCGCCCGGCCGCGGGTCGGTGTAAAAATCCAGGTCCCAGCCAAAAATCTCCGCCAGCCGCATGGCCAGCTCCGGTTTTTCTCCGGCGTCGATCACCGATTCAAACAGTGATCCGTGAATTTCCCCGGCCACGGCTTTCATTTCCGTTTCCGAAGGAATCGTCTCGATCTCCGAATGAAAATCGTTGCCCTTCGGCGAAATCAGCAGCACCCGCTCGGCATCGATGCGGTACTTCACCGCCCGCAATTCGCCCATCACCGTGCGTCCGACGCTCAGCTTGTTCCCCGCGCGCAGCCGCCGCAAGTCGAACACCGACTGCGCTGAAGCTGTCAGCCGCGCCGCGTTGTCCGCGGTAATTCCCAGTTCCTGCAAGATCGCGTTGAAGGGATGCCGCGGCGGCACGATCTTGTCGCTGAATATCACAATCTCCTGCTGCATGTGCCGCGCTTCCTGGCTCGCCAGGCTGGCCTGCTCGCTCACCTGCTGTTCCGCCGTCATCCGCGCGCGATACGACGCGCCAATGCACCCGCCGCCCAACGCCAGCAACGCGATCCAACCCACCATTCGGAGTGTATTTTTCATCGCCCTCAAACAAATTATTTCGAGGCAGCAGAATAACGCAGCATCGCAGTGCCAGTGAAGGAAAATCGAAGGGGTTGAGTTCTTGAACTGAACGCCCCTAGTGAACGCCCCGCTAACCAGCGCGCCGCTTTGTGGGTCGCTTTAGCCGCGACAAAAAAACGCCTTTCGTCGCCCCACCGCTCGCGCGGCCTTCTCGCGTGAGCCTTCGTACAGTCCAAGCCAAATCCCCACGCGTTGCCTCCACAAAGTAATTCCGTCGCGCAGCAAAATCCATTCAGTCCACTCGCCCGCGCTGTCATCCCGAGCGCAAGTGAGGGACCTGCTTCAAACGCTTTGGCTTTGGCTTTGGCTT
>PMHK01000037.1 GCA_003156635.1 Acidobacteriota bacterium | reverse complement strand
GCGGCCACCGCGATGATCACCAGCGATACCCCGATGCTCAGCGGGCTCGCGGAATTGAGAAACGGCACGCCGACGTGGAAAAATCCGAGCACGAACGACGCCAGGTACAGCAGCGCAATGGCACCGGTGGCGCCCACGACGATGGCGCGGAAGCGCTGCGTGACGCGGATGATTCCCAGCGTATAGGCCAGCAGCATCGCCGCCAGCACGCCGACGAATCCGATTTTCAGCAGCGTGGAACCTGAAGTGATGGCTTGAAACACGCCGCTCTTGGTATCGACGTCGACCGCGGGAAGCAGCGAAAGCACCGCAAAGGTGCCGATGATATAGATGACTGCGATCAACGCGCCGGAAGCGAAGATGGCGCGGGGAAAAGTGCGCCGGGGATCGCGGACTTCTTCGCTCATCATCGACCCGATTTCCAGGCCGGTAAACGCGAACGCTATTTGCGGCCAGAAATTCACCGTGCCCCAGTTCCAGTGGGGCATCATGTTGGCCAAGGTGAACGTCGTGACCGAGCCGTGCGAGCGCAGCAACAGGAACGCAATTACGGCGAGGATCAGCAGCGGAAGGTAGGTCGAGACGCCGCCGGCATTCTGCAACCACTTGCCAATGTTGAGTCCGACCAGATTCATTCCTACCGCGACGATCAGCAGCACGAACGAACCAACCAGCAAAAACATCCGGTTTTGTGCCAGAGCCGCGCCGCTGGGACCCACCACGTAAGCGCTCATGCTTGCGCTGGCCAGCAGCAGCGCCGGAAAATAAAAAATCGTGTAGATCCAGTAGGTCCAGCCGGCGACGAAGCCGTGAAAATCGCCGAAGGCGTTTTTGGTCCAGGCGTACAAGCCGCCTTCCTCGGGAAAACGCGAAGTGAGTTCGACGATGACCATGGCGGTCGGCACAAAAAATCCCACGGCGGCTAAAACCCAAAGTGAAATCGAGGACGTGCCATTGTGCGATGCGGCGGCAATCCAGCGCGGCCCCAGAACCGCCGCGATGTTAAAAAGCAGCAGGTCCCAGAAACCCATGACCCGCCGTAATTGTGATTTGGGATCGGCGGCGGGCGGCGGAGTTTGGCTCACGCCGTTTCTTCCAGGGCCGGGATCAATTCATCTTGCGCCAGAAAATTTCGCAAGAACGCATCTTTGGTGTTGGCCAGTTCGGCCCAGGTGCCGAAGAAACCAACCCGGCCTTCCTGCAGGAAAATAACCCGATCGGCCAATTTTTTGGCCAGGTGCGTGTCGTGGGTCACCACGATCGCGGTTTTCTTCAGTTTGGCTTTCAACTTTACGATCAGGTCGCCAACATGCGCGGCCATCAGCGGATCGACCATGGTGGTGGGCTCGTCGTACAAAATGGCTGCCGGATCTTCGGCGAGAGCGCGCGCAATCGCCACTGAGCGTTTGGTGCCGGTGCTTAGGTCGGCGGGGATGCGTTCGGCAAAATCGGTAACTTCGAGTTCCTTCATCAGTTCGGCGACTTTGGCGTCGATTTTATCCTGGTCGCGTTTCTCGCCGCGCGTTTCCAGGGGGAACGCCACATTTTCCGCAACGGTCAGCGAATCAAAAAGCGCGCCGGACTGGAAGACCATGGTCACGGTGCGGCGAATTTCGGCGAACTGTTTTTCGGTCCATTCCGTCACATCGTTGCCGGCTACAATGATTTTCCCTGCATCGGGCTTGAGAAATCCAAGCAGCAGTTTCAGCGAGACCGATTTGCCTACGCCGCTGCGGCCCATGATCACGGCGGTTTCGCCCTGATCGATGAAAAAGCTCACGTCCTTCAGCACGTCGTTGTCACCGAAAGATTTTGAGACGTTGCGAAATTCGAAATAGTGTTCGCTCATGTTTTTGCGCGCCGGCTGGAGATGGCCTGGGCTTTCTCGTAGTCCTCCGGCCGGTTCATATTCTTGAATAGGAGGCCGCCTGAATCAAAGGCTTTCCATTCGCCCGGTTCCACATATTCCGGATTTAGCATCGTCACAACCTCGGTGACTTTCCGCTTTCCTTGCTGCAACGCTTCACGAATGGTGCCTTCCGCTCGTCGATGATAAACCGCGCAGAGCGGTTCCGGCCCACGCTCACTTCTCGGCACCACCGCATCGGCGCTCGACGCTTTGGCTCGCTGCAAAAGAAATCGCAGCCAATCCGCCGTCAGGTAGGGCATATCGCACGCGACAATCAAATTCCCGGCCGCCTGCGTCTGGTGGAGGGCCGTCGCGATCCCGCCCAAAGGGCCCAGGCCGGGCCACTCGTCCGCGATCACTGGTACCCGCAATCGCCGCCTGTCAAATTCGGCTGGCGCTCCCAGCACCGCGACGGAAATTCCCGCGCTAACGACCAGCTCGACCGCGCGATCGAGCATCGTAATGCCATCGATTTCGAGCAGGGCTTTGTCACGGCCCATGCGCGAGCTGCGGCCACCCGCCAAAATGAACCCTGCGAATTGGTCCGCTTGATGATTCATGGTCACGAGCCGCATCGCCGTGGGTGAAGTCTACTTCCCCGGCCGCTGAATTCCCAGCTCGCGCAATTTTTCCTGCAGACTTTGGCGATGCAGTCCCACCACGGCTGCGGTTTTGGAGACGTTCCAGCGATGCTCTTCCAGCTTGCGCTTTAAGTAGACGATTTCAAACTGGCGTTTCGCTTCGCGAAAGTCGCTTTCGCCCAGAAATGCGCTTTCGCTCTCGGTGCCTGCGGGCGTCAGCGGCCGGTGGCCTTCGCGAATTTCTTCGGGCAAATCGGCTACGGTAATTTCGTCGCTACGGCACAGCACCAGGCTGCGTTCTACCGCGTTGCGCAATTCGCGCACGTTGCCGGGCCAATCGTAGGCGCTCAGCAGGTCCAGAGCCGCGCGGTTGATCTTCACCTTGCGACTATGACGCGCTCCGAATTGCGCGAGGAACGCGTCAACCAGGGCCGGAATGTCTTCTTTGTGCTCGCGCAGCGCGGGCAATTCCAGGGTCACCACGCGCAACCGGTAATAAAGGTCTTCGCGAAATTGTCCCGCAGCGATTTCAGCGGACAAATCGCGATGCGTCGCGCTGATCACTCGAACGTCGACGTCGATGGATTGCGAGCCGCCTAGCCTTTCGATCTTGCGATTTTCGAGTACGCGCAGAACCTTGGCCTGGGTCACCGGATTCATATCGCCAATTTCGTCCAGGAAAATTGTGCCGCCGGAGGCGAGCTCGAATTTTCCTTTGCGCTGCTGGGCCGCACCGGTAAACGCGCCGCGCTCAAATCCAAACAATTCCGATTCGATCAGGTTTTCCGGGAGCGCGGCGCAATTGACCGCCACCAACGCTTTTCCGGCACGCGGTGAACGGTCGTGAATTTCCTGGGCCAATAAGTCCTTGCCGGTCCCGCTTTCGCCGAGAATCAAGACGGTCGCGTCGGTCGCCGCGACGCGTTCGGCCATTTCAAAGACGCGCCGCATCGGCGCGCTCGAACCCAGCATCCGGCCAAACTGGCCGTCGGCGACGAGTTCGCGTCGCAGGCGGGTATTTTCGGCGCCCAGTTCGGCAAGTTGCAAAATGTTGGCGACGCGTTTGCGCAGCTCCTCGATGTCGTAGCCCTTCACGATGTAATCCGCCGCCCCGCTCTGCAACGCGTCGACTGCCGTCTTCGCGCTGTCCAGCGCGCTGACTACTAGAACCGGCGTCTCGATGTCGTTTGCACGCATCCAGCGGAGGAAGGTCAGACCGTCTTCGCCGGGCATCACCAGGTCCAGCAAAATCAGGTCGGAAGGTTCGGCCGCGAGCAGCGCGCGCGCGGAGGTCGCCGAATCCGCCTCAGCGATTTTGTACTTCCCTTCCAGCGCTCGGCGCACGCCATAACGCGCGGCCCGCTCGTCATCCACGATCAGAATTGTTCGCGTCATTTGGTGGTCCCTTCTCCATCGCCCTCGGCGACCGGCAACATCAGGCGGAAGCGCGTGCCTTTTCCGTGGCGCACCGGGCTCTCGCAGGAAATCGTGCCGCCGATTTCTTCCACGCGCCGGGCGACGATGGAGAGTCCCAGGCCCGTGCCGCTAGGCTTGGTAGTGAAATAGGGCTGAAAAATTTTCGCGCGCAGCTCCGGCGAAATTCCGGGACCGCCGTCTTCGACCACGATTTCGAGGCGGCCTTCGTAGCGGGAGAGGCTGAGGCGCACGCGGCCGCCGGCGGTCTGCGCTTCGATGGCATTAACGATCAGGTTCGAGAGAATTTCGTTCAGCGCCTCGTCCGAGGCCAGCGCGTAGATTTCGTGCGTAGGGCGTTCGAATTCAAAACGCACGTTGCGGGTGTCGGCGTCATGGCGGAACAAAACCGCGGTCTGATTGGCCAGCGCTACGGCCGCCACGCGTTGGCCGCCTACGGAAGGTTTGGCGTAACGCAAGAGCTGGGTCAGCTTCGTGCTCATCCGATCGATCTCGCCCACCACCAGCGTCGAATCGCGACGCACGTTCACTGGCAGGTCCGGATCTTCCAGCTGTACCTGCAGCACGGTCTTCATCGAACTGAGCGGGTTCCGCAAATTGTGCGATACATTCGCGGCCATTTGCCCCAATGACGCCATCCGCTCGCGCTCCGCCAATTCCCTTTCGAGGCGCAGCTTGTCTTCGATCAGGCGCGCCAGATCGATCATACCGGGCAGTTGCTCGGCCAAAAATCCCAGCGCCGCCGTCGTCTCCCCAGTCAGGTGCGATCCGGTCGAGGACGCTTCCAGCAATCCAATTTCCTGGCCGTCCTTCAGCAGCGGCACCGCGGCCGTATGCCCCAGGCCGCCCGGCGCCTCCAGAGGCTTCGTCGCCGCGTCCCGCGGCATCGAAACCCGCACGTCGGCCAGCCCAAACGCTTCGCGAATCCGCTTTTCGGCTTCAGTTACCAAACGCGCGACATTGCCCTGACGCGCGACTTGTTGCAATTCCACGCTCAGGCGCTGCACCCCGCCAAGTCCTTCCTGAAATCTGCGATGCAGCGCCGGCCCGATTACCCGTTCCAACGGCTCAAACAAAAAAATCAAAGAAAACAACAACACCGCCGCAGTCGCTTCCGGCGGCACCACCGGCTCCAGCCATCCACTCACCCGCCGCACCAGCGCCAAATACAGCAACGCCAAAAACGTCACCGGCAGCGCGTACATCAAATTTCGCTGTGCCCCGTATTCCAGAAAGTTCCGACGGACAGCGTAGTAGAGAAGGAGTGCTCCGGGAACAATACCAAGAAGCAAGCCGGCGGTCTCAAGCGCCTCACTCGCCTTGGGAATTCCCTGGACAAATGTGGTCGTCATGGTCAGGAAAATGGCGAACAAGATCCATGAGGTCGCTTCCATTCCAAGGAAGAACTTCCGTTCGACTTCGCCACGGGCAGTTCTGGCAATTCGGGAATCGAGTGTCGCGGTAGCGAAGGTCGCGAGTTCAAGCGCAATCAACGCGTTCTGGAGATCGAACCTCAAAACGTCGAGCAATCCCCCACCGCTCAGAGCCTTGGTGCCTACATACCCAACAACGGCGAGGTAAGGCAGCCAGGTCACCCAGTTCCACGCGATAGTCTCGCCGCGGACTTGCTCTCGATACTTGAAGTGCGCGTGCACGGTCAGCGGAAACACCAACAGGACGCCAACCGTCTCCAACATTTCGGCGAATCGCAGCGTGACTTCTGGTGGGGAGCCATAAGCGATCTGCGCATTAATCTTCAGCAGCCCGCCGGCGTAAATCAGGAACAGCGAGAGGATCAGGAAGAACAGAATCCGTTCAAAAAACCGGGGTCGGCGATGACCCAATATCAACGCCAGCAGAAAAAGGTAGACCAGCGTGCCAGCCGTAAAGCTTATCAGCCGAATATAGAAGAGTGATGGCACAATGGCTCGTAGCTACGCTAACGGCGATGGTAGACTGGCGGCCAGTTGAAGGCAATAAAGAAGTGTCAGAAAAATCTGACTACTCGTAAACTAATAATTGTAAACAACTTACTATTCTTAGAATATTACAGATATGTGAGTGCCGAATTATCAGACTTTTCCTTGACACTCTCGATGACCATGCTATATTAGCACTCGCCTGAGAGGAGTGCTAACGCTCTACCAGCCTCATCACACCTCTTCAAGCCAGACCGTAGATCCACCAACTGGAGGAAATGCAAATGGCAGTCAATATCACCCCGTTACACGACCGTGTGGTCGTGCGGCGCTTCGAAGAAAAGGAAAGCATCAAGGGCGGCATCATCATCCCAGACTCCGCCAAAGAGAAACCGCAAGAAGGTGAAGTCGTGGCCGTCGGAGCCGGAAAGCGCGAGAAGGGCGAACGCATCCCGCTCGACGTGAAAGTCGGCGACCGCGTCCTGTTCGGCAAGTACAGCGGCAACGACATCAAGATCGACGACGAGGAATTCATGATCCTGAAGGAAGACGAAATCCTCGCCAAGCTCGCGCCCAACGCGAAAGCGGCCGGCGGCAAGAAGTAACTTTTTGAATCAATTTTCCTGTTTAGCTTTCCGATCCACCGTCCGGCGCGCCTAAAAACTGCCGGCACCACAATCGCACCAATTCAACGAGGAGAAAGAAGATCATGGCAAAGCAAATCGTGACGGGTGAGAATTCCCGCCAGGCGATCTTGCGCGGCGTCAACCAGTTGGCCGACGCTGTCAAGATCACGTTGGGTCCCAAGGGCCGCAACGCCGTAATCGAAAAGAAGTTCGGCTCGCCGATCATCACCAAGGACGGCGTCACCGTAGCGAAAGAAATCGAATTGCAAGACCCGCTCGAGAACATGGGCGCGCAGATGGTTCGTGAAGTTGCCTCCAAGACGTCGGACGTCGCGGGCGACGGCACCACCACCGCCACCGTGTTGGCTCAGGCTATTTTCAAGGAAGGCGTCAAGGCCGTAGCGGCCGGCGCTTCCCCGACCGCCCTCAAGCGCGGCATCGAAAAGGCCGTCGCCATCGCGGTTGAAGAAGTAAAGAAGCAGCACAAAGACGTCAAGGGCGACATGATCGCCCAAGTCGGCACCATCAGCGCCAATAATGACAAGCAGATCGGCAGCATCATTGCCGAAGCGATGAAGAAGGTCGGCAAGGATGGCGTGATCACCGTGGAAGAATCGAAGACCATGGAAACCACGCTGGAAGTGGTCGAAGGCATGCAATTCGACCGCGGCTACCTCTCGCCGTACTTTGTCACCGACCCGGAGCGCATGGAATGCACCCTGGAAGATGTGCGCATCCTGATCCACGAAAAGAAAATCTCCTCGATGAAGGATCTTCTCCCCTTGCTCGAGCAGATTGCTAAGATGGGCAAGCCCCTGATGATCATCGCGGAAGACGTCGAAGGCGAAGCCTTGGCGACTCTCGTGGTGAACAAACTCCGCGGCACCTTGCAGTGCACCGCGGTTAAGGCTCCCGGTTTCGGCGATCGTCGCAAGGCGATGCTCGAAGATATCGCGACCCTGACCGGCGGCAAGGCCATCACCGAAGACCTCGGCANNTCATCGAAGGCGGCGGTAAGGCTTCCGAAATCGAAGGTCGCGTTCGCCAGATCCGCGCGCAGGTGGAAGACACCACGTCGGATTACGACAAGGAAAAGCTGCAAGAGCGTTTGGCGAAACTGGTCGGCGGCGTTGCCGTAATTAAAGTCGGCGCCGCTACCGAGACCGAGCTGAAGGAAAAGAAGGCTCGCGTCGAAGACGCGATGCACGCCACCCGCGCGGCAGTCGAGGAAGGAATTGTCCCCGGCGGCGGCGTGGCCCTGGTTCGCTGCATCCCGGCCCTCGAGAAGCTCAAGCTTCAGGAAGATGACGCGATCGGCGTCAACATCGTGAAGCGCGCACTCGAAGAGCCTCTCCGCCAGATCGCGCACAACGCCGGCCACGAAGGCGCCGTCATTCTCGGCAAGATCCGTGAATCCAAGGAAGAGAATTTCGGATTCAACGCGGACACCGGCGAATTCGGCGACATGGTCAAGGCCGGCGTCATCGACCCAGCCAAGGTTACCCGTCTGGCGCTGCAGAATGCGGCGTCGATCGCGGGCTTGATGCTCACCACCGAAGCGTTGGTGGCGGACATCAAGGAACCGAAGGAAGCCTCCGCCGGACACGGCGGCGGCGCTCCCGGCGCGGGCGGCATGGGCGGCATGTACTAAAAATCGCGAAAGCGATTTTTATCCTGAGGGCCGCCAGTGACGGCTCGAAGGATCTGCTTCGAGATGTGAAGCAAAAGGGCGGCGCGACGAAAATCGCGCCGCCCTTTTTTATTTGGCCCTGAATCATCGCTTCCCGTCGCAAAAACCCCTCAAGCCTCGTTGTTCTGGCTCTACAGGGTATGCCCGATACGGGGTCCCATAGGCTTGTGAGCTAATAGGGTCATGGCGAGCGTCCTGATCGCTGATGACAGTGAGGTGATGCGCAAGGCCATTCGGGTGCGCCTGGAGGCTGGCGGCGTAGACACCGTACTCGAGGCCTCGGACGGGCTTGAGGCTATCGCCAAGGTCATGACCGAGAAGCCAAACTTAGTCATTCTGGATATCGTGATGACCCGGCTGAATGGCCTGGAGACCCTGAAAGAACTGCGGAAGCTGCAGCCTAAGCTTCCCATCATCGTGCACACCCACTATGCGGAAGCGTTGAAATTCCAGGGTTTGCCATCCGGCACCACGCAGGTGGTATCGAAGGGCGAGCCGCTGATGCCCGCCGTACTTTCTGCGATCGATTCCCGCCAAGCCCGGCCGAGCTGCTAGGCCGCCGCGAAATTCCGTTCTTCAAAACAAAAAGGCGGCGCGAGAAAATCGCACCGCCCCTTTTGTCGTTGCTCCATACCGATTTTCAGGGCGAATCATTAACCTCGCCGATTCGCCTGGTGTGCTACCCGGTAATTTTGATGTTATACGTTCCGCCGGTCATGGGTTCGCCGGGTTTGCGGCACGGGCTCGGATAGGCCATCACATTGAACGTGACGTTGCGAGGAACCGACAGCGGGTCCGCGACCATGGTCGACTCGCCTTGCGGCGGAACATAAAGCCGTAGCGGGTGGGGTTCGTCGTTCGCCTTATTCCACAGTTCGATTTCCCACGAGGAAGCATTCGCCGAAGCGAATCCGACTACGCCTCCCGACGCGACTTCTTGGTTCGCGGGATTGTACGCAATTTGCGTGGGGCTGGTTATGGTGATGGTAAGGGCCGGAGTAATCGCTGGCTGTCTTGAGGTGCTGGACATTTCGTAATCCTCCTTGGACTCATCGCTACTTTCCGTTGGCACGGAAACTTGGATCGTTCAAAACGGTTTGTAGGCCCGGGCGGGTGCGCAGGCCGTCCAGAGTTTCGCCGGCCTTCAGGCTTTCATGCAGATAACGCAGCGCGAGCGTTCGGTTTCCCATGCTCTCGTAGGCTTCCCCGGCATCGCCCAGAACCCGGTTGTCTTTCGCTCCCAGCGCCAGCGCCGCCTCGATGTGCGGCACGGCTTTGTCCGGGTTTTTCTGTTCCGCGTAAAGCATGCCCAACGCCGATTGAATCTCGGGGTCTTGCGGTTTGGTTTGCACCAAGGCTTCCAGTAGGCTCATGGTCCGTTCAGCGGCGTTCGCCGCTTTGTCCTTTTGACCCAACCACTGGTAGCTGAGCAGCAGGTTGTACCAGACTTGATAATCTTTGTCGTTGATCTGCAGCGCCTGCTCGGTCATGGCCGCTGATTCGGCATAGCGTCCTTGGTTGAAATAGAGGCTGCCCAGATTCGCGTACGCCGGATAACTGGGGGTGATTGCCACGGATTTCGTGAGCGCGGCTTGCGCGTCCGGAATCCATTTCGGATCGCTGGTATCCAGATACACCGCAGCGAGGTTGCTGTAGGCCTGGGCGTTGTCCGGAGTCAACTGCACGACTTTTTTCAGTTGGGCGATCGCTTCGGGGTAGCGCTGCTGGCGGTCGTAGAAAATTCCCAGCACGTTGTAACCTTCCCAGTAGTCGGGGCGCAACGCCGCGGCACGCTTGAATCCATCCTCAGCGTCCTGGATTCGTCCCATTTGCTCGTAGGCGCTGGCGACTCCGGTCAACGCTTCCGCGGAATGGGGATCGAGCTGCAAGGCGTGCTGGAATTCCTGCAGCGCCAGATCGTTCTTGCCGGATTGCGAATGAAGTTTTCCCAGCGTTACGTAAATCGCCGGCAGACGGTCGTCGAGTTGCGTCGCCCGATTGCAGTTGGCGATCGCTTCGTCGATCCATTTCGGATTCTGGTCTAGCTGATATTTGAGCCGGTACGCCTCACCCAGCTCGGCATAGCCCAGCGCGAAGCGCGGGTCAGTTTTCACCGCCTGCTGCAAACTCGCTATGGCTAGATCCAAATTTCCCGGCTTGTCGTAGCGCTGCACGTAGCCCAGCGCGGTCAGATACGACTCATACGCAGCAGGCGCCACGCCACCACCGCCGGCGCCTACCATTTCGGGAGACACCTGGAGCTTCATCAGCCGCGCGATGCCGGCTACCGCTTCGTTCTGCAACGTGGCCAGATCGCCGGCAGGATCTTCGCGCATCAACGAGCCGATCTGGCGCAGGTTGCGGGTGTCGATCAGGCTGACCGTGAGCTGAATATTCTGGCCCTGCCGCGCGATGCTACCCTTGACTACAAGAGTTGCTCCCAGGTCGCGCAACGCCGTGCTGGGATCGTCCACGTTGCGGCGCCGCACCACGCTCGACGGCACCACCCACAACGACGACTTGCCCGCGCCCAGATTGGAAAGCTCCGCGGTCACACTATCCATCAACCCTTCGGCCAGCGCGGCGTTGGCCGGATCGTTTCCGATATTGTCGAAGGGCAGCACGGCGATGTGTTTTTCTTCCACGCCGCTTATTTCCGCGGCGCGTTCGCGCACCGCCGGAATCAGCAAAGAAGCCGCGGCTACCAGCAACAGCAGCCCTGCAGCCGCTGCGAGATACCACCAACGAAATTTGGACCCAGGTGCGACCGCGGCTGCTGACCCGGACTGGCTCCAAGTGGGTTGCGAAGCGTTCTTCACCGCGTCTGCAAAATCCTGTGAATGCGCCGACTTGGTGACCTCTACGTCACTCAGGCGCCCGCTGCCGCGCGACAGTTCCGCGCGCAGCTGCTCCAAATCCACCAGCATCGCTTCACAATTGGGATAGCGCTGCCCGAGATCCTTGGCCAACGCACGATAAATGATCGGCTTCAGTTCGGGCGGCAGGTTGTCCATCAACGCCGGCGGATGATTCAGGATTTCCCACATCAAACCGGTTATGTTTTCGCCGCCGAAGGGGCGCGCTCCAGTGGCCATTTCCACCATCACCACGCCAAGGGACCAGACGTCGGTGCGGTGATCCAGCGATTTGCCCATGGCTTGTTCGGGGGACATGTACGCCGCGGTTCCCGAAGTGCGGATGCTTTGCTGCGAACTCGCGCTGTTGATCACCCGCGCCAGGCCGAAATCCACAATTTTGGCCACGCCGCGACCGGTGATGATGATGTTGGAGGGCTTGATGTCGCGATGGACGATATGGCGCGTGTGCGCCTCGGAGAGGCCGCGCGCCACCTGGCAGGCGATGTCCAAGGTCGCACCCAGCGGCAGCGGCCCGCGCCGGATCTTCGCCGCCAGCGTTTCACCGTCGTAAAAGCCCATGACGATGAAGAGTTTTCCGTCGGGCGTTTCTTCCAGTCCGTGAATCACGCCGATGTTGGTGTGATCTAAGGCTGATGCGGCCTTGGCTTCGCGCGCCAATAATTCCTTTTCGTTCGGCTCGACGCTGAGTTCCGCCGGCAGAAATTTCAGGGCCACCGTGCGCTCGAGCCGCAGGTCGGTTGCTTTGTACACCACGCCCATGCCGCCCGCACCCAGCTTCTCCAGAATCTGGAAGTCGCCGATGCGCTCGCCACCCGGAATCGCCGCCGCTGTTTCGGTCATGAACTCGCCGCAGACTTATCGGTCATAAAGTCGTGTCGTGAGCAAAAGTCTGAGTGCTTATTAAAGGGGTAACTGTCGTGGCATGAATTCGTGCGCATGATACTCCGCGCCGAAACGCCTAGCAACTGGTGAAGCCTGCTATTCGAAAAAATAGAGGAATACCTTGGGATTAGGATTCCCTGAGAAAATTGAATTCGGCGACCACCGGTCCATCAGCCGAAGTCCTGATACTCCTTCCAAAATTCCGGCCAGGTCATCCGCGGCCGGCCGCAGACGAAAATATCCGGATGGTCTTCGCCCTCTTCATTTTTCACTCCGCCGGGAATGATGGTATGGCCGGCCAGGCGGCAGCTGGTGAATGCGTTCTCCGCCTGCTCCGCGGTGAAGCCCAATACGATTAGCGTGGCAGGTGGCGGCGTTGGATAACCGCGCAACCACGCCGAATTCGTCATGCTGATCGGCGCGGGCAGGTTGTACGGCGAGCCCAGAATCTCAATCGCGCCTTCTTCGCCATAATTTCCCACCAGCACGCCGACATTTTGCCTTTGATCCGGTGGCAACGCGTCGCGGATGTCACTCACCGTCTTGACCAGTTCAGTCCAGCCAATTTCCTCGCGCAGATCGCCGTTCCTCCTCAATGCAAAATCCTTAAGCCGTCCGCTGTCGGCGAATGGCACCAGCATCGCGCTGACCAAGACTCCAATCGCGATGAGGGCGGCAAAAAACAAGCTTTCGACCGTGAGCCGCCACGGACGTCGAAGCGACCGGACCCATCGTTCCGCGACGACACAGCCCATCGCGACCAGCATCGGATATGCTGCCGCCAGATAATATCCGCGCCCCTTGCCGACGATGAACAGCGCCAGCGGAATCAAATACATCCAGGCCAACATGCGATAACGGCGTTCCCGCACGTAAGCAATCAGCCCGGTAATCCACAGCGGCGTCGCAATCAGATTCACGCAGATGATGAATTGGTCGCGGATAAAGCCGCGGTCCCGTCCCTGGCCCACGTCGCGTTTGTGGATGTGCTGCAGAAAATGCCAGGAAATAAAATCGTGACGGATCTGCCACAGCAGATTCGGCAAAAATATCAGCAGCGCCAGCGCGGCGCCGGCCCAGAACCAGCGGTTCAGCAAGTAGCGCCGCTCGGCGGTCAACACCAAGCCGCCGGCGATTCCGGCAATCAGAAAGCACATGGTGTACTTGGTCATCAGGCCGGCGCCTACCGCCGCGCCTATCGCCAACCACCAGCGCGGATTTTCCGTCTGCAGCAAGCGGATGGTGAAATACGCGGCGAGCGCCCACCACAAATAATCGAACGACGAATATTGGAATTCCGTGGCCTCGAACATCGGCAAAGGCGAAAGCGCAATGACCAGCGCCGCGGTGACCTGGGCCAACCGCCCCCCGCCGAGTTCCCGCGCCATCAGCCCGGTGACGAAAAGAGTCAGCGCCTGTGCCAACACTGAAAATATTCGCAGCCCAGCCAACGAAACGCCAAAAACTCCCAGTCCGATGCGCTCCAGAAACGGCGTGACCGGCGGATACGGCACGAATCCCCAATCCAGGTGCCTGGCGTCGCTCAGGACTTGCAGTTCGTCGCGGTGAAATCCGTAACGATTGTTGGTGAGGATGTGCACCAAGACTGTCACGGCCGCGATCGCGAGCAAAGCGAGCGTGTCCGCGCGCGAACTTGAGCCATCCGCGATGCTGTTGGTCTTAATGTATTCCGGTGTCGCGTTCAACGCGTCCCTCGTCTTCCTCGTGCGAATGATTTACAACCAGGCGCGCAATAACAAAAAGGGCGACGCAGCTGCATTACCGCGTCGCCCTTCGTGTTTCTAATCAGGAGTTACTTCTTGGCCGGCGAAGTGCTGTCGAGAAAGCCGACCAACGGTTGGGCGGCTGAAGGAACGGACGCGCCGCCGTCGACGATCGCGCTCGCACTGATCGCCTTGCCATACAGCGCCTTATTCGCATCCTCGTCGGAGTCCATGGACGCGCCTTCCAGCGACACGCCCGCGAACAAACCCTTCGACCGCGAATAGGTCAGCACGTCAACCTTCATCGATTCTGCGTTGTAGCCCTGTGCTGCCGCGCCGGTCGGACCAGCCGCTGCGGCGGCGTTGGCGCCGAGCTTGGTCTTGCCGTTCAAAATTTGCTCCGCGCCCTTGTTATTCATAATCACCAGGACGAAATCCGTCGCNNGCGGCAAACCAGCGCGCCGCGTCCGTAGCTGCCGCCGATGCCGATCGCTACTTTTTTCACACTGGGGAATATCAGCACGCAATCCGCCTGATCCAGCACATTGGTCGGCAATCCCTTGTCGCCCATGATTTGCTTCAACACATCGGCAGAGTTGGCCAACCGAGTATCTTCTTTTCCTTGCGCGAATACCGGTACCGCTACTGCCAAACACAACGCGAGAGTTACCAATCTTTTTTTCATGAGCTTTTTCCTTTTCGAGTGGGATAAATTCCGGGCCTCACCGCAGATGCTAGCACGCCCCGGGCCGGAGTGGGCAGTATGTTCTGGTCCCGACGAAGGCGGTGGGGGTCCCTCTCAAAGCGCGCGTGCGGCCTTGCAAGAAATGGTTGACCCTTCGGAAATGAGCCCTTACGCTGCCCCCGTTTCGGCGCTGGCCGACGATGTCGCCGTCTTTCGCAGCTTTACCCGCATGTACACCCGCTACCTCGGCACCTTGAACGAAGGCCTATTCAACACCAAATACAGCCTGCCCGAAGGCCGCGTCCTGTATGAGCTGGCCACCCGCGTCGCGCCCCAGGCCAACGCCATTGCCCAGGCCCTGGGCATGGATCCGGGATACTTGAGCCGTCTCCTGCGGAAATTCGAACGTGCCGGCTTGCTGAAACGGAAAGCCTCCGCGCACGATGGCCGCTCGGCGGAACTCCTGCTCACCAGCCGCGGGAAATCTGAATTTAAAAACCTCAATTCCCTTTCCGAGCGCCAGGCCGGCGCGATTCTCAAAAATCTTTCGCCCGCCGATCGCGCGCGCCTGACCGGTTGCATGCAGGCCATCGACGGCATCCTGGTTATGCCGGCGCCAGACCGGCCCACCTTTGTGCTGCGCCCGCATCGCGTGGGCGACATGGGCTGGATCGTGCATCGCGAGGGCCTGGGCTACGCCGAGCAATTCGGCTGGGACGGCACATTCGAAGCTCTGGTCGCGCGCATCGTCGACGATTTCGTCACCAAATTCGATCCGGTTCGCGAGCGCTGCTGGATCGCGGAAGTCGACGGCCAGAACGTGGGTCACATCTTTTTGGTCCAACATCCCGACGAGCCGCACACCGCGAAACTCCGGCTTCTCTTTGTGGAGCCTTCCGCGCGCGGGCAAGGCCTCGGCGACGCCCTGGTCAAAGAATGCATCCACTTCGCGCGCTCCGCCGGCTACCGCAAAATCACGCTGTGGACCCAAAGCATGCTCACCGCCGCCCATCGCATCTACAAAAGAGCCAGCTTCCGCCTGGTGAAAGAAGAGCCGCATCACAGCTTTGGAAAGGATCTAATCGGTCAGGTGTGGGATTTGGACTTGAAATAAAAGCATTCGCCTCCCCAGCCGAAAATCCATCGTAAGCCGCCCCGTTTCAAGCGTCGCCCGACCTGCGACTTTCGCCCGGTACCAGTGTTTAGTCGAGTAGGCGCAAGGATCGCTCCAGCCGCTCCGGGCGCTGCAAGAACTTCACTTTTTTATAGGTTGGAGGACATCATCATGAAAACCAAATACATCATTCGCTTATTGCTTCTCGCGCTCGTCACATTTGCAATTCCCGCCACGGCCCCGACCGCCTCGGCGGCTTTCGGCATTGGCATTTCGGTCGGATTTGCTCCTCCAGCTCTGCCGATTTACGCGCAACCAATTTGCCCCGGAGACGGTTACCTCTGGACTCCAGGGTATTGGGCTTACGCCAATAGCGGCTACTACTGGGTTCCGGGCCTTTGGGTCCTTCCTCCGCAGATCGGTTTTCTGTGGACTCCCGGATATTGGGGCTGGGGCGGCGGCGGTTATTTCTGGCACGGCGGATACTGGGGCCCGCACATCGGCTTTTATGGCGGCGTGAACTACGGCTTCGGTTATTTCGGCCACGGCTACGAGGGCGGCTACTGGAATCACAATCATTTCTATTACAACCGCTCCGTGAATAACGTGAACGTCACGAATATTCACAACACCTACAACCGCAGCGTGAGTTACAACCGCGATTCGAGTCGGGTCAGCTACAACGGCGGCCGGGGCGGCATCAATGCCCGCCCGACCTCCGGCGAAATGGCGGCGAACCGCGACCGGCACGTTGAGGCCACTGGCATGCAGCACCAGCAAGAGCATTTCGCCAGCACCAACCGTGGGCAGTTCGCCTCGTCGAACCATGGTCAGCCGGCAGTAGGGGCCACGTCGCGACCTGGAGATTTCTCCAACCGCAACGCGACCACGACCCGCGGCAATGATCGTGGCCTTGACTCGCGACCGACGAACACTGCACGTCAAGCGAACCGCGACACGTTTGGACACGGCTCAGCCAACGCGACCAACCGCAACAGCGGAGCGCGCTCGGCCGGCACGTTCAGCCAGAACAGCCAGCGCGATAATTCCTTCGCCCGCTCGCAAAACAACGCGACGCGTGCGCCGGGCAACACTTCGCGCCAGGGTCAGCAGCAGTTCAACAATCAACGCAGCACGCCGAGCCAGAACAACTCACGCCAGTTCGCTTCGCGGCCCTCGAATCAGTCTACCGCGCAGCGCAACAACGTGACGCGCCAGCAGTCGAGTTCGGCGTTCCGCCAGAACACGTCGCGCCAATCGTCACCGGCCTCGCACGCCAGTGCACCGCGCCAGCAGAGCAACGCCGGACGGTCCGCGCCGCAGAGCCAGTCACGCAGCGATGGCGCTGCGCGTAATAGCGGAGCCAACGGCGGGAATCGCGGCGGCGAACGCCGTTAAGCGACAGCACGGGTAACGCAACAAAAAAAGCCCCACGCTTCGAACCTGAAACGTGGGGCTTTTTTCTGAGTTCAGACTATGGATCTTAGCCGGTCAGGCTAACGACGTCTTCTCGACCACTAATTCCCCGCCTCGGTCGGACTCGCTGCCGCCACATTCAGGTGCACCAGCACCTCTACGTCTTTCGAAACTTTATTGAAGGGCGCGTTATGCGTCATCCCAAAATCCTTGCGGTTGAATTCGATCGATCCCTCAATCAGCTGGTGCCCGTTCGACACCGGATACTCCACGATCAGCACCGTAACCGGCTTGGTGATTCCGCGCATGGTCATGTCTCCTTCCATCACGAATTTGCTCCGGTCCGGACCTGGGATGACTTTCGTCGAGACGAATTCGATGTCCGGAAACTGTTTGACGTCGAAAAAATTCTTGCTGCGAATTTCCTTGTCTTTGAGCCCACTGCCGGTCGAAACGCTGTCGGTATCCAGCTTCATTTTCAAAGTAGCGTCGTCAAAACTGTCGCCCGTTTTTCGCAATTCCGCTTCCCAGGTATGGAACACGCCATCAACCTTGGCAAAAGTAGCTTTGGCGTGAAATTCGATCTTGCTCGTGGCTTTGTCGATGGCCCGCGGTTCATCCGGGCTCCCAGCGCGAAGAGTACTGGCGCGAGGAGCCGCGCATACTCCCGTCGTCGCAGCGATTAAAGCAAAAATGGCCAGCATCCGTATCATCCCCACTCCTTCCCCGCTCATCGCAGCCTGCAACCGCAGCTCACATCCAGTTCTTCGCGAAAAAATAAGCCGACATGCTAAACCCCACCGCCACCACCACCCAGCGCACGTGCGCCGGATTCATCTTCTGTGCGAAGTAAGCTCCGGCATACCCGCCGATCAAACTCGCCACAATCATCAGCAGCGCCTGCGGCCACACAATCACTCGGGCCACGATGAACGTCAGTATCGCCACGCCGTTCACGATGCTCACCAGAAAAACTTTCACCCCATTCATGGCGTGAATGTCGTCCATGCCCATCAGCGCCAGCAAGGACAGCATCAGAATCCCCACGCCCGCACCAAAATATCCAATGTAGATTGAGATCAGCAGCGCCAGAAACAATCCCACGATGGTCAGCGGGAGCGAACTTTTCTGCTGCGCCCCGCGTCCCTTCACCCAGGCCGTAATGCGCGGCCCGGCCATGAACAACAAAGTTGCCAGCAACATCAGCCAGGGAATCAAACGCAGGAAGGTCGCCTGCGGAGTGACCAGCAGAACCTTGGCCCCGATCACGCCGCCGATGATCCCGATGCCGATCAAGGGCGGCAACAATTTTCGCGCCTGCGCATTGAACGCGTTGCGGTACGCCACCGTGCTGGCCACCGTTCCCGGCCACACGGCCATGGTGTTCGTCGCGTTCGCCGGAATCGCCGGCATGCCGGTAAACAGCAGCGCCGGGAACGACACAAAACTCCCGCCCCCCGCCACCGAATTCAGCAGCCCCGCCACCAGCGCCGCACAAAATAAAAATATCGGATGAGAAAAATGCACACGGAAGAATACCACCACTGAATCCCGTGACACGGGATTCACCCTGAGCCCCGCCAGTGTCGGGTCGAAGGGTAATCCCCCGCCAGCCTTCGCCTCGGTTCAGCTGTCATCCCGAAGCGCANNAGCGCAGCGAGGGACCTGCTTCAAACGCCTTGGAGGTTTTTACCGTTGCCTTGTCGTCGCCTTCGCCTTCGCCAACTCTCACCGCGTCCTTGTAGGTCGCGGCTTTAGCCGTGACATCATCGTCAGCGCGCCCTGCCAAAGAAAGGGCGCACCAGCGTACTTCCGCCTGGATCAGTGGTAGTTACGGCAAGGAACATCGATAAGGTCCTTACAAGCTTGAAAGGAACCAAAGGTTCGTTTCTGGCGCTCGTGGCGAAGTACGACGGTGTCGACCTGCCGGACGACGACTGTCGCCTGCTCGTGCTGGATTCTCTCCCTAGGGCCGCGACTCTCTACGATCGGTACTTTCAGTCGATGATGCAAAGTACTGCTATCACTAATATGCCAAGATAGCGCAAAAAATCGTGCAGGGCCTAGGCCGGGCAACACGCGGGAAAAGCGACTACTGCGCCATTCTTATTACCGGAACGGACCTCGTTTCGTTTATTAAGGACAATCACAATCGACGCCATCTGTCGCCGGGGACAAATGTCCAGTTGGAATTGGGTTTGGTTATCGCGTCGGAAATTAAAAAATCGGTTGATCCTAAAGGATTCTCCGATGCCCTAGTCATTGAGATCAACCGCTGTCTATCGCGGGATGAGGAGTGGAAGTCGTTCTATCGGGATTTTTTGGAACATGCTAGGGAACGCGCAGCGGTGCGCCCAGTTTACGAAGAGGGATTGGCGGTGGCAAAAACCGAACACACAGCCGCGGCGGTTTTCCTAAAAAGAGACTATCAAGGCGCAGCTCAGCAAATTCAGACGCTGGTCGACCGAACCACGTCCACCGAACGTGAGAAGGGTTGGTTCTTACAACTCTCCCCGTCCTACCTTTACTTAGGTGATAAATCAAAAGCTTTGAGCATGCAAAAGAAAGCCGTTGAGCTCAACGGCGCTCTTTTCGTGCCGCCGGACGGAACTGCTTACCATCGATTGGCCGACAGGGGCGTGTCGCAGGCCGCATTGTCGTTGCGTTATCGACTGAGCTTTCCCGCGACCAAGCTCGCGCATGAGGCAGTGTTTCCGGTGGACGGAAGAGTTGTCACGCCGGATGTCCTCGAGGCGTTTGTTGCTCGCGTCCGTAGTTTCGTTGTTGCGGTTTCAACAATTGAAAGGGGCGCCCTGACCCAGAAAGAGTTGGAGGATCAGCTGCAAGCAAACAATCTTATGTTCGACCGCTGCTTCTCCGGCGCAAAACGAGTCTCATCTTCTCGCGGCTGAGCCTTGTGAGTGGTCCTGGGCGGGAAAGGGGTACTCAGGGAGTAATGACGTGTTTCGACCAATCCTCGACCTTCTGAATCGCAGCGACGATGTTTTGTTGTGTGTACTTGCAATCTACCTATACCAACATGTTATCATGCATCGCCGCTCTGTTTAGCCGCACCGCCGAGCGCGCAAAGGGATGAGGTGTCATGCATCACGCGACACGACGACCGCAACTCGAACCCTGCTCCCCTGACACCGGAAGGGCGCGGTCCCCTCAACGCCCCCGGCCGCCATGCCCAAACCCATTTCTGATCGCCAGCGTTGCGATCAGAAACCAGCGTATCTCCCACATAACAAAGGACGCCCGTGCCTTCTAATCGTCATTTACTGGGTGTTTTCAGCACGATTTCCGTGCCGGCTCAATTTGCGGTCTGCAAGTTTCCATTTTCGAATTTCCATTTTCCGCCTTTCCAGATCGACACTTCGCGCGATTTGAAATCGCATCTAAATCATTGCAAACAAAGTGCATCCTCGTTTTCAGATCGACAGTCTTTCGGCTGTATCAGCTTTCGATTTATCTCTCCTCGCCATCACCATCCGGTCGACTTCGACCTGGCTGCGTCGAACCCGCCCTCCCGCTCATCCAATCTGCGTTCGATGTTATATTCGCTATATTCAGAAGGCGCAGCCACTTTGCCGTAGGTGAGATCCGATGACTGACCGTAAACCGCCGTTTGCCTCCGTGGAAGAAGCTCTGGAAGAAATTCGCGCCGGGCGCATGATCGTCCTGGTGGACGACGAAGACCGCGAAAACGAAGGCGACCTGACCATCGCCGCCGAAAAAATTACGCCGGAAGCCATCAACTTCATGGCCAAATTCGGCCGCGGGCTGATCTGCCTGGCGATGACCGAGCAGCGTTGCGACGCGCTCGGCCTCGCGCCGATCACTCCGCGCAATACTTCGATGTTCGGCACCCCGTTCTGCGAACCCATCGACGCGCGCCGCGGCACCACCACCGGAACCAGCGCCGGCGACCGCGCCACCACTATTCTGGCGGCCACCGATCCCGACACGCGTCCGGAAGATCTGGCGCGCCCCGGCCACGTCTATACCCTACGTGCGCGCAATGGCGGCGTGTTGGTCCGCGCCGGGCAGACCGAAGCTTCGGTCGATCTGGCGCGCCTCGCGGGCCTGGACCATTCGGGCGTGATCTGCGAAGTGATGAATGACGACGGTTCGATGGCGCGGATTCCGCAGCTGGTCGAATTTTGTCGTCTGCACAATATGAAGCTGTTGACCGTGGCCGACCTGATTCGCTACCGCATGCAGCACGAGCGCCACGTGCGCCGCATCGCGGAATCAGTCCTGCCCACGCGCCACGGAAATTTCCGGATGATCGCCTACGCCAGCGACGCGGACCACGAATTGCACGTCGCGCTGGTGCGCGGCGAGATTGGTTCAGCGCATGCAGCGCAGGCCGGGGCCGGCGCTGCGGATAAAAGCGCGCCGCTGGTGCGCGTTCATTCGCATTGCCTCACCGGCGATGCGTTCGGTTCCACGGCTTGCGATTGCCACGACACGATTGACCGCTCGCTGGCCGCGATCGCCGAAGCTGGCCGCGGCGTCTTCGTTTACCTGCATCACACCGGACGCGGATTTCAGATCGATCCGCGTGTTGCGTTGCGCGATGGCGCGCGCGAAACCGAAAGCGGCGAGCTGCCGCGCATTCGTTTTCACGACCGCGAGGAAACCGAACATGATCTGGGCGCGCAGCGCCAGGTGCAACGCGAAAGCGGAATCGGCGCGCAGATCCTGATCGACCTTGGCTTGCGCCGCATTCGGGTGCTGACCAACCACCCGCGCAAAGTCGTAGCCCTCGATGGTTACGGTCTGGAGATTGTCGATCAAGTTCCGTTAAGTCTCAGCGCGGCAGAACCGACGCGGCGGGATTCCGAAACGCGCCGCTAACTTATATTTCAGGCGGACTTGGCTGAAGGCATTTCTGGCGGTTTGACGCTGATATAGGGGCGCATTCTTTCGAGCGCCGTCTTCGAGATTCCGTGGATCGCCAGTAAATCTTCCGCTCGCCGGAACGGGCCACTTTTTTTTCGAAAATTAATAATGGATTTCGCCGTCGCTGGGCCGATGCCGGGAACCTGCTGTAATTCCGCAGCGCTCGCCGAATTTAAATCGACCGGATGCGCCGGCGGCGTTTTCTTCTGTGCACTCGCTAACCCCGCGAAAACTAAAAGCAGAAACGCCGCGGCGAGAAAGAATTCCCGCCTTGCGAATCTGCTTTTCGAGTCCACCGCTGTCTACTCCGGAAGAGACTACTGCTTATTGCCGTGGGCGTCGTATTCGGTCACTTCTCCGAAGAGTGCGGCCTGCTCGCCGATTTGGGCCTTGTCGCCAACAACCACGATTTGCGAGTTCGCCGAATCGAAATACTTTCGCGCGGCGAGAATAATATCGGCCGCGGTGAGCGCATGAATCCGCGCGCGATAGGTTTCCAGATGATCTTCGGGCAGACGATCCAGATAGATCGTGGAAAGCTGGCCGAGCACGCCGTCCTGCGTGGCCACTCCCAAAGAAAATACCCCGGTGAGATAGCTGCGCGCGCTTTCTAGTTCTTCATCGGAAACGGGCAGCGAGCGCATGCGATCCATTTCGTAGAAAATCTCGGTCAGCGATGCCGCGGCCACGTCGTTCCGCACGGCCGCGTGCACATTGAAAAATCCCTGCTGGCGCATGGATTGAATGCCACTACGCGGGCTGTAGGTGTAGCCCTTCTGCTCGCGAATGTTCATCACCAACCGCGAGTGGAAGGCGCCGCCGTAGATCGAATTGGCGATGACTAGCCGCATCCAGTCCGAATCGCGACGGGTAATGCCCAGGTTGCCGACGACCAACTGGGTTTGCACGCTGCCCGGCAGATGAACGAGGTGGACTTTGCGCCCCACGTTGCGCGGCGGCGCTGGAGATTTCGGGGGCTCCGACGTAGACGATTTCCACTCGCCGAAAATCTTTTCGATTTGCGCGAACATCGCTTCGCTGGCGAAGTCACCGACGACAATCAGCAACGCGTTCGCCGGTGAATAATTTTGGCGATAAAAGCCTTCCAGTTGCTCACGCTGGTAAGAAGCGACTTGCTCCTCCGTCGGCGAAATCACCGCGTAGGGATGCTCGCCAAAGAGCACACGGCGAAAGCGTTCGTTGGCCAGAAAGCCCGGAGTGGTCCGTTCGATGCGCAGGCCTTCGATTTTCTGCCGGCGTTCACGCTCGAACTCCTCGGCGGGAAACGAGGCGTGGCGCGCCAGATCGGCGACCAATTCAAGCAAGCCACCGGAAAACTCAGAAAGCCCCGCGATGGAAATGGCCGAGGAGTCGGCGCCAGCGCTGGTGCCCAGATCGCCGCCCATGCGGCGCAGGTCCTCTTCAATCTGGCGGCTGGGACGCGAAGCGGTCCCGGTGCGCACCACAGTCGCAGTCATATCCGCGAGTCCGGGCGTGGTGCGGGCCACGAGCGCGTTGCCGCTCCGGAAAAATAATTGCGCGGTGATTTTCGGAAAAGTGTGAACTTCGGCAAGAACCACCTGCAGGCCGTTTGCCAACGTCTTGACGCTGCGTTTCGGCCAAGCCACCGGGCGCTCAGGGCCAAGCGGCGGGACCGCGCTGCTGCGATTTGCGGCGGCGGAGTTTGCCGCCGCGCCAGATTTCGGGTCGACTGCTGTTGCGTTGCTGCCGCTCATTACGCTGCCGCCTTGGCTACGGGTTGCCGGACGAGAACCGCCCGGTTTTTTGAAACGAGATATTTTTTGGCCACCGCTTGCACTTGCGCAGCGGTAACGGCTTGAAATCCGTCGAGCACGGTATTGATGCGATTGGGATCGCCGTCAAACAAGGTGAAACATGCCAGGTAGTGCATCAATCCGAAACGGGGCATGTGCGCACCCATGCCGCCCTCGAGGTTCGAATAAAAATCGGCGCGAAGTTTCACTTTCACCGGCGCGAGTTCTTCTTCGGTGATGCCTTGCTCCTGAATCTCGCGAATCACTTCGTCGAAGGCGGCGATCAGGGTGTCGGAATGATCTTCCGGGGTGTGGAAGATGCGCGTGACCATTTGGGTGGGGCCGTTGGTTTCGATGATATCCGCGCCGCCGTCGGTTTCCACGGCGATTTCTTTTTCGAGCACCAGCCGACGGTAGATGCGGCCGACCCGGCCACCATGCAGGGCGCGATCGAGAATCGCGGCGGCGTACCAGTCCGGATTATCGCGCGGCGGAAAAGTGTAGCCGATGGCGATGGCGGGCAGCGGCCCAAATTTCTCCGGAACTGCGCCACGGCGCTCTTCGGTTTGCGGCGGCTCGGAGACATCCGCCACTGGCGGGAGCGGATGCGTGGGAATATCTTCGAAGTAGCGTTTAGCCAACGCAAAGCTGTCCGCGGGATCGAGATCGCCGACCATCAACAGCACGGCGTTGTTCGGCGCGTAGTAGGTGTGAAAAAAATGCTGAACGTCGGCGAGCGTGGCCGCGTCGAGATCCGCGAAGTCGCCGTAGAAATTATGCGCGTTGGGCCAATTGCGGAACGCGACCGGCGGCAGATCGAGCCAGGGGAAGCCGCCGTATGGCTGATTCATCACGTTGACGCGAACTTCTTCTTTGACCACGTCACGCTGGTTGCGCAGATTTTCATCATCGACTTTCAGCGCCCGCATGCGGTCGGCTTCTAGCCACAGGACCCGGGCCAGCGCATTCGACGGGACGGATTCGAAATAATTGGTGATGTCGTAATTGGTGGTGCCGTTGAGCATGCCGCCGGAAGAATTGATCAGGCGAATGTGCTCCATCTTTCCGGCGTGGGCCGAACCCTGGAACATCATGTGCTCAAAAAGGTGCGCGAAGCCGCTGCGTCCAAATGGTTCGAGACGGAAACCGATCTGATAGTAGACGCCAACGGTGACCACCGGCGCGGAGCGATCGGGCGAGACGACCACGCGAAGCCCGTTCGCGAGGGTGGTGTGTTCCACCGGGATATGCAGGTTCTTCACTTCGACTTCCTCCTGGATTTTCCGAGTACGCGATTCAGATTCCGCAAAGTAGCACGGTGGCTTTTCGAAAGCAGGCGTGCTGAAAGACGCGCCAGGCCTCGATACGCTTCTTGCAACTCATTCGGATGCTTGCGCAGCGCCGCGGCGTGCAGCGCAATCGTTCCGTAATCGGCGCGTGAAATCGGCCCGGTCCAGGCAGCGTGCGCACCGTGCTGCTCAAAATTGCGAAGCATCTCGCGCATCAGCGGCAGCAAAGCTTGCAGCGCCTTACGACGCGTGAATCCGATGCTCAACAAAACCTGGGTGGCGCCTTCTGCCAGCGCGAGGCCCAACCCGGCCACCATCATGCCCGCGGCGTGGTACGAAATCTTTTTGTTGCCGTCCACGATAACCGGAACGCCGCCCAGCGAGCGGGCGATCGAGGCGGCGATTTGGCGCGCTCTTGAATCGCCCTCGATGCCAAAAATCACACCGTCCAGGTTCGGCTCACTGCGACCCGAAAAAGTCTGCATGGGATGAAGCGAGCCGGTCGCGGCACCGCGCCGCGCGAGCGGTTGCAGAACTTTGCGGTCAAGCGCGCCACTCGTGTGCAGGACTGCTTTGCCGCGCCATTTCTTAGGATCGAGTTGCGCCAAAGAACGCGCCACGCCAGCCAGCGCGCCATCCGGAACAGTTAACAGAATAACATCGGCTTCGATGATTTCGCGAGTGAGCGGCACCGACGGATTCCCGGCCCCGATAAACCGCGCCGCGGCGCGCGAGGTCGACGTGGAGCGCGTAACGACGGCGCCAACGTGCCAGCCAAGACGGTGCAGACGCCGGCCCAGAGCACGCCCCAAACGTCCTGCGCCGACAATGGAAAGTGAATGGGAAACGGAACGCGACATTCGAAGTGTTAGCATAACGTGTTCCGGAATTTTTGGTGGAGGAAATTGACTCTGGTCTGGTGGTTGCATCTTTTTCTGGACGCCATGGTGGGACTCGTGGCCGTTTCCTGGCTGGCGCTGGCCATCAGCGCCGGATTTGGCGTGCGGAAGATTCCATCGGTCTACAGCGTCGCGCCTTTGCCCGATGCGGAATGTCCTACGGTGTCGATCCTCTTTGCGGCGAGAGATGAAGAAGGAAAACTTCCGGACGCGCTAGCGACCTTTCTGGCGCTGGATTATCCGCGCTACGAAGTCGTGGCGGTGGACGACCGTTCCGCGGATTCGACCAACACAATTCTGCAGGCGGCCGCGCAAAGCGACCCGTGCTTGAAAGTGCTGCGGGTCGATTCTCTTCCCGCCGGCTGGCTCGGTAAACCCCACGCCCTGCAGCGCGCTTACGAAAATTCTAGCGGCGAATGGCTGGTCTTGACGGATGCCGACGTGCACTTCGCTCCCGACCTGCTGCGCCGGGCGATTGCGCTGGCTGAGAAAAACCAATGGGATCATCTGCCGCTGCTGGCCGACGCGAGATTGTTCACCTTCGGCGAAAAAATGGTGATGACGTTCTTTGCTTGCGCGTTCGTGCTCGCGACCCGGCCGTGGAGCGTGAGCAATCCGAAATCTGGAGCGTATATCGGAATTGGCGCGTTTCAACTGATTCGCCGCAGCGCGTACGAAAAAATGGGAACGCACCGGCGGCTGGCGATGGAAGTGGTCGACGACGTGAAGGTGGGGAAATTGGTGAAGGAAGCAGGCTGCCGCTCCGGAGTGGGCAAGGCGGGGCCAGCGGTGAGCGTGCACTGGCATGCGGGCGTGCGGAACCTGATTCGCGGGACGGAAAAGAATTTTTTCGCAGCGGCGAATTATAGCCTGTGGATGGCTGGCGCGCAGCTTTTCTCCATTTTTATGGCTTGGATATTTCCCTGGCTCGTGCTGCCGTTCGTACACGGATGGGTGAGGATTTTTGCCGCGGTCGCGATTGTGGTGCCGATGATGGCGCAGGCCGGGGCGGCGCGGGAATTTCGAGTGCCGATGCTCTACGCTTTGACGCAGCCGGTGGCCGCGGTGATTTTCTTCTGGATGCTGTTGCGTTCGACGATTGTGACGCTGCGGAATGGCGGGATTCGCTGGCGCGGGACGTTCTACCCTTTGGAGGAGTTGAGGCGCGGGATCGTGTGACAACCGCGTCGTACTGACAACCGAAGAGAGATCCCTCGTCGGGCAACACCGACCCTCTGTCGGGATGACAACCTAAACCGAAGCGAAAAACCAAAGCCAAACCGAGATTTAGCGCACACAAAAAGACTGCGAGAACTGTGAAATCACAACTATTTGAAAAAAGAATAGGCGATGTAGAACTGATCGTTGTCGAGGCCGGGATTGAAGTTGTGGCGGTAGGCGTTCGAAATGTGCTGGAAGCGGTAGGCGAATTTCCAGGACGAACGACGGCTGGCGCTGAAAAGTTCCAGGCCGCCACCGGCGTCGAAGGTGTAGTTGTATTGGGTGCCGCCGGGAATATCGACGGGCACCGGGCGCGTCGAAACGATGAATCCGCCGTTCGCGCCGATGAACGGTTGGAGTTTTTGTTGGCGGCGAAAATTCATTTTCAGGCCGATGGGGCTGATGCCGCCGCCCCACACCGTTTCGTGGCCGGACGGACAGATGAAACCGAGGCGGCTGGGCGTGCCGCACGGAACCCAGGTGAATTGATGCACGAGCTGAACGGGAACGACGTCCAGAATATATTCGAGCGAAGTAAAGGGCTTGTCGTACAGCGTTCGGCCATAGCGAAAACCCGCGGTGTAGATCTGCTCGTCCGACGTGATACCAAAAATGTGCACGGTATTGAGAGAAACCGCGCCCCAGACTCCGAATTCATNNGCCCGGCGGATAAGGCGGGGTCTGGGCACGAGCGGAAGCGCAGAAGGTTAGCGCGCAGGATACGAGCAGCGCGAAGAAGTAGCAGCGATTGTGGCGCATTCGAAAATGTTCCTTTTGGGGCCATGCGTTTTCGGCGGCCACAATCTTACGAACAATCTTCCCTTCTGACCATCGGCGATCACGAAGATTTCTTCGATGCTTTGGCTTTGATGCCGCGAGATTTCGA
>PMHK01000206.1 GCA_003156635.1 Acidobacteriota bacterium | reverse complement strand
TGACCTGGAAATGCGCCGTGGTCAATATTCCTTTCGGGGGCGCCAAGGGCGGCGTCATTTGCGATCCTTCCAAACTCTCTAAGACCGAACTCGAGCGCATTACTCGCCGCTACACCGCTGAACTCAGCGAATGGTTTGGCCCCGAGCGCGACGTTCCCGCCCCGGACATAGGCACCAACGAGCAAACCATGGCCTGGGTCATGGACACTTATTCCATGCACACCCGCCAGGCCACTACGGCTGTCGTCACCGGTAAACCCCTCGAACTGGGCGGCTCCCAGGGTCGCCGCGAAGCCACCGGCCGCGGCCTGATGATGTGCTGCAATAACGCGCTAACCAAATTGAAAATGCGCCGCGAAGGCTGCCGCGTCATCATTCAGGGTTTTGGCAACGTCGGATCCCAGGGCGCCATGCTGATGCACGCCGCCGGCTACAAAATTATTGGTGTCGCGGACATTCACGGCGGCTTGTACAACGAAAAAGGTTTTGATATCCCCAAGCTCGTCGACTGGGTTTACAAACAGGGAAGGCCCCTGCCGGATTTCCCGGCCGGTGGCGAAAAGCAAACTGCTCAGGACGTCCTCTTCCATCCCACCGACATTCTGGTTCCGGCCGCGACCGAAAACCAGATTACGACCCAGAACGCCGCGCGCGTCGATTGCAAGATTCTCTGCGAAGGCGCCAACGGTCCGGTAACTTCCCACGCCGACGAAATTATCGACAACAAGGGAATTTTCGTTATCCCCGACATTCTCGGCAATGCCGGCGGCGTCACGGTCAGTTATTTTGAATGGGTCCAGGACCGTCAGGGATTCTTCTGGCGCGAGAGCGAAGTGAACGAACGCTTGCAGGACGTCATGGATCAAAGTTTCGATCAAGTTGTTCGCGCCGCGGAATCTCACGGTGTCAGCAATCGTATCGCGGCTTACATTGTCGCCATCGACCGGGTTGCGCGCGCGCTGAAGTTACGCGGCATTTACGCCTAGGTTCCGTGGCTAACCCGTTAAGAGTTCGTTCTCGGCTAATGTACCCCCGTTCGGGCTCCCCGAACCTGAACGGGCCTTCCGAAATTCTTTTATTGTGCCGCACTCCATCCTGGGGTATAGAGCCTATGCACGTTCGCAGTTGAGCCCCGCATTTCGTCGAGGAGGCACAGTGATTTGTGGATCTGTCCTACCCGGAGCTCTTAAATCCGAAGACGAGCATCGCCGCGACATTTGTGCCGTCGGCCGCTGGATTTATGAGCGCAACTACGTGGCTTCAACCGATGGGAATATTTCCGTGCGCCTCGACCAGCGGCACATCCTCACCTCGCCCACTGGCATGTGCAAGGGCATGATGTCCCCCGAGGACCTGGTCATTACCGATCTGGATGGGAAAAAAGTGAACGGCGGGCGTAACGCCTCTTCTGAACTGGCCATGCACCTGACCATTTACCGCCATCGCCCCGAAATCAATTCGGTCTGCCACGCGCATCCACCGGTCGCCACTGGCTACGCCGCCGCCGGCACACCGCTCAACAAGGCTTTGGTCTGCGAATTGATCATTTCGCTCGGCTGCATTCCGGTGGCGCCCTACGGCACTCCCGGCACGCCCGAACTGGCCGAAAGCATCGAGCCCTTCGTCGACGGTTATGACGCCATCCTACTGGCCAATCATGGCGTGGTCACCTACGGACACGATTTGCTCACCGCTTTCTTCCGCATGGAAACAGCCGAGCATTTCGCCCGCGTCTCGCTGGTCACCGAACTGATCGGCAAACAAGTTTTGCTTTCCGGCAGCGAAGTGCAAAAGCTTATCGCCGCAAGGTCCCGTTACGGCTTGCAAGTCGCTTCGAATTCCGGACCCGAGTTTCCCATTACTTCAGATTGCGCCGACACCGAACGCATTACCCTGACTCGCCGCGAACTCGAAGCCCTCGTCGATGAGGCCATTCGCAAAGACCGGCCTCCTCACTGAAGTCCGCAATCGTTGTCGTTCCTGCTTCCAGGTCCTAAATCTGCGTCCACTTGTTTCTTAAGCTGCCATTGCGAAATCGGCGGGCAGCGCCGGTCACTTCCAGCACTGCCCGCCGTGCAATGTTCCCCGCATCTTAACTAGCCGACACAACTACGAATCGAGTCTTCCCGCCGAAGTGAAATTCGGTGATTTTTCCGCCGTCGGTCACGATCGTCGAGTAGTGCGGTTTGCTGGTTTCGTCCTTCCACTGCACCGGCACTTGCGCCACGACCTTGCCGTCCTTGGTCATCGTCAGCTGCGTTTCGGTTACGGTCACTTTGTAATCGCCCGGCGTGATCGACTGTCCGGCCAGCGATGCTGCATTTTGAATTGTGAACACCGATGACGTGTCAACTTTGGCATCTTTCGCCGACAACGTTTGCAACCCGATCGAAAGCATCATCACCAGCGCTGCCAGAAATGTTGAAACTCGAACCATTTTGCTTCGTGACATTTTCCTTTCCTCCTAGGCTTTCTTTTTGCCCCTCGCGCTTGCTTAGACGGACGTATCCGCAGACCGGAAGCAACGCCTCGAGGGATTCATCAGAAAATTAACGATCGCGAAACAAAAATCAGAGAGTGCACCGCAAACGAACACCGTCTGTCCAATACCGGACAGTGCGCGCTCGATTTCTCCCTGAATTTCGCTTCTTCTTACACACCTTCATACGAGGCCATCGCCGAAAATGTTTCGCAATTTTCTTTTTTTATTTCGCGCTGTGTCCCGGTTTGACAGCCCGGCACCACTAATCAATAATCGCTCGACATGATTGGCTCGCTGCGCGGCAAACTCATCGACAAACGTCCGAATCAAGTTCTCCTGGAAGTCGGAGGCGTCGGCTACGTCGTCCAGATTCCTCTTTCCACTTTCACCAGCCTCGCTGCGTTGCATTCCGATAACACTCTGCTCATTCACACCCACGTCCGCGAAGATCAATTCTCTCTGTACGGTTTTCTCACCGCCCGCGAAAAACATTGTTTTGAGCTGCTGATCTCGGCCTCTGGCGTGGGCCCTTCGCTGGCGCTGAAAATCCTCTCCGGCATGTCTCTCGACGAATTAATTCCGGCCATCCGTAAAGGCGATCTAGCGCAACTCGTGCGCATTCCCGGCGTGGGACGGAAAACTGCCGAACGCATGGTAGTTGAGCTCCGCGATAAACTCGCCGCCGTCGATGTGCCCGACGCCGGAAAGCCCGCCACGCGCTCGCAACTCGAATCCGACGTTTTTTCCGCGCTGGTCAATTTGGGCTACGACGAACGCACGGTCGAAAGCGCCATCGCCAAATCGCGCTCCACCGTCGGCAACGATTTCGAATCGCTGCTGCGCGCCTCGCTTCAGGTTTTGGGCGGCGCGGCCACGCAGAAATCCAAGCGTTCGAAGTGACCTGCTCCCAAAAGATGTAGAATTGTTTTCGCGTATATGAATCTTCGGATTTTCCGCATCGATTCGGAGAGGGGCCTTGTTCCAGATCGTCTGGGAATTTATCGTGCGCGCCGACCGCGTCTCCGATTTCGAGAAATCGTATGCCGTCGCCGGCGATTGGGCCGCGCTGTTTCGCCGCAGCGCCGGCTTTCTCGGCACCGCGCTGCTGCGCGACGCCGATAATCCGCGGCGCTATCTGACCATCGATCGTTGGGACGCCGCCGCCTCCCATGCGACAATGCGTGCGCGATTCGCGAAAGAATACGAAGCGCTCGACCGCGCCTGCGCCGACCTAACCGAATCCGAGCGCCAGGTCGGAATTTTCGAAGATGTCTAATTTTTGAGCCACCGCCCAAATGCCTGAAAAACTAAATCCCCACGAACGCGTAATCTCCGGCCGCGCCCTCGACGACGACGAGCGCATCGAAGCCAGCATCCGCCCCACCAGGCTCGCCGACTACATCGGTCAGAATCGCGTCAAAGAAANNTCCTGCTCTACGGCCCTCCTGGCCTGGGCAAAACCACCCTGGCCCAAATTCTCGCCAACGAAATGGGCTCCGCCATAAAGGTCAGCTCCGGCCCGCTGCTCGAAAAAAAGGGCGACCTCACCGCTGTCCTCACTTCGCTCGACGCCCAGGATTTTTTCTTCCTCGACGAAATTCATCGCCTGCAGCCCTCCATGGAAGAAATCCTCTACCCGGCCATGGAAGATTTTCGCGTCGACCTGATCATCGGCCAGGGCCCCGGCGCGCGGGTCCATCCGTACCAGCTCAATCGTTTCACCCTCATCGGCGCCACCACTCGCGCCGGACTGATCATGGCGCCGCTGCGCTCGCGCTTCGGCATCGTCCATCGCCTGGAATTTTATTCGCCGGAGGATTTGCTGCTGATCGTCAAACGTTCCGCGAAAATCCTCGGCATAAAAATGGACGAAGCCGGCGGCGCCGAAATCGCCCGCCGCAGCCGCGGCACCCCGCGCGTCGCCAATCGCCTGCTCCGCCGCGTCCGCGATTTCGCTGAAGTCCGCGCTAAAGGTTTCATCGATCTGGCCGTCGCCCGCGACGCCCTGGCCATGCTCGGCATCGACCAGCACGGCCTCGACGACGTCGACCGCAACCTGCTCCTGGCCATCATCCAGAAATATTCCGGCGGCCCCGTCGGCCTCAACACCCTCGCCGCCTCCCTCAGCGAGGAAGAAGACGCCATCGAGGAAATCTACGAGCCCTACCTCATGCAGCTCGGCCTGCTCGACCGCACCCCCCGCGGCCGCGTCGCCACCGCCTTGGCCTACAAACATTTCGCCCTAGACGAACCCAAGCGCCAGCCCGGCCTGTTCTAGCGTTGTCTTAGCTTTTCCGCCTGCCGTTGGGGTCCGGGGCGGGAACGCGTGCGGGGCTCGATCGCGTTCCCAAATACCGTTGAATTTACGTATTAGAATTTTCATTTGGGTTTTGTTTTCAAGGGTTTACGTTGTTTTCTAATTGCTGGTAGCGGATTAGAAATTGGCGCAGGTGCGCGGCGGGCGCGAGGGCAAAAGCGGGCGCGAACGGCGTCAGGAGCGGACGCGAATCGCGCGACGCGGCGGTAGTGTGCCGCGGCACACGAGTGGCGCGGGGCGCGAATCGCGTGGGTATACCCGGACCGGGGTGACGCCGTTCGCGCTCGCCTGGGGCTGGCGCCGGCACGCCGAAAAAAGTGTCGATTAGAATTTGGTGATCGCGATTGTTTTGTGGCAGTTGCGTGAGGTTTCTAATTGCGCGAAGTGTCGATAAGGAAATGCCCAGCGGGCGGGGAAGCGGCGCGAAAACACCTCTTAAAATGACGATTAGAACGCGGCCGGAGCCGCCCGGTGTACGCAGATTTGCGTAGGGCGCGGCGAGATAAGGCGGCGGGGGAGTGCGGGGTGAGGGTTCGAATTGGCCGGCGTGCGTCATGCCGCGCATTCGTGGGCCGTAAATGAAAGCCCGTTGCATGATAACACATAAGTACATGGTAATCAAGAAGCAAAGTTGGGAATTATATAGATGGCTCCCTCGGCGAGTCTTCTCCGAAAGGGATGTCCCTTCTATTTGTTGGTTTCCTGCGGGTGTGCCCCGATTAATACCGTTATTAAATCAGGGTCGTTGCCCACCTAAAGGTGGCCGCTACNNACGGTGGCGGGTCGAAGGGTGGATCGCGCGTTTTGCGCGATTCAGCAACGTGAAACGGTGGCGTGGCGCGATTCAGCTAGAATGTTTGCACGGCGATGGCTGGCATTTATCTTTCTCTTGGCTCGAATATTGGCGACCGGGCGGGGCATATTGCGCGGGCGCTGGAGCTATTGGCGGCGCGCAGGGTGCGCGTCGTGAGGCGGTCGGCGCTGTACGAAACTGAGCCGGTGGAAATGCGGGCGCAGGAGTGGTTCTTGAACGGCGTGGTGGAAGTCGAAACGGAACCGCTTGGTCGGGAAGGCTTGGGCGGCGGAAGTGATTGGGGGCCGCAGCGGCTGATGCAGGCGCTGCTCGAAATCGAGCGAGCGCTGGGGCGCGAGCGGGTGACGCCCAAAGGCCCGCGGATCATTGATATAGATATTCTGCTGTACGGCTCAGCGGTGGTGCGCGAGGCGCAGCTCGAAATTCCGCATCCGCGGATGGCGGAGCGGCGGTTCGTGCTGGTGCCGTTTGCGGAGATTGCGCCCGAGGCGGTGCATCCGGTGCTGAAGAAAACGATTCGCGAGCTGCTGCGCGAAACGCGCGATCGCAGCGAAGTGCGGCGCGTCGAATCAGAACCGAAGGAGTGAGGTACAGGGAACTTTTCGGCAGGGCTGGAAGCCGGGCCCTGACGGACACCATTTATGAGGCGACTTGCGGCACCGCGTCCAATGAGACGCGCGGATTACAAATGTTCGCGGTCCCAAATTTCTTTTTCGCGTTTTTTGCGGGCTTCTTCTTCGCTGCGCTCCCACTCCAGCATTTCCTCTTCCGACATTTGATAATCGTCGCGGGCGGCGAACATCGAGCTGCGCCGCTTGCGGGCTTCGCGCACGCCTTGCTGGCGGCGGCCGGCGCCGTTAAAGTCGCCGATGCCGCGAATGGGTTCCGCCAGCGTTCCGGTTTCGACCAGCAACTCGCTCACTTTGCCGAGGAAGTCGTGCAGGTGATACGGCTTGATGATGTAGGGCAGGGATTCCTGTTCGAGGATCGGCTGGGCCTGACTGACGGCGAGCATCGGGACGAGGAATAGAACGCGGATGCGCTTGGGGCGGGCCTCATCGACCGAGGCGCCTTCGGGCGCATCGGCCGCGCCCTGGGCGAGATCCTTCAAGATGCTGAAGAGTGGGCCGCGCACGTCGGTCATCGCCACGTTGACGATGACCAGGCTCCAATCGCCGCTGGCCAGTTCGAGCATCGCCGCCGAGGCGAGCGGAACGATGCGCACGCGCCAACCCTCGGAATCGAGGATGTTTTTCAGCGCCCGCTGGCTGACCACGTCGTCATCGACGATCAGTATTCCAACTTCCGCCAAAGCCACTCCGCCAGGACTGTTCCGTGAGGGATATTCCGCCACCGCACGGCTGGTCAAGTCTATCGACCCGCCGGAACGAAAGATGCTGTCCGCAAGGCGGGTTTTTCGCGGCCGACCTGACATTCGGTACAGGCTCAATTGGAGTGGCGAAACTAAGGCGAAAGTTTTCGCTTGACATAGCGAACAAAAGGCGAATATAGTCCTCCCCTGTGCGGCGAGGCAAACAATGGCCAGTTCTCCAATCCTTCGTGCGACACCCGCAACGCTTACGCGTACCGGGAAGCGTGCGAAGCAGACCAGTCTCACCTTATTCCCCACAGCCGCTCGCCACGGCACCTGTGAGCCCATGTACGACGCTTCCGCGCCCCCTCCCGTCCCCGACGGGAGAACGAAGCCAAGTACGCAGCTGGTCGGCATTGCACGCCTCGCCGCTTCCTCTCTCCNNGCACGCCTCGCCGCTTCCTCCCCTCGCGCAGACGCCAAGCGCGGGACCGAATATTTCCTTCTGCCCGTTCGATCAATTCTGAACGACTGCAATTCGGCGAATGTCCCATTTCGGTTCACGGTGAACCCCTATCGCGGCT
>PMHK01000237.1 GCA_003156635.1 Acidobacteriota bacterium | reverse complement strand
AATCGAATCATTCAACATCCTGAAGTTTGGATGCTAGCGTGCTATTCCACTGCCAGCGAGATAAGCAAGTGGGGTCGGGTAGTTAAAGATAACCCTGTAAGTTCAATACAATCAGCTCCAACGGAAATCACTTTGGTAGATGGAGTGTTGCGTATTCCAAATTGCGTATAGTCGTTACGAAAGTGCGTAGGATGGCGCCGTCTGGGCCGGGCCCTAGCAAGAAATACCGTAACAGGCATATGGGGGATGAAATGAGAAACTTGATCACGCGCTTCGGGATTCTACACGCGCTAACACTTGTGTCAGCTCTGCTGGCCACGCCCCTTTTACTCCGCGCACAAAGCACCGCCACCGTAACCGGAACGACGCTGGACTCGACCGGTGCCGCGGTAATCGGCGCCACCGTGACCGCGAGCAATGTGGAGACCGGAGCCGACCGGACCACCGTCACGAATTCGACTGGCTTCTACAGCCTGTCGAGCCTGCCGCCATCGGTCTATACGTTCACGTTCACCCAGACGGGTTTCAAGACCGTGAAATTCGAGAAAGTAACCTTAACCGTGGATCAGAACCTGACTTTGGACTGCCGATTCGAGATCGGCAGTTTGACGGCGACGGTTGAAGTCAGCTCCAGTGCCGTGGCGCCCATTGACACCGAGACGCCGACCCTGAGCAATGTTGTCGAACACAATCAGATTGTTGAGCTTCCGTTGATCCTCCGCGACCCATATCAACTGGTTCTTCTTGGCCCTGGCGTTACGCAATCCGACGGGTTGGGAGGGATTTCGGTGAATGGCGGCCGCGAGCGCAATAACAACTTCCTCCTCGATGGTACCGATAACAACGACGCCGACGTACCTGGCGGTTTAGGCGGCTTAGTAGCGGGCAATCCAGATTCAACTGAAGAGTTTCGGGTGCTCACGAACAATTTCGCTCCCGAGTACGGCCGCAACAACGGTGCAATCATCGACGTAGTTACTCGTAGTGGAACGAACAGCTATCACGGGGATCTGTTCTACTTCGGTCGTTGGGACGCCCTTGGTGCCCGCGATTACTTCAACCACCAGATCGACCCGCTGACTGGCGACGTAGCTCCGAAAAACCCGTATGTGCGCAACCTTTACGGCGGGTCAGCCGGCGGGCCCATCGTCAAAGACAAGACTTTCTTCTTTATCAATTATCAGGGTGACCGGTTCGTGACCTCACTCACCAATACCGCGACGGTTCCTACGGCAGCGTTTAAAACCGGCATTTTTACCTACACCAACCCGAGCACTGGCGCAACGCAGTCGCTGAATGTAGCCAAAGCTGGGCTTAACAACAATGGCACCCCTTCTAGTCTCGATTCGACCGTTCAGCAGGTCTTGTCTTTTTTCCCGGCGCCGAACATTGTTAATTCTGATGGGATCACCGGCCTGCTATTCTTCCCCACCGAATCGCGGGAGAAGGACGAGGACGCCACGATTAAGGTCGACCAGAAAATCGGCAAGAACAGTGACCTCTATGTGCGCTACGTCTTCAATTGGTTTCACGATCCGGACCCTTTCCATGATGATTTCCTTCCCGGCGGCCTTGGCGCCGTGGCGTCATATAATCGTACGCAGAACCTGTCCATCGGGTTAACCACCACGCTGGGAGCTACGCTCTCGAATGAATTTCGGTTCGGCGCCAATCGCAACAATTCCGGTTTTTCTTGCACGGGTATAAGTACGTTTGACGGAATAACCAACAACTCCGGGAATTTCATTGACAGCGAAGGTAATGGAGCGGATTTTAACTTGCCGGGCTTCAGTGGACCGGGCTTCGGATTCGGCTGTCAGGAACTAGGGGACTCGAACGGCCAAGTCCGCAAGACCGGAACTTATTCCTACACGGATAACATCACTAAGGTGATCGGTACCCACACGATCAAGTTCGGTGTCGATTACCGCGACGTCTATTCCAATAACAATGACAATTTCAGTTCACGCGGGGCATTCGCCTTCAATATCAATACCGATTTCGGCGTTAATTCCCTCAACACCACCACCCTGAATCCGGGTGTCGACAACCGGAATATCGAAGATGAGGTAGCAGGGCTTCTCGGAATCGTTGCTCTTCAAAATCAAACTCAGTATTTCGATCTGCAGGGCACCCGGCATGCGACCGACGAATTGAACTTTGTCCAGCATGAGGTTGCCGGCTACATTCAAGACGTTTGGAAAGCAAGATCGAATTTGTCGCTGACCTTCGGACTCCGCTACGAGTACTACGGCGTCCCCTACGAAAGAAATGGCGACTTGTCGAACCTGTTCGTGGACGCCAGCGGCGCAGCGCCCTTTACCTTCACTCCAGTAGGGCCCGGTACGGGCCATCAGCTTTACAACACCTACTTCCCTAATTTTGAGCCCCGGCTCGGTTTTGCTTGGGATCCTTTTAAGGACGGCAAGACTTCGGTTCGCGGTGGTTTTGGAGTATTTAGCGATCGCGTGTACGGGAACCTGATTGGCGATGCACGCGGAAATCCACCATTTCAACCCAGCTTCACCAATTTCCCGTTGTTCAACACTGTCCCCGTAGGAACGCCAGATCCTACAACACAAGTGCAGAATCAACTTGCTCCGGGGGCGGTCACGCCTTCGCCTACCGTCGTTGACGGAACGGGCAGTTTTCCTGACATCTTCGCGAACAACATTAAGCCACCACTCATCACGACTTGGAACTTTGGTATCCAGCGCCAAGTTGGTTCCAACTTGACGGTGGAGGCGAACTACGTCGGCAATCATGGAACTCGAATCCTTCGGGTTATTGACGGGGCCCCTCCGCAACCGGCCCTGGTATCCCAACTGCAGGCTTTCTGCGTCCCAGGTAACCCGATGAACGCTGGCTTCAATACAGCCGCCAACACGCAGTTTGGAACTGCGGCCGGCCAATGCAGTACGGCGACCCTCCAAAATGGCAACTTGTTTTTCGGTGAAGAAAACGGGGTGCTGCCGTTCGACGCCGTAAACAACAACGCTTTCGAAGATGCTTTCCTCGACCAAAGCAGCGGGCACTCCTGGTACGACGGTTTGCAGACGCAGGTCACGTTGCGTAATTACCATGGGTTGCAAATTCAGGGTTCCTATACCTATGCACACGCGCTAGATGACTCGTCCGATCCGCTCGTAACCACGGTCGGGAACGGAAATTTCCCGGTGAATTCCTTTGATCTGCGGCGTGAGAAGGGAAACTCCGGCTTTGACACTCGGCACCGTGGAGTCGTCAATTTCGTCTACCTGATTCCGGTTGGGCGTGGCCGGGCGCGCTTCAGTGAAGGCGTCGTTGGCCGCGTGCTCGAAGGTTGGCAGCTCAGCGGAATTGCCGCGTTCCAAACTGGTCTCCCTTATGACATCTTTGGAATCGCCGACACGTTGCACACCAACATCGACGACCGGGCTACGGTCATTAATTTCTCGAACTTGAAGACTGTTCCGACCATGGGCAAATTCGTCCCGAGCTCGGCGGTATTTACGGGAGAGAATCCGGCCTCGTTTAATCCGGACGATGATTCGGTCATGCCGGTTCCATTTGGCATTCCTTCAAATGTTGGGCGCAATCATTGGTACGGCCCGGGAATAAACAATTGGGACTTTAATCTGGCTAAGACCACCGCAATCACCGAACGAGTCAAGTTCCAATTGCGTTTCGAGTTTTACAACATGTTCAACCGCACTCAGTTCACCAAGCCTGACAACATCGTGGGTGATCCGAATTTTGGCTACTCCACATCGCAGGTTGCGCAGAATGACGGAAGCACCGGCGCGCGTCAGGTTCAAATCGGAGCGAAGTTCGAATTCTAGATCCGCAAAACGACGTTAACCGATCCAACAAGACCCCTGCCCAGCTTCTGCTGGGCAGAGGTCTTTTTTTTGGTTGAGCCATACAAAAAAGAGAATCTCGGAAAATGGAAACTTGGAAGGCAGTAGAAATCTTTCGACCTATGACCCTTGCCTAGGCTAACGCCTGACGCAGATCCTCGATGAGATCTTCGGGGGCTTCCAGGCCGATCGAGGCGCGGACCGTGCCAGGTGCGAGCCCGGCTGCGAGCAGCTCTTTTTCCGACATGCGATAGTGCGACGAATACGCCGGGAGCAGGACGAGTGATTCGACACCGCCCAGACTTGCGGCCAGCAAGAAGATTCGGGTGCGATCGCACATGCGCCGAGCTGCCGCGAGGCCGCCTTTCATATCAAACGCCATCATGGCGCCGAATCCCTTCATCTGTTTCTTGGCCAACTTGTGATCCGGATGCGACGCTAAACCGGGGAAGTGCACGCGAGCTACTTTCGGATGCTTCTCCAGAAATTTGGCAACGATCAGCGCTGTGGCACATTGCCGCTTCATGCGCACTTCCAGCGTTTTCATCCCACGAATCAGTAAAAACGCCGCCTCTGGGTCCATGGATCCGCCCAGATAAATCACCATTTCACGAGCGGCCTTAATCAAGCTGCTGCGCCCCACAATCGCGCCGGCAATCACATCGGAATGGCCCGCCAGATATTTCGTGGCGCTATGCATGACGAGGTCGAAGCCGATTTCGAGCGGTTTCTGCAGCACCGGGCTGGCGAAGGTATTGTCGATCAGCGAAATCAAGTCCCATTCCTTAGCGAACGCCGCGGCTTTGCGCAGATCGACCAGCCGCAACGTGGGGTTCGTCGGCGTCTCAATGTACAAGGCCTTGGTGCGCGGATTGACCAGGCGCTCGATTCCCCCTAGATCGGTACCGACATGACGGACCACGATTCCCATGCGGGGGAAAATGTCCCGCATCAGCCGGTAGGACCCGCCGTATAGCGCCTGCGTCGCGATCACTTCGTCTCCCGCCTTCAGCACGGACAGCAGCGCACTCGAGATCGCGGCCATTCCCGACGCGGTAACCAGCGCGGCCTCTCCGCCTTCCAGGCGCGCGATTTTTTCCTCGGCTACCGCCAGCGTGGGGTTGGCGTAGCGCGTATACATGTACGCCGAGCTTTTTCCTTCGGCCCAGAGCTTCATTTCTTCGGAGCTGGAGAAGGTAAAGCTCGCAGTCCGCGCGATCACCGTGCCGACTGGCTCGCTCTTTTGGAATTTTCCCTCGCCAGCATGAATCGCAATCGTGGAATCGGCAAGGCGCCGTGTTTTTTTCGAATTTTTCATGCGGTCAGCTTGCCGCAAGCTAGCCGGGAATCGCAAGCGCCAAATTGGGATCGGGCAGTATAATCCCTGCGTGATTTCCGCGATTCAATCCATTGCCGTTGATTGGCCGCAGTGGCTGCGCTGGTCGCCCGGCCTGCTTATTGATTTTTCATGGCTCCTATTCGCGGCGTATTGGTTGCTCGCCGCTTTCGGCGCAAAAAAAGCGTCAAAGAGGGAACCGATTGGGGCCCGGCTCGCCTACATCGCGTATCTGGTGGTGGGCTTTTTCCTGATCTATGATTTTGCGCCTCCGAGCCTGAATTTTCTGAATCACCGTTTCATTCCCACCGATCAGTGGATCCGTTGGATCGGTGCGTGTCTTACGCCGGCCGGCACGCTTTTCGCCATTTGGGCTCGCGCCACGATTGGGAAAAATTGGAGCGCCGAGGTGCAAATCAAGCAAGACCATCAGCTGATTCGCTCCGGTCCCTACGCCCATGTCCGGCATCCGATTTACACGGGAATTCTTCTCGCCGTGGCCGGCACCGCCCTGGTCGTAGGCGAGTACCGCGCCATTCTGGGGGTTATCTTGATTTGTCTCGGTTTCGCCCGGAAGGCGAAGAAAGAAGAAGTCTTTCTTTCGACTCAATTCGGCCCGGCGTTTGACGAACACAAGCGCCGCACCGGTTTTTTTCTGCCTCGATTCTCATAAAAAGCAGCAAACGCGGCGAGTTTCGCCTGGTCTTTGCTGTGTTTTCGGACAATTGAAACTCCGAATTCCCGGCATTTTGCGAGTGGTGTGACATCATGAGAGCAAGCGAAAGTCACCGTTGGTCTGGCGCACCACACTTTGCACATCGCTGGAGGCGGGAAATGCGGAGCAAGCTCGCATACGGGTTCATTCTAGCGGCAGCTGCGTCGTGTCTGGCCGGCTGCTCCTATCTCCGACCCACCGGTCCTTGTTTCGGAACCGGATGTCCCGCGCGCACCGTCGGTCAGAACGGCCAGTACAAAATGGGCCAGGGCCCCAAGACCGCCGCAAATCCACCGCAAGCCGCGACGCCTGCCCCAACCGCAAATCCGAAGACCGACGGGAAATAGCTACACCAGCAGTGACTGTGGATCCGCACCGCGCTGCGATCAGCCCAGCTTTCCCTCATCGGCCGACGGGCCGTATACCGACGGCACCGCTACATCATTCAGGCGCAAATAAACACCAAGCTGCGCGCGATGGTGGATGATGTGGTTCATCACAAATCCTCGCAAAAACGCAATGCGCGGCAGGGTCATGATCGGCTGGCCGCCGCTCAGCAAGGTCCAATTCTTCATCAGTGTCTCGTCGCTCGCGCCGGCCAAGTGCTTCCGCGTCTCCGCAACTTTCTGGTCGAATACTTCCAGGATTTGCCCGCGCGAGGTCATGACCATCGGCGCCTGCGGTGGCGCGCCGGGCGGACGAAAATCGAGCGAGTCCTGACCGATGATTGCTGCCGACCAACCGGAAAGCTCAGCCAAATGCCCGGCCAGCCTGCCCATCTTCATCGATTTTGGATGCGGCGCCCAATCGCCTTTGCCTTCCGGCACGCGCTCGAGCGTCTGGCGGGTGCTGACCATTTCGTGATCGAATTCAGATAGGAGTCCATCGCGTATCGCCATAATTCCTCCGTTGATTTGCAGGAGTTGCCGCCGTCCATCTTACTCCAGAGATTTGCGGAGCGCCAAAGGGTTGGAGAACGGCCAACGAGACGGGGAGGAAGCTACGGTGCGATCCGAAATCCGCCGCCCGGCTCGACGTAACCGTAGGCCATGCGCGGCGTATTAAACGCAGCTGCAGGATTTCCTTCGTGGTCCAGCAGAATCAATCCGCCAGTCGTGTGGGCGCGCAGCGCGAGTTTTCGCACGCACGCATCCGCGACGGCCTGCGGCAGCGAAAGCGGCTGCTCGTTTTTTTCGCGATGCGGAATCAGTACGCGATGGTCGTGGAGCAGGTCGATCGCCAGCTTGGCCATCACAATTTTCATGATGCCTTCGCCGTGCCCGGTGCAGGAAACTCCGCCGGCTTCGGCATCGGCGTAGCAGCCACAGCCGATCAGCGGGGAGTCGCCCACGCGGCCGGGGAGTTTGCAGCAGGTGCCTCCGGTCGACGTCGCGGCAAACAGGCTGCCCTGAGTATCGAGAGCCACGGCACCCACGGTGCCCGATTCGTGCCCCAGGTGATGTTCGGCAGCGTGGGAATCTTCGCGGCAGCGTGACCAGGCCGCGCGTTCGCGCTCGTGGATCAACGTCTCAGCCGAGCACATCGGAACGCCATGCTCCTCCGCAAATTTTTCAGCGCCGGCGCCGACCAGCATCATATGTTCGCTCTTTTCCAGCACCGCGCGCGCCAGCAAGATCGGGTTTTTGATATGTTCGACCGCGGCGATCGCTCCGGCCTTCAACGACGCCCCGTCCATGATGATCGCATCGAGTTGGACGTGGCCGTCGAGGTTCAGGTGCGAGCCGTATCCCGCGTCAAAGGCAGGAGCATCCTCTAAAACCATGATTGCAGCTTGCACCGCATCGATCGCGGCGCCGCCCGACTTTAGAACTTTCCAACCCTCTTCCAGCGCGCGGCGGATGCCGTCCCGGCAATCCTCGACCGCTTCTTCAGGGATGTCCCATGCGCCGCCGTGAATGATCAGAGAAGGTTTCAAGAGTTGGAAAGTTCCACGAAGATGATACCGCAAGGGCCTGAAGCGAAAATGCCAAACCGTGAGGCGCTGTTCGGAAATACAAACGAGGATGGAAAATCAACGTCCCGGGTTGAGAGCGATGTCGCTTTGATTTACTTCGGCCGATCTAGTGCGCGACCGCTTTTTCTGAGCCCAGGCCGGTGTTGGCGCGCACTTCCAGTTCGGTAAATTTCTCTTCGGCCTCAGGATCTCGGGCCGTTAGCAAAGTCCCTAGAATCGCGCCGAGAAATCCCAGCGGAATGCTGATGATTCCCGGATTCTCCAACGGAAAAACCGCAGGGCGTTGAATCAAATGGCGCGCGGCTCCCACCACAGTCGGTGGATCGACGGCCATGATCGCCGGCCCAAGCGAAATCAGCACGACCGCGCCAATCAATCCGCTGGCCAGACCAATGACCGCGCCCCCAGTGTTGAATCGTTTCCAGAAAATCGAAAACAGAATGACCGGCAAATTTGCCGACGCCGCCACTGCAAACGCCAGGCCCACCAGAAACGCGACGTTCGCGGTTGGACCCAGCAAAATGGCGATGCCGATCGCCACAGCGCCGACCACGAACGCCGAAATACGCGCCACGCGCCGTTCTTCGCCGGCATCATGCTCTTTTCCGTGACGCACGATATTCGTCCACACATCATGCGCGAAAGAAGTCGATGCGCTGATGGTCAAGCCAGCGACTACCGCGAGAATCGTTGCAAACGCGATCGCACAGATGAAGGCGAAGAAAACGCTTCCGCCCAGCACCTGCGCCAGCAACGGAGCGCTCATATTGTTGCCGCCATTTTTCGCGATGAAATCGCGGCCAACGATTGTTGCCGCGCCGAACCCGAGAAACGTGGTGAGAATGTAAAAGCATCCGATCAACCCAATCGCCCATACCACCGAGTAGCGCGCCGTTTTGGCGTCCGGGACGGTATAGAAGCGGACCAGAATGTGTGGCAATCCCGCGGTGCCAAAGATCAGAGCCATGCCCAAGGACAAAAGATCAAGCGCGCCGAACGGCGGCTTATATCGCAGACCCGGCGTGAAGAAATCCTTCACCACTTCCTTGCCGTCTGGCGTGTGATAGTGAACCTGCGCGACATCGTTGAAAAACTGGCTGAGACTGAAACCGTAATGAGCCAGAACAATCGTGCTCAGCAGCACGGTGCCGGCCATCAGCAAAATGGCTTTAATGATTTGCACCCAGGTTGTAGCGATCATTCCGCCGAAGACGACATACACGATCATCAATACGCCTACGCCAACCACCGCCGTCTGGTAATTGATTCCCGAACCCTTGAGCAGCAGCGCGACCAGCGCACCGGCTCCGACCATCTGCGCGATCATGTAAATCGTGCTGACCACCAGCGTACTCAACGACGCCATCGCTCGCACCGGACGCGGATGCAGCCGGTAAGCCAGCACATCCGCCATGGTGTACTTACCGATGTTGCGCAAAGGCTCGGCCACCACCAGCAGAACGGTGAGATAGGCAACCAGGAATCCGACGGAGTACATGAAGCCGTCGTAACCGAAAAATGCAATCAAGCCCGCGATCCCCAGAAACGACGCCGCGGACATGTAATCGCCCGCCACCGCCACGCCGTTTTGCCAGGCGCTGATCTGCCGATTCGCCGCGAAATACGAAGCCGAGGAGCCCGAGCGACGCGACGCCCATGCTGTAATGCCGAGCGTGACCGCGATGAAGGCGAGGAAAAGAACCAGTGTAAATGTCATCGGTTAGTTGTCCTTCCCGGAGGCTTGGCCCGCTTCAGCAAGGATGCGCGCGCTGGCTTTGTCGAAGCGCCGCGCGGCGCGCACGTATAAGTAGGTGATGATGAAAACCACCGCAAACTGCGACAGGGCGAAGAGATAGGCCAAATTCACCGGCCCAATAATTTTTTTCTGCATCAAGTCCGGCGCGTATCCGACCAGAACGGGCAGCGCGAAATAGTACACCACAAAAAATATCGTGGCCGGCAAGACAAAAGCCTTCTTGGAGGCCAGCAACTTTCGGAAATCAGCGCTGTGCGCCACGCGGCTCCATGTGCTGTTACCGCCGGATAACGGAGTCTTCGATGCCGCCACGTTTCCTCCTTGATTTGCCACCGTCGAGACCGATGTAGCCGACTCGGTATCGCCTGACGAAAAAACAAAATGCCGCTGATATTTTGAGAACGTAGCTAGAGTCGCACCAGTGGAAATCGGTGCGAACCATATATCACAAATATGAATGGAAGGTTAAAGATTTGAGGGTTCGGATCAACAACTTCGGTGAAGTCTAACCGCCACGCCGCGCCGTTCGCGTCAGCACATTCGGGCGCTGCTGCTCTTGGGGACCTACACTGCTTCGCAGCGAAGCCGAGGCAGGCTTGGATAGGCTCGAAATATTTTCGCGGGGAGTCTGGCCGTCGCGTTTCGTCGACGCGACCGAGGGATCGACGTCCTTGGTTTCTTTCCAAGTGTGCAAAATACGATGAATAACCGTGATATTCGGCCCAATCGCCAGAATCCACAAAACCACATCCATGCGATTGGTTAGCGCTCCCAGGATCATCAAGACCAGGCGTTCCGGGCGTTCCCAGAATCCTACTTCTGAAGTCGGCACCAAGGATTCCGCGCGGGCCTTGGCGTAGCTGACCATCACCGAGCCCGCCATCGCCGCGCCGGCCAGCATGGCGTATCCGAAGCGATTCACGTGGGAGTAATACACCAGCAGACCGAGGAATAGGATCAGGTCTGCGTAACGGTCGAGAATTGAATCGAGGAAGGCGCCAAACAGCGAAGCGCGATTCTGCCGGCGAGCCACGGGGCCATCCAGCAGATCACACAACCCGGCCAGCAGCATCATCCCGCCGGCCGCCGCGAATCGACCCGCCGCAAAAAGAATCCCGCCCCACAGGTTCAGTATCAGGGCCGACCAGGTGATGACGTTAGGAGGGATTCCCGTGGGTGCGAGCAGCGCCGCGAGTCGGTCGATGGGCCACACAAAAAAACGGCCAATGGTCCGGGTCAGCATGAAATCAATCCCACCCGTTATTCCTCTTCGTAAATCGTGGACAGCTTCACCACTTCGTAATCTTTTACGCCGGAGGGCGTTGTCACTTGTACTTCGTCCCCGACCTTCTTGCCCAGAAGCGCACGCCCAATCGGCGAACTGGTTGAGATCAAGCCTTGGGCGGCATCAGCCTCTTCCACCGTCACCAGTTTGTACTCGATTTTCGCCGACTTCGCAACGTCCAGCACGGTAAGCCGCGAGCCATACGCGGCCCGATCCTTCGGCAGGTTTTGCAGGTTCAGCATGGAAAGGTCCCCCATGCGCTTATGGAGCTGGCTGAGCCGGGCTTCGACGAATCTCTGGCGCTCCTTTGCGTACTTGTACTCAGCGTTCTCGGAGAGGTCGCCGTGCGCCCGCGCCACGCTGATCTCTTTGGGCAGATCGGTGTGCAGTTCGTGCGACAAAACATCAATTTCATCTTGTAACTTTTTCTTAATCTTGGCGGCAAAATCAGTCATGTAAGGCGTCCGTCACGAGTAACCGAAGGCCACTCCAATCTTAGAAGTGCAATTACCCCAANNNNCCAGGCAAGGCTAGAATTCCTGTTAATCGACTTCATAATACAAAGTACTTGACACAAAGAACTAATTTGCTTAGCTTGTTTCTGCGGCGGGCCAATTCATCACGGAGCTAATCGCATGTTTAAACGAATTGCCGCAATTGCCTTGATCGCGTTCTGCACCTCCATTGCCTGGGCCATCCTTGGCAGCACCATTTTTATGCGTACCTATTCCTCCGACTCGCGGTTGAAAGACCGCGTCGCTTCCTCCTGGGGCTCACCCCAGGGCCAAGCCCCGCCTTCGGCCGGCTATAACCAGGTGTCCGAGGAAACCGTGAGCACCGACAGTTCCGGCACCACCCTGATCCGCCACCAAAAGAGCCAAACCTGGATTCCATTTCCAATCGAGAAAAGCCGCGTCAACGCAAATCTGGCCATCGACTACCGGAGGAAAGGCCTGCTTTGGTATAGCACCTACAAGGTGAAATTCACCGGAACCTACGATTTCAAGAATTCCAGCGACGCCACGCGCGACGTCACCTTCACGCTGCACTTGCCTGCGGATCAGGCCGTCTACGACGGCCTGAGATTCCTGATTAACGGCCAGTCCGTCTCGGTAGAGCATTCCAAAAGTGACGCCTACGCCATTTTCCCGATGAAACCGGGCCAGACCGCCGTGCTCAACGTCGCGTACAACTCCCAGGGACTCGACCGCTGGAGCTACGATTTTGGCGAAGGCGTCACTGAAGTGAAGGACTTCGAGCTTCAGACCCATACCGATTTCAAGGATTTCGATATTCTGGAAAACGCGCTGTCCCCGACGACCGAGACGCCCGAAGGGAAAGGCTGGAACCTCGACTGGAAGTATGACAATCTGCTCTCCGGCTATCGCATCGGCATCGCACTGCCTCAGAAACTTCAGCCCGGACCGCTCGCGGGTCGCATCAGCTACTTCGCTCCGGTATCACTCCTGTTTTTCTTCTTCGTGATTTTTGTATTCACCACGGTGCAGGGTATCAATCTTCATCCCATGAATTATTTCTTCATGGCTTGCGCGTTTTTCTCATTTCATCTGTTGATGGCTTATCTGGTCGACCACATTTCCATTCATCTTGCTTTCATTATCTGTTCCGCCGTTTCAGTTTTCTTGCTGGTGAGCTATCTGCGGTTGGTGGTGGGCCTGAAATTCGCGGCAGTGGAAGCAGGGGTCGCGCAATTCGTGTACCTCGTGCTGTTCTCCTACGCCTTCTTTTTCGACGGTTACACTGGGCTGGCGATTACCATCGGCGCGATACTCACGCTTTTCATCGTGATGCAAACTACGGCACGGGTGCAGTGGACGGAAAAATTCGCGGTGCGTTGAGCGGACTGCGGGCAGAGATTTTAGGGAAGCGCAATGGTATCGGGAACTACTGGACCCAGCCGCCGCCCAGCGCGTTGTACACCTGAACCAGGGCGGTCAGTTCATTTTGCTGCGCAGACGCCAGGTTCAGCTGGGCCGCAAAAAAGTTGGTGTCGTTGGTCAGTACTTCCAAGTAGCTGGCGACGCCCGCTTCATAGCGAATTTGCGCGAGTCTGGCCGAATCCTCCGCGGACGCAGTCAGTAATTCCTGTTGCTCGCGGAATTCGCGATTTTTCTGGTAGGCGATCAGCGAATCGGAAACATCGCGGAACGCCTGCTGAATCGTCTGCTGGTAGGTCAGCAAGGCCTGCTGCTGTTGCGCTTCCGTCAAATGCACGTTTGAACGCAGTTTGCCGGCCGTAAAAATCGGCACGGTGAGAGTCGGCCCCACGGTCCAAAATGAGGAAGGTCCGCTGAATAGCTTGGAGAGCGCCAGCGTCTGATAACCAGCGTTTCCGGTGAGCGCAATATCCGGATAGAACGCCGCCTTCGCCACGCCAATCTGCGCATTCGCCGCAATCAACTGGGCCTCAGCCTGCTGGATATCCGGCCGCCGCTCGAGCAACGCCGAGGGCAGCCCCGGAGGAATCGAAGGAGGATGCGGCTGGTCGGTCAGCTTGCGCCCACGCTCGACCGGGCCCGGATTTCTTCCCAGCAAAATATTGATCAGATTTTCGTCCTGTTCGATCTGGCGTTCCACGTTGGGGATCGTTTCCGATGCGGTGTAAACCAGTTGTTCCGATTGCCGCACATCGACCAACGACGTCGATCCATTCTGCTCCAGCGCCTGTTCCAGCTTCAACGAATCCTGGCGCGAGGCCAAAGTCTGTTTAGAAATCTCCAATTGGAGATCGAGGGCGCGAAGTTCGAAGTAGGTAGTCGCTACATTTGAAATAACCGTGTTCACCACGGCGCGCCGGCCCCATTCGCTGGCCAGCAAGTTGGCGCGCGCCGCTTCCGTGGCCCGGCGATATTTTCCCCAAAAATCCAGCTCCCAGGAGGCCGAGAGACTGACCTGGCCAGTCGTTTCTTCGAATCCATGAAACAGTACGGTTGCGGCCTGACGCGAAGTGCCGATGCCGGCTCCTGCAGAAAGGTTAGGGAACTGGTCCGCGCGAGTAATTCCAAGTTGCGCCTGGGCCTGCAGCACCCGCGTCGCCGCGATGCGCAAATCGAAATTCTGCTGTAAGGCAACGCGAATCAAATTCTGAAGCTGCTCATCTTGAAAAACCTCGAACCATTTCGCTTCGCCCAACGCCGGCGCCCTATTTGCGGCCGCATCATTCGCTGGCGCGGCCCGATACGTCGTAGGTACGTCAACATCCGGCCGTTTGTAATTCGGGCCGACGGTACAGCCCGAAACACAGAAAGCCAAAGTAACCGCAATGAGCGCACGCGAGCGCTGCATCAGACGGCCCCCGTTTCCGGCTCGGAGGGCGCCGAGGCTTTCTTTTGCACCGGAGCGGCTTTTCCGCGGATAGCGAACCTTTCCACGACATCAAACGTCACTGGAATCAAAAATATCGCGATAATCGATGCCGCCACCATTCCGCCGATGACCACTGTGCCCAGAATCCGTCGTGCAGCCGCTCCCGAACCGGTCGCCATCCACAACGGAACGCATCCCAAAATAAACGCGAACGCGGTCATCAGAATTGGGCGCAAGCGCAGTCGGGCGCCGGCCAGCGCAGCCTCCTCGATGCTCTTGCCACCCTCTTCGTACTGATCCTTCGCAAATTCCACGATCAAAATCGCGTTCTTCGCGGCCAGGCCGATCAACATGATCAAACCAATTTGCGCGTAAACGTCGTTGTCAAACTTCCGCACATGCAACGCCAGGTAGGCGCCGAACACCGCGATCGGCGTGCCCAGCAGCACGCTGAAGGGCAGCGACCAGCTTTCGTACTGCGCGGCCAGAATCAAGAACACGAACAGCAGCGACAAACCGAAAATCGCCGTGGGCGATACCCCCTGGGCCGCTTGCGCCTCCTGGAACGACATGGCGATCCAGTCGTAGCCCATTTCCTTGGGCATGGTTTGGTTAAAGACGTCGATCAGGGCCGCGGATACTTGTCCCCCGCTAACACCAGGCTTCCCGCTGGTATTGATTTGCGCGGACTCGTACTCGTTATAGCGCAGGGTGAATTCGGGCCCGGTGATGTTTCGGTTAGAAGTAACTGCGCTCAACGGCACCGGTGCGCCGTTCGCGCTGTTCACGTAATATTGTCCGACGTCGTCCGCACGCGTCCGCGAATTGCCTTCCGCTTCCACGTACACCTGCCACTGCCGCCCGAAGCGGTTGAAATAATTGACCAGGAAACCGCCCATGAAGGTTTGCAGCGTCTCGTATACATCGCCGATGTTTACGCCCTGGCGTACGACCTTGACGCGATCCACATCCACATACACCTGTGGCACATACGGCGTATAGGTTGTGATCAGCGCCGCGAATTCGGGCCGCTTACGCGCCGCGGCGATAAATTTATTCACGTTCTCGGCCAGGAATTCTTGACCGCTGCCGGACCGGTCTTCGAGCACGAACGTTGCGCCACCCGCCGAACCGACACCCGGAATAGCCGGTGGCTGAAACGAGAACGCGATTGCTTCTTTCAGTTGGGCCAGCGCCCCGCCCACATTTTGTTGAATGGCCAGATATTGTTCGTCTTTCGCTTTGCGCGCATCCCAGTCCTTCAGCGTCACGAAGAAAAATGTGTTGTATGTATTCTGCGTGAAACTCAGCAGGCTGAACCCCACCACGCTGGTCACGCCTTCCACTCCCGGCGTTTTCAGCAGGATGTCTTCCACTTTCCTGGCGGCGGCGTCGCTGCGCTGCAGCGACGCCGCATCGGGCAGCACCATAGCCACGAACAAATAACCTTGATCTTCGTCCGGCAAAAATGAGGTGGGCAGAGATTTTCCCAATAAACCCGTGCAAACCACGACCGCGCCCAGGAACAGGAAACTCAATCCCGCTTTGCGAATCAACGTGGCGCTGAAATTCACGTAACCGTCGGTCGCGCGTCCAAAAACCCGGTTGAACCATTTGAAGAACCGCGCAAGTGGGCCGCGGCTTTCGGTTTTGGGCCGGAGCAGCAGGGCACAGAGCGCTGGGCTGAGCGACAAGGCGTTGAACGCCGAGAAAACGACCGAGATCGCAATGGTCACCGCGAATTGCTGGTACAAACGTCCGGTAATTCCTGGAATAAAAATCGTCGGAACGAATACGGCCACCAGAATCAACGCGATCGCGACTACCGGACCCGATACTTCCTCCATCGCCTTCAGCGCGGCGTCCCGGGGCGTCATTCCTTCTTCGATGTGATGTTCCACGGCTTCGGTCACGACGATCGCGTCGTCGACGACCAACCCGATGGCTAAGACCAGCCCAAATAACGACAGGGTGTTGATCGAGAATCCAAGGATCGGGAAAACTGCGAAGGTTCCGACCAATGACACCGGCACCGCCAGCAACGGAATCAACGTCGCGCGCCAGCCTTGCAGGAAAATGTAGACCACGATGATGACCAGCAGCAGCGCTTCAAAAAGCGTCTTAACGATTTCCTTAATGCCGGCGGAAACCGCGAGGGTGGTGTCCAAACCCACTTTGTAATCCAGATCCGCAGGAAATCGCTTCTTGAGCGTCTCCATCGCGGTGCGTACGCCCTTCGCCGCCTGCACCGCGTTGGCGCCGGGCAGTTGATACAGGGCCAAGATGGCCGAAGGCTTGCCGTTATAGCGGCCGACTACGTCGTAGGTCTGCGCGCCGAGTTCGATCCGGGCCAAGTCCTTCAACCGCAAATTCGACCCGTCCGGATTTGCGCGGATGATGATTTCGCCGAATTCCTCAGCGGAAACCAAACGCCCCTGGGCGCGCACGGTGTACGTGAACTGCTGTCCCTGCGGAACCGGTTCGCCGCCGATTTTCCCCGCCGGGTTCACCGTGTTCTGAATCTGGATGGCCTGAATAATCTGGGGAACCGTAACCTGAAGTTTGGCCAGCTTGTCCGGCTGCACCCAGATGCGCATCGCGTACTGCCCGGCGCCAAATACCAGAACTTTCGCGATACCCGGCACGCGCGTCAGTTGGTCCACCAGGTTGATGTACGCGTAGTTCGCCAAGAAGACGTTGTCATAGCTGCTGTTCGGCGAATAAAGATCGACCAGCATCAACGGCGCCGAAAACGATTTTTGAACCGTGACGCCTGCGGTATTCACTTCCGGAGGTAGCTGGGAAGTAGCTTGCGCGACCCGCAACTGAGTCAACACCTGATCAATATTGGGGTCGGTCTGGACGCCGAAGTCCACTGTGATCTGCGTCTGGCCGTTGTTCGCGTTCGTGGAGTACATATAGTTCATGTTGTCCACGCCGCTCAGTTGCTGTTCGATCGGCGTCGCCACCGCTTGCTCCAGCGTCTGAGCGTCCGCGCCGGGATAGATCGCCGTAACTTGAATTTCCGGTGGCGCGATATTGGGAAATTGCGCGGTGGGCAATTGGAGCATCGAAACGACGCCGACAATGACCATCACGATCGAAATGACGATGGCCACGATGGGCCGGTCGATAAAAAACTTGGCCATGGCCTATTTGCCCCCGCTGGAGGTGGTGTCCTCAACGGGTTTTACTGGGGAACCCGGTCCGACCTTCTGTATGCCTTCGGTAACGACGCGCTCACCGAGCTTCAAGCCGCTGCTGATGACCCACAGCTCGCCCGTCCGGTCGCTGACGGTGACTTTGCGAATTTCCACTTTGTTATCGGCACCCACCACGGCGACCTGAAAGCTGCCCTGCAAATCCATGACTGCTTTTTGAGGAATCAAAAGGGCGTTCTTGCGGTTGTCAGTTACCGCTTCGATGCGGCCGAATTGGCCGGGCCGGAGAATGTTGCCATGATTGGGAAAGGCCCCGACGATACGAATTGTGCCGGTTTGCGAATCGACCTGGCGGTCGGCAAAAATGATTTTGCCCTTCTGCGGATATTCGTTGCCGTTGGCCAGGATCAGCGTCAGCGGAACCGGATTGTCGGCGGAGAATAGATTCACCGTGCCGGAAATCTTGTCGGCGATTCGCAGCCATTCCTGTTCGCTGATCGGGAAATACACTTTGATCGGATCAACTCTCGAGACCGCAGTTAAGACTGTGGACGTTACGACCAGGCTGCCGACCTGGGTCTGAGCGAGCCCGGCGATCCCATCGATCAGCGAGCGCACATAGGTGAAGCCCAAATTCAGTTGGGCTTGCTCGACCGTCGCCTTGGCCGCTACCACGGCGGCTTCGGCGGCCAATTTCGCTTGCGTGTCGTTGTCCAGCTGGCTCTGCGGGATGGCATGCAGTTTCGCGACTGGCGTGTCGCGGTTCACGTTGATCACCGCCAGCCCGAGCTGCGCTTCGGCTTGCGCCAATTGCCCTTGGGCCTGATCCAGCACGGCTTGAAACGGACGATGGTCGATCTCAAACAGTACGTCGTCCTTATGAACGTAAGACCCTTCTCGATAATTCTGCTTAATGAGGTAGCCGGAAACTTGCGGCTGGATTTGGGCGTTGGTGAAGCCGTCCGTGGTCGCGACCCAGTTGCTGACGATCGGCACGTCCTTCTCGATCACTGTCGCCACTGATACCGCCGGCGGCCCCATCGTCGGCTCGGCCTTTTTCTCGCAACCCGCCAGCATCAGTCCGGCGGCCGCCAGCAGCAAGCCCGCGCCGCAAGAGAACAACCAACGCGGTGAAATCTGAGAATTTGTCATGATTGGTGTCTCATCCGGCGGGCCCCTCAGCTTTTTTGTTTTTACGTGCCGTGATAATACCTAAAAGAGGTTCAAAAGTACTGAACGCTCTTCGCGAATCAGGGTTGGATGCTCGGACGGGGAGCGATGATTCGGCAAGTTTCCTAAAATTACGCGCAGCTAATTCCTGGACCGCTCGCTCGTAGCAAAGACCGGGATGTTAGCAAGCACTTGCGATGATAGCAAGTCCTTGTTATTGTCGTGCGCGATGGCGAAGAGCATGAATCCGGGAGATTACATCACTTGCCTGATGTCCCAGCTGACTCACACCATGGAACACCAGATGGCCTCGGCAGTAAAGGATACGAATCTCACCTTACTTCAGCTTTCCGCTCTTGCGGAGTTGAATCACAATGGCACGCTTTCCACCGCCGACCTCGCCCGCCTCACGTTCGTCACCCCTCAAAACATGAGTCTCACCGTTTCCAAGCTGGCGGCCGGAGGTTATTTACTCCGAAAATCTCATCCAACGAATGCGCGTGTAAAACGCCTGGTGCTAACCTCCCAGGGTTTGAAAGCACTTCACCGTGCGGTCGCTCGGGCCGTCGTTCTGGAGCGCGACATGTTCTCGCCTTTATCGTCTCGACAAAAGAGCGAACTGCGCAGCCAACTGCGGATCTGCCTCACCAGACTTAACCCTGCACTGCTGAAAAGGAAATCCACGCTCGCCGCGAGGTCGCGGAGAACCGGTCATCGATCAAGCCGCTAAGTTGCTGGCCTCAAATTTTCATTTGCAACCTACTTCACCGTGATTCGGTCGCTGATTCCGTCGTAGGTGGCTGGGGTAACGATGTGTCGTGTAACCAGCTCGTGTTTATCCTTGTAAGGGCGGTGGTCTATGATGGCGTGCGCGTCGTGGTCGCTGATTCCGGGCAGCCCCTCCAGATCTTCTTTTGCTGAGATATTCAGATCCACCAGTTCGTGCGTCCCCGACCAACCTTCTTTCGCGCCCTGCACCGCAGCTTTGGCATCCTCTGCCGCACGATCTGCGACTTTATTGATTTCTTTCCCCGCCGCTTCCAGCGCCGGTTTCGCTTTGGCGGTAGCATTCGCCGTATCCTGCCTCATCTTTTCTTCACGATCTCGCCGTTGCTGGTCTGTTTCGCTGGCGCAACTACCGAGAACAAGAATTCCAAACATCGCGAGCAGCATCCAACCATTTGCTTTGCGAACGAACATGAGAACCCTCCGTGACCCAGATGATCAAGATACCCCGAAAACTATAGTTCGCACGCTGCCCCGCGTCCATCAACTGAATCCCTGAGGGCTAGCGAGGTTCTCGTCTCCGCCCCCGAACCATGACCCGTCGTTTTCATGCATCCGCGACCTAAGCACCGGCATCAATATGTTCAGTGACTTTGCGCCGTCTGCCCGGGCGGTCGTGTATGTGCAGTGCCCTATTTCTTAAGCGAGCGCTCTTGAGAGCCATATGAGTTCAGGCGAAAGAGTATTTATTGTTGGAGGCGGTCCTGCGGGTCTAGCCGCCGCGATTGAGTTGCGTGGCAAGGGCTTCTCGGTCACCGTTGGGGACGGTGCCAAGCCGCCGGTCGACAAGGCTTGCGGTGAAGGCCTGATGCCGGACACTGTCGCAGCTCTCCGAAAAATGGGTGTCGCGATCCAGCCTACAGACGGCTATCCGCTGCGCGGGGTTCGATTCTTTTCGAATGGCGTTCCGATCGAAGCCAATTTCAATGGCCCGCAAGGCATCGGCCTGCGCCGAACGGTCCTTCATTCCAGAATGGCTGCGCATGCGGAAAGAATCGGCGTGCGCCTTTTATGGAATACCCCGGTTTCGGATTTCTCGTCGAAAGGCATGCGCGTACAAGGCGAATATTTCGCGGCTGATTGGATCGTGGGCGCAGACGGCAGCGGCTCCCGCGTCCGGCGCTGGGCCGGTCTGGAAACCGGAACGCGGAAAACCCGGCGCTTCGCGTTCCGCAGTCATTTTCGTCTCGCACCATGGTCCCACTACGTGGAAGTGTACTGGGCCAACGATTCGCAGGCGTATGTCACGCCGGTCAGCGACCAGGAAGTTTGTGTGGTCGTGCTTTCGGAGAAGGGCCCGATGCGGACCTCGGTTATCGCCGGTAAATTTCCGGAGCTGGCTGCCCATTTGGGAAATGCCGAAACACTCGGCACGGAACGCGGCGCGTTGACCACCACCAACCGCCTCGAAAAAATCTACCGTGACAATGTTGTGCTGGTCGGCGATGCTTCTGGCGCTGTCGATGCGATTACTGGCGAAGGTCTTTGCCTAAGTTTTCAGCATGCCGCGGCCCTGGCCGATTTGTTGCCATCGGGCGATCTTCACGAATATCAGAGAGTTCATCGCCGGTTTCAGCTTCGACCCTCGATCATGGGCAATCTCTTATCACTTCTAGGAAGCCGGCGATTCGCGAGAGAACGTACCTTTCGTGCATTCGCAGCGGAACCATCGCTGTTTGGCCGGTTCCTCAATCTGCACCTCGGGCATGGAAATGGCACCGAGGCCGTGCTGGCCGCGACCCGGCTCGGAGTGCGCTTTGCGACTTGCTAACAGGAAATGCATGAAAAGTTCGTTGGTTTCGATCGCTGCGCCCTTCTTCAAAATAACGCGTTCAAAGCAACGGTCGGACGCCATCGCATTCCTGGTGCCCGCGCTGGCTGTCCTGATTTCCGCGGGTTTCTCCGTGCGTGTCGCCGCAGCTCCTCGATCCGACCCAGCGCCGGCGCAAATCGTTTTTTCCGTTGATCCCTCGCATAGCAAGCTAGATTGGACGCTCGACACCACCTTGCATTTGGTTCACGGCACCTTCGCGGTGAAACGTGGTGAAGTCACCGTTGACCCCAATACCGGAAATGCGACGGGAGAGATTGTTGCGGACGCCACCAGCGGAAAAACCGACAATGATTCGCGCGACAAAAAAATGCATCAAGAGATTCTGGAAACTCCCAAATTTCCCGAAATTGTGTTTCGCGTAAACCAGATCGAAGGTCTCACCGCGCCTCCCGCGTCGAAAGCGCAAATCAAACTGCATGGCACATTCAGCATTCACGGAACGCAGCACGAAATGATCGTTCCGGCCGATGTGGAATTCACCGGTGATCATTGGAGCGGAGCCGCGAAATTCGTCGTACCCTACATCGCCTGGGGCCTAAAAAATCCAAGCAATTTTCTGCTCAAGGCCAACCCTACTGTGGATGTCGAATTGGACCTCTCCGGCGCCCAACATCTGGCCGCAAAAATGCCTTAGATCACCTCGTACCGCGACTGGTTATCTTCAGACCAAGGGTTTTCACAAGAATTGCCAACGATTTTCCATTCTGCTCATGCATCCTCAATTTCTTGACTTCTTCATAAGTGCAAGTCCATTAAAGTGAGCGACTTGGCTCGCTGCCTGGTCGCCGTCGAAAACCTAAATTTGGACCTCCGATTGCGTACTATTCTGCAGTTAATCGTGTGGGAAAGTTTTCGAATCGAAAGCTAATTCTGTTTTTTTTCAGTTTTGCCGGTGGTCCATAGGCGTCGCCGGACCAATCTGCGCGGTTGGCGCGGAGTGAAAACCCTGCCTCGGAGAACCCCTGAATGCGTACCTCGGCCTTCGCCATCCTTATGCTTTGCACCGCACCCGGGATTTTCGCGCAAACTCCAATTCTCACCCAGCACTACGATAACGCTCGCACTGGCCAAAACACCAGCGAGACGATTCTGACTCCGGCGAACGTAAGTTCAGGTGCGTTCGGAAAACTATTCGCGCTGACCGCTGACGGTTACGTTTACGCCCAGCCCCTCTACGTTCCCAACCTGGCGATTCCCGGCAGCGGAATGCATAATGTGATTTTTATCGCTACCGAGCACGATTCGGTTTACGCCTACGACGCTGATAACGGCGCGCTTTTATGGTTTCGCACTTTTCTCTCAAGTGGCGTGACCACACTTAGCCCCTCTGACGTGGGCAACACCCAGGACATTCATCCGGAGATGGGGATCACCGGAACTCCCGTCATCGATCCGGCCATGACCACCATGTACGTCGTCGTAAACACCAAGGAAAGCGCCGGATTAATCTATCGCCTTCATGCCCTCGACATCACCACCGGTCTCGACAAGTTAACTCCGGTGATGTTGACTGGATCGGTGCCTGGGACGGCGCCGGACGGTGCGAACGGAATCGTTCCGTTCAACCCTCAATGGGCAAATCAACGGCCCGGATTACTTCTCTACAATGGGTTCTTGTTTATCGGCTTTGCCTCGCATGGCGATAACGGGCCGTGGCACGGATGGATTCTCGGCTACAACGCCAGCACTCTGGCGCAGACTGGCATCTGGAACACCTCTCCTAACGGAAAGGGAAACGGCATCTGGGGTGCCGGCTCAGGCTTGGCGGTTGATGCCAATGGCGGCCTATACGTGTCGACCGGAAACGGCGACTTTACCACAACGGTCCCAGCGCCACCGCCTTCCACCACGATCGATTATGGCGACAGTATCGTTCGCGTAAGTCTAGCCAACGGTGTTCCAGTCCCGGTCGACTACTTCACACCGTATAACCAGCAGAGCCTCGATAACGCCGATACGGATGTCGGTTCGGGTGGCGTCTTAATCCCGCCGACGCAAGGCGGACCTTTTCCCGACATCTTGATTCAAGCCGGCAAACAAGGATCGATGTACGTCGTCAACCGCGACAAGATGACCAATGACGGCAGCCATTACTGCAACGGCTGCACCAGCGACCCAGAAATTATCCAGACTGTTACCGGGAGCGGCGGCCTCTGGTCCATGCCCTCTTATTGGAACGGAAACGTGTACACTTGGGGCAACGGAAGCAACTTGAAGGCATTTTCGTTGGTGAACGGACGATTGTCCGCTTCCGCCACCTCCCAATCCGCCGAATCGAGCGGCTTCCCTGGATCGACCGTGGCCATTTCATCCAGTGGTACGACGAACGGAATCGTCTGGGCCGTCGAAACCGATGCGTACCCCTCGAACGGACCGGCTATTCTGCGGGCCTACAATGCCACCGATGTCGCGACTCTCTGGTGGGGCTCGAATATCACCGGCAGTGGCAACACCCTCGGACCCGCCGTGAAATTTGTGGTGCCGGTGGTAACCAACGGCAAGGTTTACGTCGGCGCACAATACGAAGTCGATGTCTTCGGCATAATCAATCCGGCCAATCAAGCCGTCGCGCCGACCTTCAACCCGCCCGCCGGCTCTTACGCCGGCAGCATTTCCGTCACGCTCAGTACAACGACTCCCAACGCCAATATTTATTACACGACCGACGGCACTTTGCCTTCCAACGCATCGACTTTATACAGCGGTACCCCAATTCCTCTGTCCATCACCACTACTTTGAAGGCCATTGCCGTCGCCGCGGGACTGATTCAGAGCAACGACTCGACCGCTGCTTACGTTCTTGCTTCGCAGACCGCGCCGCCAAACTTCAATCCAGCTCCTGGCACCTACGTATCTGCGCAAATGATAGCGCTCACCGATGACACTGCCGCTGCGTCGATCTACTACACCACCGATGGTTCGGCCCCCACGCACAGCTCCGCAGTGTACTCCACGCCGGTTTCGGTAGCCGTCACGACTACCGTCCGCGCGCTCGCCGCTTCCTCCGGCCTTTCCGACAGCGGAATCGTGACCGGCGTATACAACATCAATCCCAACGGAACCACACCCATCAATTTCGGTTTGGGTTTCAGCAATCCGGGATGTATGCAATTCAACGGCAGCACCAAGCTCGACGATAGCCGTCTGCAATTGACTGATGGCGGAACGAACGAAGCCGGTAGCGCTTTCTGCTCCACCCAGGTCGATGTTCGCGGATTCACCACCGATTTCACTTTCCAGCTTTCCAACGCCAACGCCGATGGCATTGCCTTCGTCATACAGAATGCTCCGGCTGGCGTTTCGGCGCTCGGCGCAGCGGGAGGGGCACTGGGCTGGCAGGGAATTACCAACACCGTGGCGATTAAATTCGACCTTTACAACAACAACGGAGAAGGCGACGACTCCACAGGAATTTATACCTCCGGCCAGGCTCCGACCACGCCTGCGATCGACTTGACCTCGTCCGGCATCGATCTGCACAGCGGCGACACCATGGCTGTCCATATGACCTACGACGGAACCAACCTGATCATGACCATTACCGATGCCGTCGCGAACGCAACCTTCACCCATTCGTGGCCCATCAACATCCCGTCCGTAGTGGGCGGCACTCTGGCTTACGCCGGATTTACGGGCGGCACCGGCGGGATGACTGCCAGCCAAAAAATCGAATCGTGGACGTTTGTATCCTCAGTCCCGTTATCGCAGCAGTGGACCATCGTGACCACCAGCGAATCTGCTCCAAATGCTTCTGCGCTAACCGACGCCAGCAACCAACCTTTCCCCTGTTCCGGCCAAAGTCCGGACAACCTCGGCGACGCGAATCCCAATTGCTATAATCCGCTGGTGGTCACCACCGACTGGCAGGTTCCGACCATCCCGGGCGGCGGAACCATCGCCACCATGCTCGCGAATTCCTTCACCAATTCGCAATGCTCAGCGCAAGGCAACCTGACCGCCATCGGCATTACCGGCTACCAGCCTACGGGCGCCTATTCCGCAATCATCACCATGACGCTCGATAACGGCGCCACGATTACCTTCACCGGCGCCAGCTCCTCGAACGCGAATCAGTTTTCCGGCACATTCGTTTCCACCGGCGCGTGCATGGCCGGCGATACCGGCTCATTTACCGCCACGCTGTTTCCCACGGTGGCTGGCTCCTATATGGGATCTTTTGAAACGCCCAACGTGTCCACTGCTGCTACCGTTCAAATGGCGCTGCAGACGGACTGGAATTTCAACGTGACCGGCTCAATCAACCCGGTGAACGGCGCGGCAGTGTGTTTTTCGAATCTCACGGTGGGCACGCCGCTCGCCGCCAGCTACGGGCCGAGCATGGCGTCGGGTGATGTGATCGAAGCGATCGGCTCCGATAACTCCGGCAATGTTGTGGTATTCGTGGCCAGCAATACGGATGCGAACGCGAATCCGTTACCGAATGGCGGTCTGTTCGTCACGTACGTGGGAGTTGCGGGAGCCTGCACGGGCGTTACCGGAACCGATGTGCCTTTCCGGAAAATTCCGCGCCGCGGCGCGCCCATCGTTCGGCGCACTCCAATTCCGCGGCATCCGCCAGTCCGCCGCTTCGGCACGGAACACTTCTTCCAGCGCGCTCGTTTGCCGCTGCACAACTCAGTTCGGCCCGTGGTGGAGCGAAACGAAATTCGCGATCCGCAGCGTTAGTTTTTGTCGCGCGATCCAAAAAACGCGAAATACGCGATGTACAAATAGCAAATCGCCGGCAAGAAGAATGCGTGGTGGATCCCGATGCGGTCCGCCACGACTCCTTGTAATTCCGGAATCAGCGCTCCGCCGACGATGGCCATTACCAATACGCCGGACCCCTTTCCAGTCATTGCGCCTAAGCCATCGATCGAAAGCGTGAAAATGCTTGGGAACATGATGGAGTTGAACAAACCAATCGCCACAATGGTCCACACCGCCACGGAACCGAAACTCAGCATCGTCGCGATCACCAGCAGAAACGCGGTCAACGCCGCAATGCCCAGCAGCGTCCCGGTGCGAATTTTTTGCAGCAGGCCGGAACCGATAAACCGCCCAATCATCGCTCCGCCCCAATAGAGCGATACATGCCGCGCGGCCGTCTGCAAGGACATGTTTCCAATTTCCGGTTGGCTCAGATAGTTGATCATGAAGCTGCCAATGGAAACCTCCGCCCCCACGTAAACGAAAATTCCAATCGCCCCCAATACCAGCCGGCTGTGCCGCCAAATACTTTTTTCGCTGCCGGTCGCATCGTGCGATTGGTCGCCGGCGGAATTAAACGCGGGCAGTTTGAATTTCCATATCGTCACCGCGAGCAGGACGAGACAAAGCCCAAGGCCCAGGTACGGAATCTTCACCGAAGACGCCTCGTGCAAGCGAAAGATTGCCCGATCTGCTTCCGGCATGGCCCGAACTGCTTCGACCGCGGGTGCAGCGCCGCTCAAGATCAGCAATCCCCCAAGCCACGGAGCGATCGTCGTTCCCAACGAATTGAACGCCTGGGCCAAATTCAACCGGCTCGATGCCGTTTTTGCCGGCCCGAGCACCGCGACGTAAGGATTGGCCGAAACCTGCAATATCGTCATGCCAGCGGCAAGGACAATCAGCGCGCTCAGGAACAACGCAAACGCCGGAACGCTAGCTGCCGGAATGAAAAGGAACGCTCCGGCGCCCATCGTAAACAAGCCCGCGACCATCGAAGCTTTGTATCCGAACTTCTCGATCAGCTTGCCAGAGGGAATCGCGAACACGAAGTACGCCGAGAAAAAGCAAAATTGAATCAGCATGACCTCGGCGTAATTCAGATCGAAAATCAACTTCAGATGCGGCACGAGGATGTCGTTCAAGCTCGTCAGCAAGCCCCACATGAAAAACAGGGTCGTGACCATTGCCAGCGCCGCGTGATTCGTGCTGGTCGGCTCGTTCGTGGTTACCGCTTCGCGTCCAGTTTGCATCGCCATCGCAGGGTATCGTCTCCCGGATTACTGATTTGAAATTCCACGGACTCGAAAGCGCTACAACCCACCCGTAGCGCAGGGCCATAATCGCACCGTTCGCCCGTATTCTTGCATTGATTCCGCCTTCGCCCAACCTTAGCGCGACGAAAGTGCCAACGGCCACGCCGTTCATCTGCCGCTTTACAAATGCGGTTCCGAAGGCCAGAATCGGGGCGTTTGGCCAAAATTCCACATCGGCCCGGCCGGATGAAGCGGGGTTGTTCCCGGAATTCGAGTAGGGCGAAGCAGTTTTTTTATTTGCCAAGGAGGACGTTCATGGCTACCGAAGGCTATCTGCTAAGGGTCTGGCGTTCCAAACACGCAGCGGTCAAAGAAACCATTGGCCTTCTGGAATGTACCCTCGGCCTCAACATGCTCGAAAGCTGCACCCGCGAAAGCGTCGAAAAGCTGCTCAGAACCAACCAGAACGAAGCCAAGCTCTACTGCGAAATCATACAAAAGCTCGAACACAAAGGGTAGGCTGTCCGTCAGTCAACCGGCCGTGCGTTCGTCTCGTTTTGCAGGGATTTACAGCGATGGCGGAGAGGGGGGGATTCGNNCCACTCCAGCACCTCTCCGCGGGAATTTCAAATGGCTTTGACTGCAGCGGCCTGCGCGTAGAAGTATAGCATCAACGATTGCGCGGCCAATATTGCGAATCTCTTCAGGAGAAGCAAGCACTAGGAATTCAGTTTCGCACTCGCACCCACAGGTATCCTTACTTGCTGGTCGAACTGATCGCGCGGAGGCGGACAATCAGCATCACGCCCATCGGATGCGCACCGTACACCGGATCCAGAAATGCCGGCGCGGAATACAACGTGTATTGCCCGCCAAACGCCGACGACACGTGCGGAATGAAATTCCATTCGTGATCGTAAC
>PMHK01000218.1 GCA_003156635.1 Acidobacteriota bacterium | reverse complement strand
CGCCTCGGCGAAGAAGGGCAGGGCCTGCGCATCGCCTTCGAATCGCTCGATGGCGGCCGAGTCGGCATCGCCTCGCAGTCGGTGGGCCTGGCGCAAGGCGCGCTCGAAGCCGCGGCGAAATACGCCAAGCAGCGCAAAACCTTCGGCCAGCCCATCGCCGACTATCAAGCCATTCAGTGGATGCTCGCCGACATGCAAACCGAAATCGAAGCGGCCCGCGCGCTGACCCATTACGCCGCGTGGATGCGCGATTCTGGCGCGTCCGCCGCGAAAAGCAGCGCGCAAGGCTCCAAAGCAAAACTGTACGCCAGCGAAATGGCCAACCGCGTTGCCTACAAAGCCGTCCAGATTCACGGCAGCAGCGGCTACTCGCGCGAGACCGACGTCGAGCGCTACTACCGCGACGCCCGCGTCCTAACCATTTACGAGGGTACCAGCGAAATTCAGCGCACGGTCATCGCCCGCGATTTGCTGCGGGCCTAAAGTTTCGCCACAGGGGAGAGCGACTTCAGCGTGGGCAAAGAGAAACGCGTTTTGAGCGGTATGCGCCCCACCGGCCGCCTTCACCTGGGCCATTATTTCGGTGCGCTCTCCAATTGGGTCAAGCTTCAAAACGAATACGATTGTTTTTATTTCGTCGCCGACTGGCACGCGCTCACCACGCATTACGAAGACACCACCTCCATCGCCGAAAATACGTTGCAAGTCGCGATCGACTGGCTCTCCGTCGGCCTCGACCCCAAAAAATCTACACTGTTCATCCAGTCGAGCGTCCTCCAGCACGCCGAGCTGCACGTGCTGCTCTCGATGATCACCCCGCTCAGTTGGCTCGAACGCGTCCCCACCTACAAAGAGCAAATCGAAAATCTCAAAGGCCGCGACCTCGGCACCTACGGCTTCCTCGGCTATCCGCTGCTGCAATCCGCCGACATCGTGCTCTACGGCGCGCCGAATCAAGATTTGCTGGTGCCGGTGGGCGAAGACCAAGCCCCGCACGTTGAACTCACGCGCGAAGTCGTCCGGCGTTTTGACACCAATTTCGGGTTTAGCATATCGGATCAGTTCTGGGAGGACGCGGGTGCACAACAGCGCGTGATGAGTAAGGTGCCTTTTGTGGAGAGGCTCTCTCCCGAAATCTCTGGCGGACTGGAACGGGCTAGGGAGAGCCTCCGCAAAGCTTTCCAACGAGCGGTCTGGGAGTGGGGATGGGACAACTTCCGAGAAAAAGTAGGAAAGGACGCGGAATACTTCAGTCTCAGTCCTATTCTTCAAGAGCCTGCTTATCTCCCGACCGAAACTCCCCGCCTGCCCGGCCTCGATGGCCGCCGCATGGCCAAATCCTACGGCAACGCCATCTGGCTCAGCGATCCTCCCGACGAGATCCGCACTAAGACCCGCAACATGATGACCGACCCGCAGCGCGTCCGCCGCACCGACCCCGGGCGCCCGGAAATCTGCCCGGTCTTTGCCTGGCACAAATTGTTCTCGCCGCCGGAAACCGTCGCGCGCATCGACACCGAATGCCGCTCCGCCGCCATCGGCTGCGTCGACTGCAAGAAACAAATGGCCGATAACCTGATCCGCTGGATCGAACCCATTCAGGCCAAACGCAAAGAATTTGAAGCCAAACCGCAGCAGGTATGGGATATTCTCGATGACGGCTCGCGGAAGGCGCGCGAAGTCGCCGAGACCACGATGAAGCGCGTGCGCAACGCCATTTTCCAGTCGGACGAAGCTCGCGGAGGAGCCACACCTGAAAAATAACGCGACCAGTTCGCATTCGAATTTCCGCAATCACGCCGAATGCGCCCTCTGCGCCTCGGTGGGGGCATAGCCGCCGATGGCCTCACCCTATCGCATCAATCTTCCCGCTTACGAGGGTCCGCTCGACCTGCTGCTCGATTTGATCCGCAAGCAGGAAATGGACATTCACAACATCCCCATCGCCAAAATCACCGAGCAATATCTCGACTACCTGCACCAGATCGAAAAATTCGATATCGACGTTTCCGCCGACTTCATCTACATGGCCGCGACGCTGATTCACATCAAATCGAAAATGCTGTTGCCGGTCGACCCGCTGCTCGCCGGGGAAGAGGCCCAAGACCCGCGCGATGACTTGGTGCATCGCCTGCTCGAGCACGAAAAATTCAAGAACGCGGCGCAGTTGCTCTATCAGAAGCAGCAGGTCGAAGATCACGTCTGGTCGCACCCGGACAAATCGCTCTACGGCACCGACGAAACCCAGGGCGAACTGGTCGTCTCGCTGGTCGACCTGGTCAAAACTTTTCAGCAGGTGCTCGAACGCAAAAAAGAAGCTCCCAAATTCGAGCTGCGCCACGATTCTGTTTCCATCGCGCAAATGATGGACCGTCTGCGTCAGCGCCTGATCTCCACCGACGAGACAGTCTCGCTGATCGAATTTTTCGAGAAGTGCGAATCCAAGAACGCCATGATCGTCGCGCTGCTGGCCGTGCTGGAAATGGTGCGCATGCAAGCCGTCGAACTCGTGCAGTCCAAACTGTTCGACGACATTGGCCTGCGCAAACACAAAATGTTCGAAGCCGTCTTTGCCGGTCCCGATGCCATGGCCAAAATTGAGGAGCAATATCTGTGACCCACGCGAAGAGCGAAAAAGTGACCCACGCCGAAAACGATAACGTGACAATGTCGCCCGAGGAAACGCCGCTGAACCAAGAAGTCGTGACCCCGGCCGACGAAACTACAGCAGAACTGGCGGCGAAGGACCGCGAAATTCAAGCCGCGCTCGAAGCCATCATCTACGCCGCTGACGAGCCCGCCACCATCGATCAGATCGCCAAAGCCCTCGGCCTGGAAAAGCCGCGGGCCCGCGAAGCGCTGGAACAGCTGACCGCGACCTATCAATCCGACGAGCGCGGCATCGAAGTCCGCAAAGTCGCCGGCGGCTGGAAGTTTTACACCAAGGCCCAGCATCACGACGTCGTCCGCAAATTCATCAAGAGCCTGCAGCCGCCGCTGCGCCTGACCATGCCGGCGCTCGAAACGCTCGCGGTCATCGCCTACAAACAGCCAGTCACCGTCCCGGAGATTAACGAAATCCGCGGCGTGCACGTCGGCGGCGTCATCAAGACGCTGCTCGAAAAGAAACTGATCACCACCGCCGGCCGCAAAGAAGTCATCGGCCGCCCCATTCTGTATCGCACCTCCAAGCAATTCATGATGCGTTTCGGCCTCTCCGACCTGGACGAGTTGCCGAGCCTGAAAGAATTCGAAGCGCTAGCCCAAGCCGCACTGGGTTCTGACGAAGGCATCGCCGACGTGCAACCAGAAGACGGCCAGGGCGGCGATGCGCAGTCCGGAGAGATGTCGTCCGCTGTAGTAACCGACGAGGAAGCCCTGACCGAACTCGAAGGCAACGCCGCGATGGAAGGCGAAATGGCCGACGCCACTCTCGACGTCAGCGCCGCCGCCCCCGGCGAAACCATGAAAGACACCATCGAGGATGTTTCCGGCGAACAGCAAGCCGCGTCCGAAATGGCCGCGTCCGACGAACCGAAAAATTCCCGCGCCGCATCCGCCACAGTCGGTGGCGCCAAAAACGACGCATCGTAAGCCGCGACGCGTCGTCTCTGCCGCTCAAAGTAGCATCATCGTCCAAACTGCCCTTGGCCGTCATCCAGGGGAGCGTCTTTCGCGACGAAGGGACGTCTCTTCGATTCCACCCTCGCCACCCAAATCCCCGTACTCTCGATTCGCGCCAAACCAAGTTTTCCGTTAATCTATACGGGCCCTTTCTAGGACGAACAATCGCATGCTCGAACGACTGCAAAAAATCATCGCGCGCGCTGGAATCGCCTCGCGCCGCCACGCCGAAGAATTGATCGCCTCCGGGATGGTCACCGTGAACGGAACCACCGTCACCGAACTCGGCTCCAAGGCCGACGAAACCAAAGATCACATCAAGGTGCAGGGCAAGCTGCTGCAGCCCGAAACCGAGCGCGCCTACCTGATCCTGAACAAGCCGCCCGAAGTCGTCTCCACCATGGTCGATCCCGAAGGCCGCCGCTGCCTGCGCGATCTGCTGCATGGAGTTTCGCTGCGCGTTTTTCCGGTGGGCCGCCTGGAATATCACTCGATGGGCCTGGTGTTCCTGACCAACGACGGCGAACTCGCCAACCAGATGCTCAAGGCGCATTACCTGCCGCAGACCTACAACCTGAAACTGAAAACTTTGCTGACTTTCGACGAAGTGGAAACGCTCTCGCGCCAGACCGGCGCGCACATCATTCGCATCAAGGGCAAGGAATCTCCTTGGTACGAAGTGACGCTGTCCGAAGCACGGCGCGACGAACTGCGCAACAAGCTTTTCCAGACCGGGCACCCGGTGGAAAAAATCAAGCGCATCAAAATCGGAAATATCGCGATGGAATCGCTGGCGCCCGGCGCGTTCCGCCCGTTGTCGGACGCGGAAGTCGCGACGCTGCGCAAAATGGTCGATCCTAAAAATGCCGCGCAGGCTGTCGCCGCCTCCACCGGCCCCATTCAAGAAAAACTCGGCGAGAAAGCGGTGAATCAATCCCCCGCGCAATTCACCACCGAACGCCGCCCCTTCATCAAGAAGCGCCCGTACCAACCCAAGCCGAAACCCGGCGAGCACCGCCCGGCGCACAACCAGCCGCCGATGCCCGAACCGGACGGCAATCGTTTGTCCGCCGTGCCGCTTCCACCGCGCCAGGCAAACACCAGTTTCGCCGCGGGCCGTCCCGCGAATCAGTTCCGTCCAAATCAACGGTCATTCGGCAAGCCGAACATGGATCGCCCGCAGCACGGCCACAAACAATTTTCTACCGGCCAGCATTCTGGAGCGCCGCGCCCAGGGTTCGGATCGAAGCCGCAAGGTCAAGGACGCCCGCCATTTCGTTCGAACGATCGCCAAGGCGGCCGGCCCAATAACGATCGCCCGAATTTTCGGTCGAACGGCCCGCAAGGGAATCGCCCGTACTCGAAGCCGTATTCGAATTCTCCCGGCGGCGGGAGCAAACCAACATATCGTCCGAATGACAGCGGCACGTACGCCAAAGGCAAACCCGGCGGCATCAATCACGGTCGCCGCGAATTTATGGGCATCAAAGCCGGCACGCCGCAAGCAGCGTCGCCCGACGCGCCGCCGAAACCGCCGCGATCGTTTCCTTCGCGCACCGAAGGCAGCGCAAAATGGGGACCGAACGAGCGCGTTTTCCACAAACCCAGCCCGGAAGAATTTGAGCGCGAAGCGAAGAGCGATTTCCCCTCGGTCCCATCGCGGCCAAATCGGCCGTGGCAGAAAAAATCGGGCCCGCCATCTGGCGGAGTCGACCGCCCGAAGCCGAGTTTCAAACCGCGGAGCTCAAACCCAGCGGGTGCAGAGGCCGGCGCGGAACATCGCGGACGCCCGGATCGCCCGTTCCGGGATCAGCGGCCGTCGGCTGCGGGACGCTCCGATTTTGGTTCGAAGCCAGCACGACCGCAGGGCGCGCGGCCCAGCGCGCCGTTTCGCGGCAAAAAATCTTCGGAGCCTGGAGCCTTCGGCCGCGTCAACAAAACGTCAGGTTCGAAACCATTCGGTAAGTCCGGCAAAAGTTTTGGCTCCGGAAAATCCGGAGCAGGGAAGCCGCGGCCCGGCGGAAAGCGTCCGCCTGCGGGCGGCAAGCGGGGATCTTTCAAACCCAAGGGCCGGAAATAATTTCTAGTTTTCCGCTTGGCAGTTGCTACGAAACTTGAATTTTTGAGATTGAAAAACAGACGACCCTGTGGATCCAACTTCCGATCTTCCCGCGGCTGAGGTAATCGAAGAAATTCTGAAAACAACGAAAACGATTGCCGTTGTCGGCCTCTCATCCAATAAATTCCGGCCAAGCTTCGGCGTCGCGAAGTACCTGCAAGCCGCGGGCTATCGCATCATCCCCGTCAACCCCCAGGAAACCGAAGTGCTCGGCCAGAAAAGTTACCCGCGCCTCGAAGACGTTCCCGAAAAAGTGGACACCGTCGAAATTTTCCGACGCCCCGAATTCGTGCCGGACATCGTCGAGTCGGCGATTCGCATTGGCGCGCGCGCGGTTTGGATGCAGGAAGGCGTGATCAACCCCGAAGCGGCGGAAAAAGCCCGGCAGGCTGGCCTGCTGGTGGTGATGGATCACTGCATGCTGAAGGAACACGTCAAACGGTCCCGGCGCACAACCGCCTAACTCAACCGGCCCAGCCCGTCTTAGTCTGCGGGATAGATCATCAAATCGCGACGCCCCGGCTGGGTCACCGCGATCGTTTTCCCGTCCGGCGCAATTTCAAACTCATGAAATTCTAGCCCGTGAAAAAATGGGTCGAACGCATTGTTGTACAGTCCCACCCAAACCAAGTCTGCCGACTTCGAAGGCTCGCCGCGTTTCAGCAATACCTTCTGCTCGTCGCGCGACCACTGAAATTCGCCAATCGCCACCCGCACCTGCGTCACTTTCGCCGGCTTGGCCAACTCGCGAACCTCCAGCGTATCGCCATCCTTGAAGTACGCGATCTTTTTCGCCGACGGCGAGATGGACAAAAATCCCGCGTACTCATCCACCGCCACAATTTCTTTCCGCGCACCGGCCACCAGATCCAGCTGCACGATTTTCGGCGGCCCCACCACCCGCGTGTTTTCCTCCAGCGCGAACGCCTGATTCCGTTTCGTGTCCCAGGTCACCGCGGTGAAGACGTGCCCGTCGAACAGTACGTGTGATTTGCCGTCGCCGGGACGCATCGCCATCATCTGCGCAAATCCGCCGCTCGTTTTGCTCATGTACACCAGCGTCGCGCCGTCGGCCAGCCACGCGGCGTTGAACGCGTCCGCGATCGTCGGCGTTTTCGACCCGGCGATCGGAATGTCGTGGCCATCGGCATCCATCAAATACAAAATCGTATTGGGCCGCACCGTTTGCTGCTCGTCCAGCTGCTGCACGATCGAGCCCTGCGGCTGCGCCATGTTCGAGGTATCCATCTTCACCACCAGCTTTTTGCTGTCCGGCGACCACGTAATCGTGTCGACTTGATAGCTGTGCTGCGGCGGTAGCGGCTTCTTTTCCTTTTTTTCTTTCGGTCCCTTTTTTCCTTTTTCCGGCTTTTCGTCGTCGTCGCTGCTACTGCTGGAGCTGGAACTCGAACTGGAACTGCTGCTCGAGCTGCTGCCCGGAATATTCGGCCCGGCGCTATCCGTGGAACTCGCCACTTCTTCCGGCTGTTCGAACGGCGTCGGCGTGAATTTGTCGCCGTCGATAATTTTCCGTTTCTTGCCGTCGATGGTCGCCACCCAAAAATCATCATGCTCGACGACCAGCTTCTTGATTCGCTTCACGCGCTGTACCGCGTAGGCAATCTGATTGTCCGGCGAGATCGCGAAGGCCTGCACGTCAGCCTCGATCGACGCCGTCGGCTTCGCGCCGGTTTGTGCGAGCAAAGGTAGCATCGCCCCGACGATCACCGCGCATCCGGCGAGTCCGGCGCTTAGCAGTAGGGAGTTCTGCGTTGCAGGAGCGAGATGGTTTGCAGGTTTGCGCTGGGCCTTCAATGAAGTTTTCCTCTCAGCCTGACTTTTAGCTCTAACTTTCTAACTGGCCGGACGTTTCTGAATCCGCCGAATGTCCTCGAGCCGCTGGCGAATCCGGGCTTCGAACCCCTGATCGGTCGGGTGGTAGTATATGCGGCCCGCCAGACTTTCGGGAAGGCAGGTCATGTCCGTGACCTTGTCTTCGTGGTCGTGCGCGTACTGATAGCCCTTCCCGTATCCCAGATTTTTCATCAGGCCGGTCGCGGCGTTGCGAATGTGCAAGGGCACCGGCTCAGCCATGGTGCTTTGCAAATCGTTCTGAATTTCTCCGTAAGCTCGGTACACCGCATTCGATTTCGGCGCGAGCGCCAGGTACACCGCCGCCTGCCCCAGCGCCAGATTTCCTTCCGGCGGCCCGAGCAATTCGAAAGCCTGCATCGCGGCGATGGTCACCTGCACCGCGTGCGGTTCAGCCAGGCCGATGTCTTCGCTCGCCATCCGCACCAGCCGCCGGGCCACATACAAAGGGTCTTCGCCGGATTCCAGCATCCGCGCCAGCCAGTACAACGACGCATCCGGGTCCGAATTGCGCACCGACTTGTGCAGCGCCGAAATTAAATTGAAGTGTTCTTCGCCCGATTTGTCATAGGGCAGCAGTTTGCGCTGCAGCACGTCTTCCAGGCGTTCCTGCGTCACCACCCGGCGTCCGTCAGCGGCCGGCGCCGTGCCCATGACCAATGCTTCCAAAGTGTTGTAGGCCGAGCGCGCGTCGCCGTTCGCTAAAATCGCGATGCGCTCCAGAATTTCGCCGCTGATTTGCACCTTTTCCGCGCCCAGCCCGCGGGTCGAGTCGACCAGCGCGCGCTCCAGCAACTTCACGATTTGTTCTTTGGTGTGCGCCTTCAGCACATACACTTTCATCCGCGAAAGCAGCGGCGCAATGACTTCGAACGAAGGATTTTCGGTGGTCGCTCCGATCAGCAAAATATTTCCGGCCTCGACGTGCGGCAAGAACGCATCCTGCTGCGCCCGATTGAAGCGGTGCACTTCATCCACGAAAACAATCGTGCGCCGGCCGTAACGCCGCGTCGCCTCGGCCTTGGCCATCACTTCTTTGATCTCTTTGATCCCGGACATCACCGCACTGAAAGGCAGAAATTCCGACTTGGTCGTTCGCGCGATGATTCGCGCCAGGGTCGTCTTCCCACACCCAGGAGGCCCCCACAGCAGCAGGGAAGTCAGGTCGTCGCGCTCAATCTGGATGCGCAGCGGCTTGCCCGGCCCAAGTAATTCTTCCTGGCCGATAAACTCGTCGAGACTCTGCGGACGCATGCGGTCCGCCAGCGGCCGCCCCGCCAGCGAATCCTCTTCGGGTTGTAGGGACTGGAACAGGCTCATAAGTTCACACCGCTACCGCAAGTCAAAATCACCACAGATAAACACAGATGAACGCAGATAAAACCAACGGATCGACGAACCATCTCTTCTTCCCGCAAGTGTTTATCTGTGTTCATGCGTGGTGATCTTTCCTCTGTCGCGCTGCCTCATACAAAATAATCGAAGCAGCAATCCCCGCGTTCAGCGATTCCACCGCCGCCGACGTCGGAATCGAAATGTGGGCATCGGCGGCGCTTTCCACTTCGTGCGTCAGGCCCGCTCCCTCGTTCCCGATGAAAATAGCCACCGGCTCGCGCAAATCCGGCGCCGACTCGCCGTCGGCATTCAATTCCTTGGATGCCGCCGAACCCGCCGCAATGATTTTTATTTTCGAGACGCGCAGTTGGGTCAACAGAATCGGCACGGACATGCCGCGCAGCAGCGGCAGACGCAACGCCGAACCCGCCGAAGCACGCAACGCCTTCGGCGACCACGGATCGGCGGTTTCGCGCGTAGCAACCACACCCGTCGCGCCAAACGCCTCCGCTGATCGCAAAATCGTACCGACGTTGCCGGGGTCCTGCACCCCAGCAATCACCAACACCAACGCCGCGACTCCCGCTTCTGAATTCTCGGCCTCGGATTCAGAAGGCCCCAGAATTTCCTCGAAATCCCACGTGGGCTGTCTAAACAGAGCAGCCACTCCCTGCGGAGCTTCGGTCCCGCTGGCCGATTCGAATATTTTGTCCGTCGTCCGCAAGACCCTCGACCGCGCAATCCCCGATTCGCTGTCGCTGGCCGCCCGCAGAATATTTTCCAAATGGCGCTCGCCCGAATCGCTGACCAAGACCGCCTCTGCTTCCAGTCCGTGCCGCAGCGCATCTTCGATCAGCTTCGGTCCTTCCACCGCAATCGCCTCGTCTCCCGACGGTCCCGTGCCGCGCAGTCCGGCGCGAAATAGTTTGACCCACCGGTTTTCGCGGCTGGTAATCACGTCCGCCGTCGGATGCTCCGCCATTCACTCAGCCTAACAAACGCCAGACAGCACGTCGAGATACGCTGAAACCGCGAAAAGCCGCCACAATCGCCCGCGAAACCTTGCTAATGCCACGACCCCTGTGCTAATTTTTTTATCGCAGTTGGGGCGCAACCCGCCGCGAGCGAACCTTTGCCTGTCGAACTCCTGAAAATTTCATCCGAATCACCCGAAAAACACGTCGTGGAATATGCTGCGGGGTTTGTCAAACGCGGCGAAGTTGTCGGCATTCCCACCGACACGTTTTATGGCCTATCCGCCGATCCTTTTAATCTTTCCGCGATCGAAGGTGTCTTCCGCGCCAAAGGCCGTCCGGAAACCAAGGCGCTCCCGATCCTGGTCAATTCGGTCGAACAGGCGCTGACCCTGGTGCGCGAAATGCCGGACAGCTTTCTCGAGCTCGCCAATACCTACTGGCCGGGACCGTTAACGTTGGTGGTCGAAGCGACCCACCGCCTCCCGCTAAAAGTAACCGGCAACACCGGACGCGTCGCGCTGCGTTGGGCCAATTCAAAAGTGGTCAGCAAGCTCATTGATGCGGTCGGCGGGCCCATCACCGGCACCAGCGCCAATCTTTCCGGCTACCCGTCGTGCTCGAACGCCGGCCAAATCGTCGAACAACTCGGCAATCGCTTGCCGCTGATTCTCGATGCCGGCGACACCGGCGGCACGCTCGCTTCCACCATCGTTCGCCTCGACGGCAATGAATGGCGCGTCGTCCGCGAAGGCGCCATCCCCGACGAGCAAATCTACAAAACCCTGCACCATTAGTTGAACGCCCGTCATTCAGCAACACCAAAAAATCACCACAGATGAACGCCGATAAAAGCTGATGAACACAGATAAACCTCTGTGGCAAAGCCTGGATTTTCAATCCGATCAGTTGCTTTTATCTGCTTTTATCTGCGTTAATCTGTGTTCATCTGTGGTGATTTTGAACGGAAGACTCTACTTGGCCGAAAGTGTGGCCGTAGCCAGAAAGTCGTAATCGCCGCCCGGCGGCATCACAATTCCACCCAGCCGTTCGCGATGCACGCAAATATTGTCCACATACCAAAGATTGATGTACGGCTCGTCCTCCGCCGCGATTTTCTGCACCTGCACCAACAACGCCTTCCGCTTTTCCTGATTCATCTCCACATGTTCCTGCTGTAACAGCACATCCAGCTGCGGATTGCTGTACCGTCCGCGGTTTGCTCCGGCCGGCGGCATCTTTTGCGAACTAAATACAAACTCGAAAATGTCTGGATCGTTGTTGGCCCCCACCCACCGCAGCGCATACATCTGAAAACTTCCGCGCGTGATGTCGGTGTAAAACGTGGCGAATTCCAGCGGCCGCAGTTCGAGCGCCACTCCCACCCGCTTCCACTGGTCGGCCAGCGCCTCGCTCATCAAACGCACGGATTCGTCGGTGGATGTTTTCAGCGCCAGATGCAAACGCACGCCGTCGGCGCCGCGAGGATATCCGGCCGCTTCGAGGAGCTGCTCCGCGCGCGCTGGATTAAAATCATATTGCGGCGTGTCTCCATCGAAAGCCCAACTGCTCGGCGGCAGCAGGCTCGCGGCCGGGCGCGCCTGCCCACGCAATAAATATTGAATAATTGTTTTTCGGTCCGTGGCATACGCCAACGCCTGCCGTACCCCGCGTTTGGCCAAAATCGGATCAGTAAAATTAAATGCGATGTAGGCCAGCGGCGTGCCGGGCTGCTGGTCTGCGACCAGGCCCTTTTCTTTTCCCAGCGTCGCGACCATGTCCGGCGTCAGGGAATTAATCGTTGCGTCCGCCGAACCCTTGCGCAATTCCAGAGCACGGGTCGTCACGTCGGGGACAATGCGAATCCGCAGTCTCTCGATGTGCGGCGCGCCGCCGAAATAATCGTCATTCCGCGCCAGATTAATTTCCTCGTCCGTGGCCATGCTCACGAATCGAAACGGGCCAGTGCCGATGGGTTTCTGCGCCACATCGCTTCCCGAACCGCGCGGCACGATGCCGATCGCCGGGCGCGTCAGGCTCCACAGGAACGACGCGTACGGTTCGTGCAGATGAAAAATAATTGTGCTGTCGTCCGGCGCTTCGATCGAATCCACCATCTTGAACGAGCTGCGCTTGGGACTTTTAACCGCGCCAGTCAGTACCGAGTCAAAAGTAAATTTCACATCCGCGGAAGTAAGCGGCTGCCCATTATGGAATTTCACTCCACTGCGCAAATGAAAAACGTAAGTCAGCGCATCGGGCGTATCCCAGGATGTCGCGAGATCGGGAATGATCTTCATTTCCGCGTCGTGCGCCACCAGGCTCGAAAATATCAAGCCGTCGATGTGTTCCGAGTACGCGTCCGCGCCGATGCGTGGGTCGAGATTGGTCGGCGAAGCTTCGGTCAGGAATTCCACCGTCCCGGGTTCGGGCGCGCTTTTTAAAGACCCACAACCGCCGCAGAGAGTCAGCAGGGAAGTGGACACACCGAGGAAGAAAACCGCCAGTTCTGCATGCGCGCGCAGTCCTCTCCGTGACCAATCGCAGCGCGGCGCAGAATTAACGCGCGCGGCCATGCACCAGCTTTCCGAGAACTGCCGAATGTTTCGCGCCGGTAGCCGAAGGCAAATTATTCGTCCGCGAATGAAATGTTTCGTAAGCCAGAATCGCGAAGGCAAAGGCTTCCTTCGCTTCCGCCGCGACGCCAAATCGCGATGATTCCACAATCTTAATTCCGGCGAGCGCGGCTTCCAGCTGCGCCATGATCAGCGGGTTCTTCGTACCCCCGCCGGCCACAATCAATTCCTGAATAGCGGTCTTCGGCAGAACGAATTGTTGCAAGGCATCGATAATCGAAAATGCGCTGAATATCGTCGCGGTTCGAACCAGATCCTGCGGCCGCGCGCGATGTTTTTTGGACCAGGCCCATACAGTCTCAGCGTACTTGGAGCCGAATTGTTCACGTCCGGCGGTTTTGGGTGGCTTTTGACGCAGGTAGGGATCGCGCAGCATTTTTTCAAGCAGCGGCCGAATCACTTCGCCGGACGCCGCGATTCGCGCGCCGCGATCGTAGGCCGCGCGGCCTTTCGTGATTCGTTCTATCAGCGCGTCAATAATCATATTGCCGGGGCCGGTGTCGAACGCAAACACATCCTGCGGCCGCGCATTCGCTGGAATTACGGTCACGTTGGCGATCCCGCCGATGTTCAAAGCCACGCGCCCGATTTTTGCGTCGCGGTACAGCAGGTAATCGACGAACGGCACCAGCGGTGCTCCGTGACCGCCCACCGCCATATCGCCTGGGCGAAAATCGGCAATCGTCGTAATCCCGGCGCGTTCCGCGATGACGCTGGGTTCTCCAATTTGCAGCGTCGATGAAATCCTACGCGCTGACAGAAAGTTTGCCGGCGTCCCCTGATGAAAAATGGTCTGCCCGTGCGATCCGATCAGCGAAATCTTGCGCAGCGGCACCCGCCACTTCGCGCAAGCTGCGATCGCTGCCGCCGCGAATTCTTCGCCGAGCAGGAAATTCAACTGGCTGATTTCGGCGGTGGTGGTCGGCGCCCCGTTCGCCAGCCGAAGAATCGCCCCGCGAACCATTTTAGGGAACGCCCAGTGATAATGGCCTTCGAGTTTCGCCGCCAGCCGCGGCGGCGCACCAGAAATGTTGGCCAGCGCGACGTCAATCCCGTCCGCCGATGTTCCAGACATCATTCCGAGAACGCGCATGGATGCGTTGAGTCTAGAAGCTGCCGAGGCTGGTTTACAACTGCGATTTCGGCGCGTGTTACCTGTGGTGTGATGCGCGCAGCGAACAACCCGGGCCGACCGCAGGTTCAGGACAGCTGCTTTTGCAGGGCCGCGAGCAGGTTCAGCGCTTCGAGCGGTGTCAATTCATCCAGCTCCGCGCAGCGAATGGCGTCCAGCACCGACTCATCAATTGCCGTGAACGAAGTTTGTTGCGGAGGGCCGGGCGCAGCCCCACCATCGGCAACCGCTCCGGGCGATAGCTCGTGCGACAGCTTTTCTTCACTCTGCTCATGCCGGCGTAAGATCTCGCGAGCCCGCGAAATCACTTCGCCAGGCAGGCCCGCCAGCCGCGCCACTTCAATCCCGTAACTTTTGTTCGCGCTCCCCGGTTCCACGCGCCGCAGAAAAATAATTTCGCTACCGGCCTCCTGCACCGCGACGTGGACGTTTCTCACCCCAGGCAAAAGCTGCTCGAGCTCCGTCAGCTCGTGATAGTGGGTCGCGAACAACGTTCGCGGCTTCGATCCAGCGTGCAGCGATTCCACCACCGCCCAGGCGATCGAAAGCCCGTCGAACGTCGACGTACCGCGACCCACCTCATCCAGCAGCACCAAACTCGCTGCGGTCGCCGTGTTCAAAATCGCCGCTACTTCGCTCATTTCCACCAAAAATGTCGAACGTCCGCGCGCCAAATTGTCGGACGCGCCGATGCGGGTAAAGATCCGGTCCAGCAAGGGAAGCTTGGCCTGCACCGCCGGCACGAACGACCCCATCTGCGCCATCACCGAAATCAGCGCCGCCTGCCGCAGGTACGTCGATTTCCCGCCCATGTTCGGCCCGGTGATAACCAACAGGAATTGCGATTCATCGTCGAGATACAAATCGTTGGGGACGAAACGCTCGCCGCGCTCTTCCAACAGCTTTTCAATCACCGGATGCCGCCCCCCGGCAATCATCAAGATCCCGCGTTTGCCTTTCCTGGCCACCGATTTGTCGGTGAATTCCGGCCGCGAATAATTCCGCGCCGCCGCGATCCGCGCGAAATTCACCAGCACGTCCAACTGCGCGATCGCCGACGCCGTCTTGCGCAAGCGGCCGGCCTGATGCGCGATGCCTTCGCGGATTTCGCTGTAAAGCCGCCGCTCGATCTCGCGCACCCGTTCTTCCGCTGAAAGCACTTTCTGCTCGTGCGATTTCAGTTCGGTAGAAGTAAACCGTTCGGCGTTGACCAGCGTTTGCTTGCGCTCATAGTCCGCCGGAGCCAAATGCGCATTGGCGTTCGAAATCTCAATATAAAAACCGAAAATATTGTTGTAGCGAATCTTCAGCGACCCGATTCCGGTGCGCTTCCGTTCGCGCTCTTCCATCGCCGCGATAATTTGCCGCCCCTGCTTGGTGATCGCGTGCAATTCGTCCAGCTCAGCGTTGTATCCAGTACGAATCACGCCCGGATCGTTTGCGACCGACGGCGGATCGTCCGATATGCCGCGCGCGATCGTCTCGCAAACGTCGCGCATTTCGTCCAGTTGCTCTCGCAGGGAACTCAGCCTCCCGCTCTGCGCATTCACAGGAGCTTCGACGTTGCCGGTAGGTTTCGGCGACGCATCAGCAATCAACTTGCGCAACGCCGGCACTCTCTCCAGGGATTGCCGCAGCGCCAGCAAATCGCGCGGCGTAGCCACGCCCAAAGTCACGCGGCTGGTGAGCCGTTCCAGGTCCAAAATCCCTTCGAGCGTTTTGCGAATTTCTTCGCGCACTATAGTTCTGGAGCGCAGCTCCGCCACCGCGTCCAGCCTGGCGTTAATCTCGTCCAACGCAATCTCCGGCCGCACGATCCACCCGCGCAGCAACCGTGCGCCCATGCCAGTCGCTGTCTCATCGATGGCCCGCAACAAAGTCGCCGACGCGTCGTCACCCGCCGACGGCTCCACCAGCTCCAGATTTCGCGTCGTCACCGCGTCGAGCACCATTCCATTCTGCTGCTCGTAGAATTCGATGCGATCGATGTGCTCCAGCCCCGCACCAGACGGCCGCATCGATGGCACCGCCGCCGAATCTTCCGGCAAGCGCGCCCCAATCGCCGATGTCTCCCGCAAATAATGAACCAGCGCCCCGGCCGCGGAAGTCGCGCAAGGATGGCCATCCAGGCCGAACCCTTCGAGCGCCGCTACCCGAAAATGTTCTTCGAGAATCCGCGCGGCATAATTCGACTCGAACACCCAATCGTCCAGCCGAGTTTCCATCGCGCCCAGATTTTCCAACTCCGTCGAAGCCGCGACCGGGAATAAAGTGACCGGCTTAGCCAGCAAAATTTCCCGCGGCCTCAAAACACCCAACTCGTCGCGCAACCTCGCGTCCGCCTTCTCTCCGCGAAATTCCGTAGCCCGGAATTCGCCGGTAGATAAATCGACGAACGCCAGCCCGACAATCACTTCAGTCCCGCGTCCGCCCGCGCCCGCCGCATTGGCCTGCGGCCCCGATCTCGCCACCGCCGCCAGATAATTATTTTCCTTGGCCTCGACCAGCCCCGACCCGCTCGCGGTGCCGGGTGTCAGCACCCGAACCACTTCGCGCCGCACAATTTTCTTCCCGGGCCCAGGCTGCTCCATCTGCTCGCAGATTGCGACCTTGTGCCCCGCGCGAATCAGCCGTGCGATGTAATTTTCCGCGGCGTGATACGGAACGCCGCACATCGGCACGGCCTGGTCCTTCTCTTTATTCCTGGAAGTCAGCGTAATTTGCAGGATTTTCGAAGCGACCACGGCGTCTTCGTAGAACAGCTCGTAGAAATCTCCCAGCCGGAACAGCAGCAATGCCGAAGGGTGTTGTTTTTTGACGGCGTGATACTGCCGCATCAGGGGAGTGGTGGGTTCAGTCATGAATGAATCGCGCAGGTCCGCCGTCGCCAAAAAATCACCAACGCCAGAAAAGTTTGGGGACGAACGCGAGTCCGCAGCAAACGATTATGATGTTTGCCACGCAGGTTTGGCAACCGCGACCCGTCCATCACCACCGCCCTCGTCCCAGTCTGCTGCTTTATACTGAAGCGTGCGCAAAATCACGCCGACTCAGACGGAGACCGAAATAAAACTCCGAATCGCGGATCTGCCCGGCATCCTGAAGAAACTGAGAACCATCGGCGCCGTTTCTCACGGTCGCGTACTCGAACGAAACACCCTTTTCGACACGCCGGCTTCCGATCTCCGCCGGGCCGGCCGGCTGCTCCGCGTGCGAATTGAAACTCCCGCCGCCGCGCATGGCCAGACGGCCGGACGGCGCAGCGCGGTCCTCACCGCCAAGGCTCCTGCATCGTCGCCGACACACCAGCAAAAGTCGAACCACACCACTTCGCGCTACAAAGAACGTGCCGAAAGCGAACTTGCCCTGCACAATCCCGACTCGTTCGTACGCAGTCTCCACGCTCTCGGCCTTCATCCCAGCTTCCGCTATGAAAAATTCCGCACCAGCTTTCGCCTCCGCCACCTGCACCTCGACCTCGACGAAACCCCAGTCGGCGTCATCCTCGAACTCGAAGGCCGACCCCAAGCCATCGATCGCGCCGCAAAAGCCCTCGGCTTTTCGCCCGCCGACTACCTCCGCGCCACCTACTGGGATCTTTACGCCGCCGATTGCCTGCGCCGGGGCGTCACTCCAAAAAATATGCTGCTTCCTTCGCAAAAATCGCACTGAAACGTCACTCTTCGCTTGACAATCTTGACGTCAACATTTACTAGTCAATTGGGACACAAGCGTTTACATGGAGCTTTCGTCCAATTCGGAACCTGGCGGTAGCCCTCAGCCTCCACCTGCAGGAATCTGGCGGCGAGGGCAGGGAATCGCTCGGGGTGTATCGGTTCACTGGACCTGCGTTTGCCGCGGGGACAGGGAGGCGAGGCCTGGCCTGAGGTAATCGTGGGCATTCGTATTCGCCCGAGGCCGGTTGCTTTGCCGGTCGCGGGCTTTTTTTTTGCGCCGAGCCGATCTGCTTGCAATGCGCGCCGAAGCGGAATCTCAGGACGAGCAGTCCCAGGAGTTCACTATGCTGCACGCCACCGAGGTCATCGGAGCCCAGACGTTCGACGCGCTGGGCAATTACGTCGGCCGCATCAAAGAAATCTTCGTCGAGCCCGCCGACCAGGCCAACCGCGTGGCCAAAATGTTGATCAGCCGTGGCCAATACCGCTCGCTGATCGCGCGCTACGACCAGATCGCCTCGGTCGCGCCGGGTCGCATCACCCTCACCACCGACGAAGCCGCGCTCGAACTCTACCAACCCAACGAAGCCTGGCTCGCGGTTGGCAAAGACCTGCTCGACCAGCAAATCATCGACACCAACGGCCGGAAAGTCGTCCGCGTAAACGACATCGACCTTTCCGATCATCGCACCAATGGCAACACCGAATTGCGCATCACCCAGGTCGACGTGGGCCTGCCCGGCGCCGTGCGCCGGCTGCTGCAAGGCGTCGTCCCGCCCATGGCCATCCGGCGCCTGCAAGCCAAACTTCCGGCGCGCAAGATTCAGTGGGAATTTGTAAACCTGATCGAGCCCGATCCCCTGCGTCGCGTAAAACTACGCCTCTCCAGCCAGAAACTCGCCGCGCTCCATCCCGCGGACATCGCTGAAATATTGGAAGAACTTTCGCCCGACGAGCGCCAGGGCCTCATCGGTTCTCTCGACGAAGAAACCGCAGCCGAAGCGATCGCCGAACTCGACAAGCGCCTGCAGACCCAAGTCGTCGAAAAACTCGACCCCGAACAAGCCGCGCACATCATCGAGGAAATGAGCCCGGACGTCGCCGCCGACCTGATCGCCAGCCTGGATTCCGAAACGTCGAAGGAAGTTCTCGACGAAATGGAGCATCGCGAGGCGCACGAAGTCGAAGAACTCCTGAAATTTGGCGCGGACACCGCCGGCGGCATGATGACCACCGAAATCGTGGTGGTCAGCGAAGAAGCCACCCGCGGCGAAGTCGTCGACTACATTCGCTTCCACGAACTTTCGCCGGACCAGATCGACAACGTGATCCTGATCAATAAAGACGCCGCCATCGCCGGCACCGTGCCGGTCACCCGCCTGCTGCTGTCCGATTCCGACCAGCGCATGGTTGAACTGGCGTTTGAACCGCTGCTCACCGTTAAAGCCGACGCGCACGACAAAGAGATTTTCGAACTTTTCGATAAGTACAATTTGCGCAGCCTGACGGTGGTCAATAAGCAGAACCATCCCATCGGCGCCATCACCGTCGATGATGTCGTCAGCCGGATGCACGCGAAAATTTAGGTCGTCTATGTCCGAACCGCAATCCAACTCGGGATCGCTCGCCGTCTGGAAGACGCGCGGCCAGAACTTCTTGCGGCGCACCCGCATGACCCGGCGGCGCCTCGCCGTTTTGCTGGCCGTGGTCGGTCCCGGCTTGATCACCTCCAACGTCGACAACGACGCCGGCGGAATCACCACTTACACCACGGCCGGCGCGCAATTCGGCTACACCCTGCTGTGGTCGCTGATTCCCATGACTATCGCGCTCTACGTTTCTGAAGAAATGTGCGCGCGCATGGGCGTGGTCACCGGCAAAGGCTTGTCCGACCTGATTCGCGAGGAATTTGGATTCCGCTCCACGTTTTTTGTGATGATCGCCGCCCTCGCCGTGGATTTGGGCAACACCGTAGCCGAATTCGCCGGGGTCGCCGCGTCCATGCAAATTTTCGGCGTCAGCAAATTCGTCTCCGTGCCGCTCGCGGGCTTGGCCGTCTGGCTGCTGGTAGTGAAGGGAAGCTACCGGCAGGTCGAAAAGATATTTTTGGTGGCCTGCGCCTTTTATTTGTCCTACGTGGTGTCGGCATTTCTAGCCAAGCCCGACTGGCTGCTCGCCGCTAAAGAAACCGTCTTGCCGTCGCTGCATTACAACACCGAATATTTGTTGATGCTCACCGCCCTGGTCGGCACCACCATCGCGCCCTGGCAATTTTTCTACCTGCAGGCCGGATTCGTCGAGAAGCGTGTCGGGCCCAAGCAATACAAGCACGCTCGCCTCGACGTGCTGGTCGGCAGCATTTCCTGCATGGCCATCGTATTCTTCATCATCGTGTGCTGCGCGGCGACATTGAACAAGAATGGCATGACCAACATTTCAGACGCGGCCCAGGCCGCCGCCGCACTCACGCCGCTAGCAGGGAAGTGGGCTTCTTACCTGTTTGCCTTTGGCCTGCTCAACGCGTCGCTGTTCGCCGCGTCCATTTTGCCGCTTTCCACCGCACACGTAATCTGCGAAGGCCTCGGATTCGAAGCGGGTATCGACCGCAAAGTAAAAGAAGCCCCGGCCTTCTACTCGCTCTACACCGGGCTAATCGTCGTCGGCGGCGGAATCATCTTGCTGCCCAAAGCCCCGCTGTTCAAAATTCTCGTCCTCTCGCAGGTCGCCAACGGCGTCTGGCTTCCAGTCGTATTGATTTTCATTCTGCTGCTGATCAATCGCCGCGACCTGATGGGCGAGCACACCAACACCTGGGGTTTCAACCTGGTCGCCTGGACCGCCAGCATCATCATGATCATCCTCACGATCGTGCTGGTCTACGCCGCCTTCACCGAATCCGCCGGCTCCGGCCTGGTCGGAACCTTCCTCCATTCGCCCTGACACCGTAACTTCTTCGCAAAGTAACTTCGGTCCTCTGCCATCCTTGCGTGCCATCAGTCCCTGTGCTAGTTTTTCTTCGTCGTTGCCTCGAGTGAATTCTAGTGAAAGCCACCGAACTTCTAAACGATGTCAGCCGCGAAGAAGCCGACCTTCTCGACAAGCTGGACCTGAAGAGTTTGCCGCAGCACGTGGCCGTGATCATGGACGGCAACGGCCGCTGGGCCCAGAAGCGCCACCTGCCGCGTGTGGCCGGGCATCGTGCCGGAGTAAAAACCGCGCGCCAAATCATCGAAAGCTGCGCCCGCCTGAAACTGCCGTGCCTCACCCTATACGCCTTCTCCCTTGAAAATTGGCGCCGCCCGCAGGCCGAAGTCGATTTCCTGATGCGCCTGCTGCGCGAATATCTTTCGCGCGAGCTGCCTTCCATTCACAAAAACAACATCAAGCTGCAAGTCATCGGACGTTCCGAGCAGTTGCCGGATGAAGTCCGCAAAGACATTGAAGACGGCATGCGCCTGACCGCGAACAACACCGGCATGAGACTCGTCGTCGCGCTGAATTACGGCGCGCGCGCCGAAATTGTCGACGCGGTGAACGCGCTGCTGCAGGAGCAGTCGCAAGCCAATGGCAAGAACGGCGCTACGACCCATGTGATCGACGAGCGGCAAATTTCCGAGCATCTCTACACCGCCGGCCTACCCGATCCCGACCTGCTGATCCGCACCAGCGGCGAAATGCGCGTCAGTAATTTTCTGCTCTGGCAGATTGCCTACGCCGAAATCTACGTCACCGAAACCCTCTGGCCCGATTTTTCCCGCGAGCGCCTCCTCGAAGCTCTGCTCGATTTTCAAAAGCGCGAACGCCGCTACGGCGGCCTCGGCGCGAAGCCGAACGGAACCGAACCGCCCTCCGAGCTAGCCCAAAAGAAGGGGAGAGGCTAGCGCCGGATGCTGCTTCGCATCGCTACGGCAGCCGTCCTGATTCCGATCGTCGTCGCCCTGGTCTGGTTTGGTCCGCCCGCGCTGCTCGCCGCACTCGCCTGCGTCGTCGCCATTCTGGCGCTGTTCGAATTCTTCGATATTGGCGACAAGGTTGGGCTCCGCGCCTTCAAGAAATGGACGTACTTCGGCACCGCGCTGATTTTCTATTCGCAATATTCCGTCGGGCTTGGTGAAACTCGTTCGTTCACCGGCGGCGTCTCGGTGGTGCGCAACGCCGTCGGCGGCGTGCTCTCGCTCGATGCCGCTTTCCTGATTTTTATTTTTGGTTGTGTCGCGCTGGGCCTGGCCACCCGCCGCCCGCTGCTCGAAGTTCTGCCCGCCCTGGCCATCAGCGCCGCGGGAATTTTGTTCATCGCTCTGCCGTTCAGCTACATCGTGCGCGTCAACGAAATCGAACCAGTCGGCCGCCAATTAATCCTGTTCACGCTGGTGCTGATCTGGGCTGGCGACATGCTGGCTTACTTCATCGGCAAATCCGTCGGCCGCCTCAAAATGGCGCCAGCCCTCAGCCCCAAGAAAACCTGGGAGGGCGCGTTCGCCAACGTCGTCGCGTCCGCGCTCGTGGCCATCGCCTTCGCGCGCTGGATGCAAATCGACACACTGACGCTGATTGGCATCGCCGTTGCCGCGAATATCGCCGGCCAAGCCGGCGACCTGATCGAATCTGCCTACAAACGTGGCGCATCCGTAAAAGATTCCGGCGCGCTGCTCCCCGGCCACGGCGGAATGCTCGACCGCATCGACAGCTTAATTCTCGCTGCGCCAGTCGTCTGGATTCTGTATCAGTGGCTGCAAGGCGCCATGGTCACGGTCTAACGTAAAGCCACGCAGGTAGCATTACTGGAATCGCAAAAGAAGCGTCCCAAAGAAGGTGCGCGGATGAGTGCCTCAGCCCAATCCTCGAGCAACGTCAAGCAAGTCGTCCCGTTCTTCCGCATCACCGACATGGATCGATCGCTGCGCTTCTACGTCGACGGTCTTGGTTTCACCCTGAAAAATAAATGGGTCGTCGATAACCAGCTGCGTTGGTGCTGGCTCGAACTCGGCGGTGCAGCACTCATGCTGCAAACATTCGCCAATGACGGCCATCACGGCAGCGCACCGTCGACTGGAAAGCTGGGCGAAGGCGTATCGCTCGAATTTCAATGCCAGGACGCCGTAGCTCTTTACCGTGAATTCATTTCGCGCGGATTGGCCGCATCAGAACCGCAAGTAGGAAACTCGATGTGGGTGACCAGTCTCTCCGATCCCGACGGCTACCGCCTGGGGTTCGAAAGCCTCACCGATGCCCCCGAGGACACCAAACTCTCCGATCTGAAATCTTAATCTGGTCGCGCACTCGCGTGTGGCCGCCGAACATTCGACGCACGAAATCCGATACTCCGTTCGCATAATCGCGCGAACGCCTATAAAATAGAGCCAGATGAAGCGCATTTCCATACTGGGCTCAACCGGCTCCATCGGGCGCCAGACCCTCGACGTCGTCGACGCCCATCCCGGAAAATTCCAAGTCGTCGCGATGGCTGCGGGCTCGAACATCAAACTCGCAATCGAGCAGTCCGTAAAATTCCGCCCGTCCGTCGTATCCGTGGCCACCGAAGCCGGAGCGCGCGAATTATGCGCCGCGCTAAAATCACCAAGCACTCGGACCGGGGCGAAAACAGCAAGCCTGCCGATGCCTGAAGTGCTGTTCGGCCCTGAAGGCCTGGATCGTGTCGCCACCCATCCCGACGCCGAAATCGTAGTCTCCGCCGCCGTCGGCGTGGTTGGCCTGCCCGCCACCTACAAAGCGATCCAGCTCGGCAAACACATCGCGCTGGCCAACAAAGAAGTTCTCGTCGCCGCCGGCGAAGTGGTCATGGCCGCCGTAAAGCGCAGCAAAATAGCGCTGCTGCCGGTCGACAGCGAACACAACGCCATTCACCAATGCCTCCGCGGTGGGGAATCGAAAGAAGTCCGTCGCCTGGTGCTCACCGCGTCAGGCGGCCCGTTTCGTAAATTGCCCCTCTCCAAATTCTCGAAGATCACACCAGAACAGGCCCTGGCGCATCCAAATTGGAAGATGGGCCAGCGCATCACCATCGATTCCGCCACCATGATGAACAAAGGCTTCGAAGTCATCGAAGCCCAATGGCTCTTCGGCGTGGGCCTCGACAAAATTCACGTCGTGATCCATCCGCAGTCCACTATTCACTCCATGGTCGAATTTGTGGATGGTTCAGTCCTGGCACAGCTTGGCCCAACCGATATGCGCATGCCCATCCAATATGCGCTAACCTATCCCGAGCGGGTTCCGTCCAATACTCATGCCCTGGACTGGTCCGCGTTGAAAAAACTGGATTTTGAGGAAGTGCCGGCCAAGAAGTTCCCGTGCCTGACCCTTGCCAAGGAAGCTCTGCGCGAGGGCGGGCCTTTGCCGTGCGCCTTAAACGCCGCGGACGAAATCGCCGTGGCGGCGTTCCTGGAAAAGCGGCTCGAGTTTCTCGAAATTTCCGAGGTCATCGAAAAGGTTCTCGGCAAGATGCCGCGCACCGCGATGAACAGTATCGAAGATGTGTTGCAAGCCGATGGCGAAGCCCGGCGCCTGGCTCGTATCGAAGTCGAACGACGCAGGAACTAAACTCATAGCAGGGGATCCATGGCTAATCTTTCGAGCGCCTTATACGCAATCTTATCCGTCACCCTCGTTCTCGGCATCATGATCTTCGTCCACGAATGGGGGCATTTCATGGCCGCGAAACTCGCTGGCGTTCGCGTCGACGTGTTTTCCTTCGGCTTCGGCCCCCGCCTGTTCGGCGTGAAGCGCGGCGATACCGATTACCGCCTCAGCGCGCTTCCGTTCGGCGGTTACGTCCGCATGGCCGGCGATAATCCAATAGAGGAACGCACCGGCGCGGATTACGAATTTTTGTCGAAGCCCCGCTGGGTGCGCGTGCTGATTGCCTGCGCCGGCCCGGCCATGAATCTGCTACTGGCCTTCTTTATTTTTTGGGGAATTTTTTGGATCATGGGCACGCCTGCGGACGATTATTTGCGCACTCCGGCCCAAGTTGCGGCCGTGCAGCAGACCTCGGCAGCGGAAAATTCGACCGCAGTGAACGATATCGCCGCCGGCGACCAGATCATCGCCGTCGACGGCAAGAAGACCCCGACCTGGGAAAAGGTTTACACCCAGGTGAAGGACACTCGGCCCGGCGCTCCCGTCGCTATCACGATCCTGCGCAACGGCTCCGAACAAATCTTGCAGGGCACCATGCCCACTCCTCCGGCGACAGTGGAATCGCTATTCGGTTATCCGCTGCTGTCTCCCGTCACCGACGAAGTCGGCATCGGCACTCCGGCCGACCGCGCCGGACTCCATGACGGCGATAAAATTATCTCGATGGACGGCACTCCCATTGTCACCTGGGGCCAGCTCGTCGATCGCGTCCGCCACTCCGACGGCAGGCCAATCCATTTCATGGTCCAGCGCGGCCAGCAGACCGTTCCTATCGAGATCGCCCCGGTGCAAGCCATGGGCGGAGATGGCAATACCGTCTGGCAAGTTGGCGTGTCGCCAAAAATCAAAGAAGACTTCGAGCGCCAGGGACTTCTGCCCTCGGCCAAACTCGCCGGCCTGCAAACCGCGATCGGCATCAGGCAGATCGGCACGGTCCTCGGCGGACTTTTCACCGGCAAAGTAAAAATCCGCGAACTGCAAAGCGTCGTCGGCATCGCCCGCGCCTCCGGCCGGGCGGCCAAGCGCGGCCCACTCGATCTCGTCCTCTTCATGGCCGTGATCAGCCTGAACCTGGGCCTGCTCAACCTGCTGCCGATTCCAATCCTCGACGGCGGCCACGTCCTGCTCCTGGCCATCGAAGGCATTCTGCGCCGCGACCTGAGCCTCGCCGTAAAAGAACGCTTCGTCCAGGTCGGCCTCGTCTTCCTGTTAGGAATTTCCGCCTTCGTCATCTATAGCGACATCTTCAAACTGGTGCAAAGCCACTAGCCCCGTCTCTTGCTTTTTGGCGTCATCCCGACAGAGGGCCAGTCTTTGCCCCGACGAGGGATCTCTCTTCGATGTNNTCACCACTTTTCACTTTTGCTATACTGTGAATAGACACCATGGCCGCCACACCCGAACATCGCGTCTCCACCGGCGAACGCATCAACCACGAAGCTCCCGGCCACCTGCAACAAGCCCTCGGAGCTCGCGGCATTCGCCTAACCAAACAGCGCCGCGTCCTCCTGCAAGTCATGGAAACCGCTCGCCGCCACCTCGACGCCGCCGAANNTACGAACTCGACCTGCTGCACCTGCGCGGCGATCGCCACTACTACGAAAGCCACGGCCCCCGCGACCACATCCACGTGGCCTGCATGAAATGCGGCAAAGTTCGCGAATTCGAAAGCGAATTGTACGAGGAAATAAAACGCCAGATCTCCCGCGACTGCGGGATCGAAATCACCGTCTGCCGCACCGAAGTAGGCGGCGTCTGCGACGACTGCAGGAAGAAACAAGCAGGGAACTAGTCCCTCACGCCGTTACGCCTAAGCCTTCCGTTACGCTTCCGGTCCTCTCAGCCCAAAAACACGAGTTTGTCATCCCGAAGCGCAGNNCATCCTGAGCGCAGCGAAGGATCTGCTTTTTACGTTCGCGGGTCTCGACCTTCTCGATCTACTTGGGCCACAGCAAGTGCGGGTTTCCGTCAGGGCACGGCTTCAGGGGTGCCAAAAGAGTCCTGCGCAAGGAGCGGCTTTAGCCGCTGAGGGAACGCAGGATCTTCTTACGCCTTCATCGTCCGAATCACCGTCTCCGTAAATTCCGTCGTCGACGCACTCCCACCCACATCGCGCGTCAAATGTTTTCCTTCCTTGTAAACCGTATGCAACGAATCCTCCATCCGCTTCGCCGCGCTAACCTCATTCACATGCCGCAGCATCAAAATCGCGCTCATCAAAAGCGCCGTAGGATTCGCAATATCTTTCCCCGCAATATCCGGCGCCGTCCCATGCACCGCCTCAAACACCGCCACGGTTTCTCCCATATTCCCGCTGGGCACCACGCCCAGCCCGCCGACCAACCCCGCCGCCAAATCGCTCATGATGTCGCCATACAAATTGGTCAAAACCAGCATGTCGAACTGATGCGGGTTCAAAACCATCTGCATGCAGGCGTTATCGATAATCAATTCCTTGTACTCAATATCCTTATATTCTTCGGCAACTTTCCGGCAGCAAGTCAAAAATAAACCATCGGACAGCTTCATGATGTTCGCTTTATGCACCGCGTGAATCTTTTTGCGCCCGTACTTCCGCGCAAACTCAAACGCAAACCGCGCAATCCGCGTCGACGCCTTCTCCGTAATAATCTTCAGGCTCTCGACCACGCCCGGCACCACGGTGTGTTCCAATCCCGAATACAAATCCTCGGTGTTTTCGCGGATCAAAACCAGATCGACGCCCAGAAACCGCGACTGCACGCCTTCCAGGTTCTTCACCGGCCGCACATTGGCGTATAAGTCGAGCGCCTTGCGCAGCGCCACGTTAATGCTCGGCGGCCCGCCCACGACGGCAGTCGTCAGCGGCCCTTTCAGCGCCACCTTGTTTTTGCGGATCGATTCCAGCACGCCGGCCTGCATGAAATCGAGGCCCCGCCGTTCGATCTCCGCCCGCGCGGCGATCTCGTCCCACGCAATGTCCACTCCAGCTGCACTGATGATTTTCTTAACCGCTGCGGAAACTTCCGGGCCAATCCCGTCGCCGGGAATCAAAGTTATGGTGTGTTTCATCGTAGGCAATTATTTTAGGGGATTCGCCCAGCGTTGTACACGTTGCCGGCGAATCGGTTTGCAGAAATTTCGGCGCCAGCAATAAAGTACCGGAGCCATTCAGGGTTTCGAATCGCCGCCCGCCGAAGCCTGCGCTTTTTCCAGGAACTGCTCGACGCTCGCGCCTTGCTGCGCCGCCGGAAGCTCGGCCCTCATCACCTTCTTCAGCCATTCCGCATACCTGGCTCGGTCCGCTTCGGGCGCGACGATTGCCAGTTGCGCTTCGATCCGCCGCACTTCAGTTTGCACCCGTGGATCGTCGTCTCGATCAAGTTGGGGCAAGACTTTCATGGCCTCGGCCGCAGGCAGCTGGCCGCTATTCGTCAAAGCTTGCAAATCCGCCGCCAGCGCCATTTGCTCCGGCTCTTCCAGCAGCCGGTAGCCCGAACCCGCCACCGCGTCCCACATTTCGGCGCTCAGCAACGACCGGTAATACCCGCTGCCATACGCGTTGGTCCAAATCCAAATGGGCAACGCCGTCAGTTGAATCTCGCCGTGCGTCGAGCTGACCACCTCACAGCGCCTCGCCGCACCCGGCTGATGAATGCAGACCGGCACCGCCCACGGATTACCATCCTGTTCGATTTCCAATTTCGGTCCCGCTCCGCCCGGCGCCATTGAAAAACGCAGCACCGGCGCGCCCGGACGATCCAGAAAACCAAAAAGCACCGGCCCCACATCCACGCCGGATTCTTGCTGGATCGCTTTCACCAGATCCGCCGACGTAGCGTTGCCAAACTGGTGATCGATCAAATACCGGTGCAGCGCCCGCTGAAAAACCTCCGGCCCCAGCCAGTTCTCCAGCATTTGCAGAATGCTGGCTCCTTTGTTGTAAATGATCAGGTCGTAGACCGTGTAGGGCCCCAGGTCGTCACGCGACCGCGCCGGCACACGCACCGGCCTGCCCGCTGCGGAATCGGAACTCAGCATGGCGTCGCGCGTGTCGGTCGCGGTCAAGCCGCGCTCAAAGGGCGGACGTTCCAGGTCGGAAATTTTCGTCTCGAGCCAGGTCGCGAATCCTTCGCTCAGCCACACGTCGTTCCACCACGCCTGCGTCACCAGATTGCCGAACCACTGATGCGCGATCTCATGTGTCATCACCGAACGCATGAACTGCTGCCATCGCTGCGTGGCCTGCGAGGGGTCGGCGAGCAGCAAGCTCGCGTCATAGGTAATCAGCCCCGGATTTTCGGTCGCGCCAAATGGCGTCGCCAGCACCGCGATATGGTCCAGCTTGTCCCAGGGGTAGGGAATTCCGATGTATTGCTCCAGCCGCGCCAATATCTGCGAAGTCGCCGCCCGCGCCGCCGTCGCTTCCACCGCCCGCCCGCGCGGCGTAATAATCCGCACCGGGATTTTTTTCTCCCCGGCCACGCCAGCGTCCACCACATCGAACGGCCCTACGGCGAACGCCACAATCTCCGACGGCAACGGCTGCGTCGTCTTAAAAACCACGCGCTTCATGCCGTCCGGCTCGTCGGTCGTCGAAATCTCCGGAGCATTCGCGACCGCCACCTGATCGCGCTTCACATGCATCACCACATCCCACGGCGCTTTGTACGCCGGCTCGTCGAAACACGGAAAAGCGCGCCGCGCGTCGATCGCCGTGAACGACGTAAACACATACCAATCGTCCCCGGATTTCCGGCGATACGCACCCACGTCGCTCTTCTCATCCAGCTTTCCGGTGTAGTGAATCTCCACGTCAACGTGCCCCGGTCCAGCCGGATGCGCCAGCAGCACCGCCAGCATCTCCTCCGTGGTGCGCCAGCGCGCCGCCGCCGAAGCCCATGATCGCGGTGCCGGTCGCAAGCCCGGGCCGGTCCGGAAACCACTTGATCAGCGTCGAGACCGGTGAGATATAGCCCAGCCCAAGCCCGACGCCACCGATGACTCCATAGCCGAGATAGATGAGCGCCAGAGAATGTGTCGCCGCGCCTGCAGCCGCCACTAGAAATCCTGACCCGAAGCAAGTAGCCGCGACAAACATCGCCTTGCGAGGTCCCGCCGTCTCCAGCCATTTGCCAAAAAGAGCCGCGGAAAGCCCGAGCACCGCGATGGCGATGGAAAAGATATAGCCCACCTCTTTCAGACTCCACACCGCGCCGTCCACACCCTTCAGCGCCAGCAGCGGATTCTTGAAGATACTGAATGAGTAGACCTGGCCAATCGCCAGATGAATGGAGAGGGCAGCGGGCGGAACAAGCCACCGGCTGAAACCAGGACGGGCAACAGAGACTTCACGGTCAAGAAACGACAGCATGCGGGGCGTGCCTCCAGCAGCGGAGCTCATCGGATTGCTTACCAGGGGGTTGACCAGGAGCTTCACAACTCAGTCTGTTATCAACCGGATGACACCATCTTGTATCACATATGATGTTTACGACCGGCGAGAAGGAGCAAACCATATGGCTGAAGAGTTCGAAAAGGTTCTGACCTTTGAAATCGAACGTGATGGGGACACCGCCGTTGTGAAATGTCACGGCCGATTGGTAGCAGGCACCAGCGAAGAACTTTACCAGGAGGTGAAAGATCTACTGGCTCAGACAAAAGTGGTGGTAGTTGACCTGGCAGATCTTGCCTACGTGGATAGCTCGGGCCTTGGCACGTTGGTGCGACTGCATGCATCTGCCCGGAAGCTGGGATGCGAGTTCAAGCTGCTTCACCTTGGTAAGCAGCTTCGCAATGTGCTAAAGCTGACGAACCTTCTCTCCGTTTTCAGCCAGGTGGAGGACCACGGCATTAATATTGCGTGATCACTGGGCTCATGCCGGTGTTTTTAGGCAGCGGTCTGCGGTCGTTTGAAAGCTCCAGCCTTGAGTGCGTCCGGCTGGAGAAAATCAGCGTGCGGGAAGTCGGGGCGAGGACAAGCCTTAGGTTCCGCGTGAAGCAGTAGTTGACCCTGTTCCAGACGACTCCTCATCTCCTCACGGAGAAACACAATTTGCTATCTCGCTCTACGAAGCACGTCTCAGGAGTGATTCCCGGAAATCACGTTCAACCGTCTCTTTAAATAGACCCTGTACATCGACGTCGCTGAGGATCGGATTCTTTGCACCTTCCGAAACAAGAGACGGAAGAAACTTTCTTTACTTCGTCTTTGCTCCAGCCACGGCGCCTTGCGAGGATTCTTCGATAAGACCGGCGCAATTCCAAAGGTAAGAATGTATGCATAGCGATCGACGCTTGACGTGTTATTGGTGGAGGTATGCAAGGTTCTCTGTCCGTGAATGGCGCACCCGCCGGCCGGCAAAGGACAGACGACTAATTCTTCCTGGGGAACGGCCGTCGCGCACTCAAAAGCGTGCGCATGCCGGTCGCCATGAACGCTGCGATGTTCGAGCACTCCCCGCAAATGGGATCCTGGTAAGTAAGCCATACAGCCGTCGCTTGAAGCAACGTCCTGTAAAGGCATCCAGAACGTGAGGGTGGAGTGATCAAATTTTGGATCTAAATAGGCTTCATCCTGATGCCAGGGAGTACCAGCACCGACTCCAGCCGGTTTCAGGAGAACAAAGTCAAATGTCAGGGAACTCTTTGGAGAGAGTACCTGGTGAGCAATTCGGGTTGCGTTGCGAACATAAAGTGTGTCCAGCAGCCAGGTCTGATACTTACTCGGGTTGGTCAACTGAATGGATCTTCGGCCGTCCGGACGGGTTTCGCTTTCCATGTTGTCGAATAGCCGGCCTTCCTTTTCACCGACACGCCTGGCTACCAAATCTGCGAATATTCTCCGTATCTCCGCCACTTCAGCCGTGGTTGAGATGGCCGACAGCGCGACAAATCCGCTGGTTGACAAGGATCGGAGCTCGTCCTCTGAAAGCGACGCAGCCTGGTTCTCACGGGAATTGCAATTTGACGAAGTCTCGATTATCACGGCCCGACCACAGCCTCCCGGAAGATGATATGGCGACGATCCCTATGAGCATCCTCACCGGTTGCGCCACTCTCGAACGATTGCGCCCCACGTGTCAAGGAATATTTTCGTTGTAGCCAGACCTTACGTCGAAACCCTCGGCCGCCTTCGACCCATTCTAACTGCCGAGCAGAAATCAGCTTCACTTATATCTGGTTTAGCCAAAACGCACTCGTTTGAGGAGGAAAATGGCTGAGCGTGAAAAGCAGGACTGAATGTAGAACAGCAGGGCTGAAACTTCAGTCCTCCTTTTCCCTGGTCCCGGTGCAAAAAAGTGCGCGCTTAAGCGCGAAGAACGTGCTTAGTCCCCGCTTGCCCATCTCTCGGGCATCATGGAGTTTTCCGCATCAAGGGCGGTGAAGCGTGAATCGTTGTGCAGAAAAGTGCGAGGCCGATAGACGGGGTTTTGTCACGTGCCAGGTTGACTTTATTTGCCAGGGCTAGATCCGCATGGAGCGCGCAAGTTCGCTGCGCAGTTCCGCCTTGGCGCGACTCAGTCGTGACTTAAACGCAGCTTTCGAAATATTGAGTTTTCGGGCGCCTTCCCTGGCTGACAGCTCCTCACAATTCCAAAATTCCATGGCCACGCGAGGTGTTGGATCCAGCTCCGCAATCGCTTTCCGCACCCATTCCGTAGTCTCGCTTTTTAGCAATCGGCGTTCAGGATCATCCGCACGATCCGCAATCTCCCAGGAGGCGGCTTCATCCTCACGGCCGGAGTCGATTGAGACGGCGGGGTAGTGCCTCCTCTTGCGCAGAATCATGAGAGCGGAATTGAGTGCAATTCTTGTCAGCCAGGTAGCAAACTGCGCTCGGCCGTCGAAACTCTTCAGGTGAACGAAGGCCCGCATAAACGCGTCCTGAAGCGCATCCTCAGCGTCCTCATGATTGCGGGTAATTTGCCGGACGGTGCGAAGCAGGCGCGGAGAGTGGAGCCGGCAAAGGGCGGTGAAGGCGGTTACATCACCAGCCATCGCAGCAGAAACCAGGCTTTGGTCGCTGCATTGTTCTCGATCGACGATAACGCTGTTGGTATTCATCCTTCCCCCTGCGGCTCACCTGAAACTATCGCGGTAGCAGGCAGGAGAGAAGTGAGCACGAGGTTAGCTCACGGTGATGAGCTTGTGAGGCATCGGAGAGACCTCTCTTGAAACCTGTATACCTAAATGAAGCAAATGGAATGCTTCGAAACCGGACCTGAGGTCAGAGCTGTCAAAATTAGCGGATTGGTCGACCGGGCAACGTTGATTTTATTGGCCAAACGAGTGCAACAATCGGCCATTGCGAAATCAGGTTGCGGGGTGAGGGCTTGATTCGGAAGAGATGGTGCATCCGGGACTGCCTCCG
>PMHK01000244.1 GCA_003156635.1 Acidobacteriota bacterium | reverse complement strand
AGAAACGACATTGTTCTTCCCTCCCCAACTTGAAGGTGACGATAGCATTGCGCGTGCCAACGGTAAACATCACAGCGCACGTTACTTAGTATGTGGCGTTTCTTCCACTTTGCTCGTTTTCAGGATGCCCTGTCGCGAATTCGGACACCTGCCTGAGCCAATTCCCTGCCCTCACTATAACGACGAATGGCGGGGCGGAATTCGACCNNGAAGAGAGGTCCTTCGTCGCAAAAGGCGCTCCTCTGGATGACGGCCAAAGGCGGGGCGAGGCGACTTGATCGGTTTGCGGCAGAGCCGGACGATTGGTCGGCTGCGCTACGAAAAAAAAGGCTCGACGCGGACGATCAGCGCGGAGCGCAGCTACAAAATTACTGCCCGGCGTGTCAGGAGGAATTGGTCGTGCGCGGATGATTATTTCGCGATGACCCAATCCGTTTGCAGCGGCGGGGGCTGGGTCAAGGTTTGCATCACGACGCAGTATTGTTCGGTTTTTTCGCGCAGGGCGCGTAACTGTTCGGGCGTGGCGTTGGGCGCGGTGAGGTCGAAGCGGACGCGCAGGCGCTCGAAGCCGACCGGCACATCCTTGGAAATACCCAGAGTGCCGCGCAGGTCCAAGTCCCCTTCTACCGTTACCTCGATGCGTTCGACCGGAATGCCCATCGACGTCGCCACCATCTGGCAGGTGATTTGGGCGCAGGCGGACATCGCGCCGAGCAGCATGTCTCCCGAACAGGCGCCGGTACCGGCGCCGCCCACTCCGGCGTGAGCCTGGGCGTTGTAAATGGCGCGGCCGATGGCCACCGAACACGCGATGGGAGTTTCGGTCTGGCCGCCGCGCGCCTTCAGCGTGATTTGCGACGCGTCCGGGTCCGCACGGTATTGATCCTTCAGAGGTTTTTGCACCGACTTCAGATCCATGTCGACCTCGAAATCACTTTTTCAACTCGACCGCTCAATTCGGCGGCCAGTATATGTATAGATGGAGTGCCTTCGTGTTAGGATTCCGTGAAACGGAGGCTATCATATGCCGAAATTCGTCATCGAGCGAGAAATACCCGGCATCGGAAACATGTCGGATGCCGAAATTCGGGAAGCGGCGCGAACATCCGTCGCGGTGCTGAAGGAATTGGGCCCGGAAATTCAGTGGCTGCAAAGCTACGTCACCGGCGACAAGTTGTACTGTGTTTACCTCGCGCCCAACGAAACGCTGATTCGCGAGCACGCGAAAAAAGGCGGCTTCCCCGCTAACCGCATTTCCGCCGTGCGTCGCTTGATCGATCCCAGTACTGCCGAATAGAAATCTTAAGAAGATTTTCGCGACACGTCCTCGATTGCTCTTTCTACGGGTGTGACCCAGCCTTCCAGCCACGCAGTTCGGCCGGCGGTGGTGCTCAATCCTTTCCGCGCCGGCTCCAGACCGCGTTCGAATTTGGCCTGCTCTTCGGAGGTCGGCGGCGCGCCGATACTTTGGCGAAGCGCTGCCGCTGCGCCGGCCAGTCGCAAGCCGCGCTCCGGTTGGGATTGCGCGGCGGCCGAGCAGGCGAAGGATTCCAGCAGCCTGGCGATTCCCCGTTTGTGCTCGAGTTCCTGAAAAAGTTCCAGGCTCTCGCGATACTGCGCGTCCGCGGTGCGGTAATCGTGCTGCTCGCGCGCCAGGTTCCCCAAATCGGCCAGCGAGCCGGCCACGCCCCAGCGGTCGCCGAGTTCGCGAAAATCCGCGAGGCTCTGCTCGTACAATGAACGCGCGGCGGCGGAGTCGCCTTGATCGCGCGCGACGTCTCCTTGATGGTTCAGCGCCCAGGCCTGACCGGTTCGATCGCCCAGTTCGCGAAAGATGGCCAGCGATTCCTCGTAGAGTGAGCGCGCACGCTGGTAGTCTTGCTGCAAATTGGCGATGCCGGCGAGGTTGCTGAGTCCGCGAGCCACCGCCTGCGCGTCCTCCAATTGTTTCCAGTACACCAGACTTTCTTCGAAGAGCGCGCGGGCCGCGGCCAGGTCGCCTTGTTCGCGAGAGACGACCGCGAGCGCGTTGAGCGAGACGGCCAGGGTGCGCGGATCTTGCAATTGCCGAGCGAGCTCCACGCTTTTGGTCAGAAGCTCCATGGCTACCGGATAGTCGCGCTGCTCCGAGGCCAGCACTCCCGCGCTGAAAAGCGCGCGCACCCGCAAGCTGGAGGGCGCCGCCGCGCCCGGCATTTTCAAAAGTTTTGCGAGCCAGTCACGGGCTTCGGTCAGGCGTTCGTGCCGCTCCCAAAAACGAAAGAGCGCCACGCCCAGGCGCAGTCCCCACTCGGCATGGCCGGTTTCGATCAGCCACTCCAGCGCGGCGCGAAGATTTTGCGATTCGATTTCGAGCCGATCCACCCATCCGGCCTGATTCTCGGCGGTGTCCTCGGCGCCGGATTCTTCGGCCAGCACCAGACAATACGCGGCGTGCGAGCGCCGGGTCGCGGCTTCTTCCCCGCTCTCGGCTATTTTTCCGCGGGCATATTCGCTGATGGTTTCGAGCATGACGAAACGCGGTTCGCCGTCGGCTTGCTCGATCTGCCGCGCCAGACTTTTATCGACCATCGAGGACATGCCGTCGAGCACGTCCACACCCAGATCTTGTTTGGTGTCGCAGACCGATTCCACGGCTTCCAGCGTGCAGCCGCCCAGGAAAACGGAAAGCCGGCGGAACAGGCGCTGCTCCGGTTCGCTCAGCAGGTCGTAGCTCCAGTCGATCGCCTGGCGCAGAGTTTGTTGCCGCGCGGGCAGGTCGCGCGCGCCTCCGGTCAAAAGCTGCAGACTGCTGGCCAGCCGCGAGCGCATGGCCGCGGGCGAGAGCAGCTTGATGCGGGCCGCGGCAAGTTCAATGGCCAGCGGCAGACCATCGAGCCGCAAACAAATTTCGGCGATGATCGGAGCGTTTTCTTCGGTGAGCGCAAAATTCGGTTTTACGGCCGCGGCGCGTTGGACGAACAGCGCGATGGCCGAACATTGCGCCAAAATCTCCAGCGAAGGTTTCGCGCGATTATCCGGCAAGGCCAGCGGCGGCACGGGAAATTCGTGCTCGTCACGCACGTGCAACGCGGCCCGGCTGGTCACCAGCAATTTGAGTTTGGGCGCGACCGCCAATAACTCCGCCAGCGCCGGCGCCGCTTCCACCATGTGCTCGAAGTTATCGATCAGCAGCAGCGCGGGAGCGTTCAAGGAATTCTGCAAATATTCGCGCAGGATTTCGAGCGGACTTTGATTCGCCGTCTCCCGGATTTGCAGCGCCTGCACGATCGCAAGAGCCAGCAAACCAGGATCTTTCACCGCCGCGAGCGGAACGAAATAAACTCCGCCGGGAAATGCTTCGTTCACCTGGCGCGCGACTTCCAGAGCCAGGCGCGATTTTCCGATTCCGCCCGGTCCGGTCGCAGTGACGAGGCGCACCTCGTCTCGCAATAGCAATGTTTTGGCCGCCGCCAATTCTGTATCGCGGCCGACGAACGCCGAGCCCGGCGCCGGCAAATTACTGGGACGAATCTCGCCGCGATTGGGCTGCAAATCCGAAAGCCGGTCGCGAATGGCCACCAGGTCGCGCGCCAGATCCAGGGTGGAGAAGTAGCGTTTCTCCGGCTCCTTGGCCAGGCAGCGTTCCACCACCCAGCACAACGGCGGAGGCGCCTCGGGATTCAGCGAGCTGATCGGTTCGGCGTGATCGTGGATCGTGGCCGCCAGGGTCTCGGCGACCGACGCGCGTCGAAACGGCCGCTTGCCGGTGAGCATTTCGAACAGCACCAAACCAAAGGAGAACTGGTCGGAGCGGAAGTCGAGTGCGGTCGATCCGCTGGCCTGCTCCGGAGACATGTATCCGAGCGTGCCGAGAATTGTTCCGGGCCGAGTCTGGAACTCGCGCGTGTCTTCGCCGTTCAGCGTTTCGTCCGGTTCCGGCGTATCGAGGCCAAGTTTGGCCAAACCGAAATCGAGAATTTTCACGGTGTCGCCGGAGACCATCAAATTGTCCGGCTTTAGATCGCGATGCACGATGCCCAGTTCGTGCGCGCGGGCCAGGCCTTCGGCCACTTGCACGGCGATGGGAACGACGCGGCGCATCGGAAGGGTGCCGGCGGTCAGCAATTCGCGCAGGGTTTTGCCTTCGACCAATTCGAGCACCAGAAAATCGCGACCTTCATGATGGCTGATGTCATGCAGGGTGCAGATATTCGGATGAGTGAGCTTGGAGATCGCCCGCGCTTCATTTTCCAGGCGCTGGCGCTGTTCCGGTTTTTGCGATAAGCGCTCGGGCAACACTTTGATGGCCACGGTGCGTTCGAGGCGCGTGTCCCACGCGCGGTACACCTCGCCCATGCCGCCAGCGCCCAGCGGAGTGAGAATTTCGAACGGACCAAGTCTTGTACCTAAAGGAAGGGACATCGGCGGCGCGATTATACCCCTGGAACAGGACAAGCTGGTCGCTGGCGATGTGATCCGATATTTTTCGCTGAGCGTGTTGCTCAGGCATCAGCCGCGGAGAACTACATCACCGCAGTCGGCAGCGACCGGCTCTCACTTTTGGGCCACTACCGGGAGGGAGGTCGATGCGGAAACGAGTTTCTGGTATTCGGTTTTGGCCTGACGCAGCATCAGAAGATTCGGGTCCGCATCTTTCCAGGTGGTGAAGAATTCGTCGTAGGCTTGGCGGCTTTTCTCGCGGTCCCCTTGCATCGCATAGGCCCGGCCCAAACCAAGCTGGCAGAGCGGAGCATACACTGGCCACCAACCCGAACCCCGATGAGCGAGGAGTTTCTCGAATTCGGCGGCGGCCTTGGCGGGCTCGCCGGCGGCCAGATAGGCCAGTCCTCGTTGGTACCGAATGTCCAGGGTGTATCCGATGGGCTCGGCTTGGGCCAGCAAATCCGCGGCCTTGGCGGGATTTCCTCGCTCGCGCTCAATGATCGAACGAATCAGCGGCACGTGCACTTTCTGGTCAATCGTATTCTCCGGATGCATCCGATCCAGCTTCGCAGCCAAGGCCTCGGCCCGCGCGCCTTCGCCGGCCGCGGCCAGCGCGTCGCCGCAACGCCAGAGTGTGGTCTCGCTGTCGGAACCCGCCTCGCCGGCATGGCGGCAGAAGCTGCGCGCCAGGGCGGAGTTTCCCAGAAAGGATTCGAGCTGGCCGCGCGCCGCCAGCTCATCCGCGACGTTTTCCGTTTGCTTCGCGCTGGTCTCCAGGTTCACCAACGATTCACTCGTGGCGCGAAATTTTTTGAGGTCGCCGCGCAGGAAGGCGAACTGCATTTGCAATTGCAACAAGCTAGTGTCGTCGGCCGGAGTTTCGCGGGCCAGCCGTTCCATGGTGGCGGTGTCGTTTTCGAAAAAAGCGATGCGGTAGCGCATATCGACTTGATAAGAAAAGAATGGTCCCTTCTGCCGCCATTCATCCAGTAATTTTTTGGCGTCGTCCAGCCGGTCCAGGGACATGTACGCCTGGCTGGTGTTGGAGTAGTAAAAAGCGGAGGGCACCGGGGAGTGTTCCAGCGCCCAGCTGAATTGTTGCAGCGATTCTTCGTTCCGGCCCAGCATCGAATAATTGATTCCCAACAAGTTGGCGGCCGCGACGCTGCGCGGGTACGCTTGCTGGTACAAAACTAAAACGGCATTTTCCTTTTCCAGATTGCCAGTAATGTTCCAGTAATACGTGGCGGTAACCAGAAAATTCTCTTCCTGGGTGAGACGGCCATCCTTGAGCTCGAAGGCCCGCGCAAAATTCTTTCTCGACGCTTGGTCGTCGCCAACGCCGTGATAGGCGCTGCCGAGCATGACGTAGGCGGAACAGAACCGGGGATCGAGCTCGACGGCTCGTTCAAATAAAGGAATGGCTTCCTGGGACTTTCCGGCTCGCAGCGGCGCCAAACCGGTGCGGTAGGCTTGCAAAGCCTCGAGTGAGCCGGTCGTGGCCAGATCGAGCGGCGCATCATGCTGCTCGAGAGAACCCAGGCTTTCGCCCAGTTGCTTGCGCAACTGCGAGCCCGCTTGGCCCAGCGCGGCGATGACCTGCTCCTTGGAATTCGCCTCCACTTGCTGGCGTGCGATGGGCTTTTGACTCCGCGCATCGATGGCTTCCAGGGTGATCAGGTATTTGCTGCCGACCGCGGCGATCTCCGGCACCACTACGGCTTTCAATCCCTGGCGTTTGCAGATTTCGATACCCACGTCCCGGGTCAGGGGCTCGCTGGGATCACGGCGCATGGTCCGCAAGGTTTCGCGGACGCTGCCTTCGGGCAGCACGCTGAGGAAAGGAGACTCGGTGAGTTTGATCTGGAGCGCTTTGTCCAGAGAATTGTCGAAGATGGGGTCGCCGGTTTTGTTCACAAAGCTGGCCAGCAGGATGACGTCGGTTCCGGTCAGCACTGGCTTCGCGAAAAAGATGCGCCAGGAAGCAAACGTTCCGACAATCAGCAAAATGGCGGCGCCGGCCGCCACGAAGGCGCGGCGTTTATTCCAAAATCCAGGCGACGATGCGGGAGGGAGAACCGGCGCGAGCGGTTTTTCCATCACAGCCAGAGTGGGCTTCGGAGCATTTTCGACTTGAGCGATGAAGCGGTAGCCCCGGCGCGGGACGGTCTCGATGTAACGAGGTTCCTCGGCGGAATCGGCCAACGCGTCCCGCAATTTCTTGATGGCGCTGTTCAGGCTGGTATCGAAGTCGACGAAAGTGTCGGCGGGCCAAAGCTTGCGCTGGAGTTCTTCGCGGGTGACCAGCTCGCCGGAATGTTCCAGCAAGAGAACCAGGACTTGGAAGGGTTGGTCCTGCAACTTGATGCGGATGCCGTGCTTGTGGAGCTCGCCCGAACGCAAATCCACTTCGAACGCACCGAAGCGTATCCTGGGGTTGCGGGCAGCAGCTTCCATATCAGGCTTCCAGTTGCCGGTTACTCTATCACCTCTTACGAATTACGTAAGTCTTAAAAATCCGGCGCGCCGCCCGCCGTGTCCCTGCAACCCTCCTCCATTCAGTGAGCTGCACGATCAGAAGTAAATCAGACATAAGCCACGCCCGCGCCATTGCGCCCAAAGTCGCCCCGCGCCAGTGTGCAGCATGCGCGTCACAAGACTGGCCGCTAAACACAGCGAAACTCTGGCGAGTCCCAGACTAAATCTCACTCGCGAGGACGTACGATGACCGGAAACCTCTTCGTCTACCGGCCCGGGGGACCTTCGGGCGGCTTCGTCTTCAACGATTGGCAGGCGCTGATAAACGTCATGAACGGCGTGCAGGGGCGCAAGATTATCGAGTTCGACGATTCACTCGTGGTTCCGCCCACGCCGGCGGGTTGCCGGATCCCGGCCGGACAGTGGCCCATGAAGGACGTGATGTGGGCTGGATTCGGGCCGCGTTCCGGCGTACCGCGAACCACGGTAGTCATTCAGAGACGCGCCCAGTTCACCGACCTGCGCATGATCGGCGGCCAGATCACCATCGTCAACATGGCCGCGGCGCCCGATCCTTCACCCGTCTCCGATTTTGTCAACAGCGACCAGGTGCAGATCGGCATGCGGGACGATTGCGGGAACACGCAACTGGTGAACCAAGGTGACGTGGCGATGTTTGACGTTGGACCCCATACGGTCCTGTTCTTATTGCAGAACTGCCTCTGCGGGATGCCGACCGCGAGCGTTCCGAATCCTAAACCGCTGGTTCAGCAAAGCCAGGGGAGCCAGATCACCTTCAACCTGTTGGGACAGAACCAGACGGGCCCGAACCTGGTGCGTAGCGCGCCAAACGCCTCGGTGCTTTTCGGTGCGCTGAGCAGCTCGGCGCAAGTCGCATTCGATCAGTCGAGCATTACGAATAGCGGCGGCACTTTTAATTTTGGACCTCAAGGCCGAATTCAACGCCAGGTGATTCCGTTGCCCCCAGCGCCGCCCGCTACCGCGAGTCAAAGTTTCAACAAGCCCAACGTTTTAATTCGCTGCAATGGCCATCAGCCGGGCTTCACCCAAGTGCTTCCTTCGATTGCTTCTGGATTCACGATTGCGAGCACCGCAGTCCAGCTGTATTCGGGCGGCCAGGAGGTGGTGGTCGCGGAAGTGGGTGGCGGAGAAAAGCTGAAGGTCAGTCCCTCTGGGACAGACACGATCGACGGCGATACAGGTCCGGTCCACATCGGCAAACACGGGTCAAAAACGTTCGCGAGCGACGGCGTCTCCAATTGGATCACGATTTCGGAAGTGCGCCGCCCCGCATGATTTCAAATTCTTACCTGCCGTCAGCGCACGTTGGTGATTCGCGATAGGCAGCAATCGGCCAAGTGCAGTTCAATTTCGCAACAAAGCGAGGCCAGCGATGAAGCGCGAAATTCTCTTACTTGTTTTCCTACTCCTCTGCGCCTTGGGCAACGCGGCCTGCGGCGGAGGCGGTGCGAGTCAGCCTCCTCCGATCCAATCGAATCCTGTGCCGATCATCACCGGCCTCTCGCCGAACAGTGCGGCGGTCGGCGGTGCGGCTCTCACGCTCACGGTCAGCGGAACGAATTTCGTGGCCGCTTCGACGGTTGACGTCGGGGGGTCAGCACTCGCTACCAGCTTCGTCAGCTCCACGCAGTTGACTGCGGCCGTCCCGGCTGTCGATACCGCCTTGCTCGGCACGCTGTTTGTGAACGTGATGAATCCCGCGCCCGGCGGCGGCGCCTCCAATACGCTCCCGTTTACCATCGCCAGCAACGTTGGCCCCGGGCCGGCCATCGATTTGCTGGCTCCTAACTGCGTTCCCGCCGGAGAACAGTTCCTTTATCCCGTAAGTAATCAGATGGTGGTCGTGGGCGCAAACTTTGAAGCCAATTCCGTGGTGCGCTGGAACGGCAGCGCCCGGCCGACCACCTTCAGCGCCCAGAGCGGCCAGCTCACCGTGCAGCTATCAGCGAGTGACATTGCCACCGCCGGAAACGTCGCGGTCACCGTCTTCAATCCGCCGCCCAACGGCGGTACCTCGAGCCCGGTGACCTTCATGGTATCGGCGGGAGGAGCTGCCCCGCAGTCTATCGCCATGGACTCGGCCGGAAAGTTCGCCTATGTGGCGGACGCCGGCTGCGGTGGAGGTTTCACCGGCTACGTGTCCATGTACACGATTAATGCCGCCACCGGAGCCCTGACGTCCATCGGACCACCGGCGCCGGTGCCCGATGATGAGGAGTTTACCGACGCGGTGACCGTCGATCCTTCCGGCAAGTTCGTCTACGTGGCGAGTTCGGGGGATGAGTGGGACATCGATTTCGGCAACGTCTCAACCTACACGATCAATCCCACGACCGGAGCTTTAACCTCCACTGGGACCGGAGGACCGGGCGGAGATTATCCGAATTCGTTGGTGGTGGATCCATCGGGCAAGTTCGCTTATGCGGCCGATGGGGGCGCACTACCATCGGGCAGCTTCGGCGGCTCCAACAACGTCTCGATGTACACCATCGACAGCACGACCGGGGCCTTGACGTTGATGGGAGCGATCGCCGCCGGAGATGGTCCGGACTCCGTGGCCGTGGATCCATCGGGCAAGTTCGTTTATGTGACAAATGAGAATGAGAGTTCTGGACCGGCTGGCAGCGTGTCCATGTACACGCTCGACGCCACCACCGGAACCTTAACCTCGATAGGAACGATCGCTGCCGGAGCCCAGCCAGTCTCGGTAACAGCGGATCCTGCCGGCCTATTCGCCTATGTAGCGAACTTCGGATCGAACACCGTCTCGATGTACAGCATCGATGCGACTACGGGAGCTTTGACGCTGATCGGAACGGTAGGCTCATAGGAACCACGGTTCTGTGGCTGCGGACCACATAGCTGACTTCTGGGGTTTTCGTTTGTGCCGCTTTCCACGTACGTCGTTTGCAGCGAGCGAGCTCGAAGTTAAGTGAACGAAAGGTGGAAGCCGGGGTTGGGATTCCACCTTTCGTCCGACTCACGCTCTAAAAGAGGAACTTCAGAGCGAACTGGATGAGGCGTGGGCTATTCAATTGGCTGCTCACAATTCCGAAGCTGGTGTTGTTGGTGGCTCCCAGCCCCACGTTATTGCAGCAAGCAGTGTTGGGTGGGCCGAACTGCACGCGATTAAACGTGTTGAAGAACTCGGTGCGGAACTGCAGGCCGAGCTTGTTCTCCGGACCGAAGTAGGTGGTCTTAAAGAGCGCGAGATCCCAGTTATTGATACCTGCCCCACGAAGGGTGGGATCGACGCGTGACTCGTCGCCAAAAGCCCACGCGGACGCGGCCAGCGTGCCGCCCGGAGGCGCGAAACAATTCACGTTGAACCAGGCAAATCCCGCTGACGAGGGGTCGTGCGAGGTGCCCTTGCCGCACCCCGGCACAACATTCGGCCGCAGCTGAAAATTCTGGGTGAAGCCCGCGCTGGACAGAGCGGTCGACGCACCGTACGTGATGGGCAAGGGGAAACCCTTCTGGAAAGTAGTAACGCCGTCCACGCCCCAGCCGGAAACGATTTTGTCTGTGACGCCGGAAGCATTCGACATATACCGACGTCCATGACCAATGGGCAGATCATAAACGTAGCTGAGCACCAGGCGCTGCGATACGTCCTGCGAAGAGAGCGACTTCTCTCCCTTCAGGTTGTTCCAGTCTTGAGGTTGGCCCACACCGGTCTCCAACCAAGTGGTGAGCGTGTCGGTATTGCTGATCAATTTGGCGTTGGTGTAAGCCGCCAGGAACGAACCGCCGTCGGCGAAACGCTTGGTGGCCGTTAGTTGGAACGAATTGTAGTTGCTGCTGCAGCAGCCATCGCCGACCAGGGACAATCCCGAATACTCGGGGTAGGGACGGTCGAGCTGACCCGCGAGAATCGTCGCGTTCGAGGTGGAATTTAACCCGCTCACAGTCGTAATCCCCACGAACGGATTCGGAATGGCCGTAGTAATTGTGACTGGTTGGCCTGCCAACGACTGTTGTTCGGCCTGTTGATAAAACGAGTCGGGAATATTGTTGATAGAAACGTTATTGGAACTGGCCAAATGCACGCCGCGGGAGCCGGCGTACGCGGCGTCGACGAAGATGCCGCCGGGCAGTTCCCGCTGTATGCCGAAATTAAATTGCTGCACATATCCTGGCGAATAAGCGCGGTACGGAGCCACAAAGGGGTTGGTACCGGCGTCATACGCCGAAGGATTGCCCGAAGGGCTAAGGGGAAGACTGACGTTCGCGCCGAACGGCCCATTCGTCGGGCAATTCAGCGTCCCGCTCGGCGCACCAGCGGTGAACGAGCAGCCGGTTGCCGTTAATGTGCTGCTGGGAGTGATTCCGCCATTGGTGGAAGCGACCCACAGCGTCGTCGCCAGGTTAATGGGATCGTTGCTGGGGTTCAGGTTGAAATAAACCCAGTTCGGGATGAAGAAGATGCCGTAACCTGCGCGGATGACGGTCTTCTGGTCCCAACTGTAAGCAACGCCCAGGCGCGGCATGAATTCTTTTTTGTATAACGGTACGGCGGTTCGCCCAGGGTTAATGCCGGTTTTAACGAAGAAAATATCGCCGGGGCACGCGCTGCCGGGAACCCCATCCCCCGTCACGGGATTCAGCCCGCAGCCACTGACCGTGCGGTTCACCGCCGAAGGATCCCAATAGGTAGAAAGGTTTTTGCGCTCCGAGAAATTTCCCGGCAAATCGTACCGGACACCGTAATTGATGGTCAGCTTCTGGGTGACTCTCCAGGTATCGCCAAAGTAAAAGCCGCGGTAGGTTTCTTTCTGCGCCACTTCGGCCGGGACCTGCGCTTCGCCGTAATTGTGATTGAAAACCGACGATTGGTTCAGGCCGTAACCCAGCAGGAAATCGGCGAAGGAAATGCCACCGGTGCCGCCGGAAACGGCGTTGCTGTTGGTCCAGCTACCATCGAAAGCGAAAGCGCCGCTGGCGATGTTGGTCTGGGCGTAGTTGTCGTAGGTCTCGATGAGCTGACCGCCGAACACCCAGGTGTGCCGGCCCTTGATCCAGGTCAGGCTGGGCGAAAAGTCGACCTGAGTGTCGTGATCGGTGATGAAGCTCTGGCCTTGCGAACAGGTCACGGTCGGGTCCTGCGGAGAAAAGCAGGGCGTGAACGGCGAGCGGCCGGCGGCCGGAATTTCCGTGTTGTAAGCCGCGGGCCAACCGTATTGGGTCAGATCGAAACTAGAATTGGTCGGCGAACGCAGATAGTGAAACCGGGTGCCGCTGCCGCTCAGGCTCAAGATCACATTGGGTTTGATCGTGTAGCTGTAATTGATCACGGCCGCGTTGGTCTGGTACATCTCCGCGCAGCGATCGGCGCAAAGTCCGGTGCCAAAAGGATCGGTCGGCAAATCCAGCAAATTGAAAAAATTGTAGCGGGCAAAAATGTGCTGGTTGGCGTTGATGTTCTGGTCCACGCGCGCGACATATTGGTTGGTGTTGCCTCCCGAGGGCGCGGCCGCCGTGAAGTTGTTCACTTCGGCGGTGTTGGTCGGCATGGGAATGAATTTCAGTTCCACCAACGCCGCGGGACTAATGGACGCCGTGGGGATGGTATTGGCCGCGAACTGCGTCCGGCCGCAATTCGCGGCCAAACCCGTGGTGACACAAGCCGTACTCACGCTCAGCGGATCGAAAATGAGAAAGTCCGCCGGAAAAACGCCGCTCCGCTCTCCCACCGTGGGCACGGTCGTAGTGAAAACCGACGACGCGCGCTGGCGGTATCCGTCATAGGCAAAAAAGAAAAATGTTTTGTCCTTAATGACCTTGCCGCCAAAGGTGCCGCCGAACTGGTTCTGCACGTAAGGAGGATTGTTGTCCGCAAAATAGGGCCGCGAATTCAGTACTTTGTTGCGCAAATATTCGTAGGCTTCGCCGTGGTAATCATTCGTGCCGCCCTTGGTGCTCAGGTTGACGATGCCGCCGGAAAATTTGCCCCATTCCGGTCCCAGGTTGTTGTACTGCACCTTGAACTCGGAAATCGCATCCTGATCGGGAATCAGCACCGGCAAGTTGATGTAGCCGATGTTTACGGGCTGTCCGTCGATGTATTCGGCGCTCTCATTGCCGAACGAGCCACCGACCTGATAATTGCCCCAGCTGAAAGGGTTCTGGCCCACCTGCGAACCGCCGGAACCGCCCTGCGCGACGGCCGCGGGAGAAAGCGTGATCAAGTTGAAAACGTTGCGGCCATTCAGCGGAATTTCGTTGGTCTTGCGTTCGTCAATCACCTGGCCGAGCGAAGTATTGGTGGGAGTAATCAGCGGCGTTTCACCCGTGACTTCCACGGTCTGGGTGATGGCGCCGATTTCCATGGTGATGCTGATGGGCACGCGCTGTTCCACCTGGACAATGACGCCCTCGCGCTTGAAATGTTTGAAGCCGGATTTCTCCGCTTCCACGCGGTACGAGCCGGGGTTCAGGTTGACGAAAGAATATAATCCGTCCGCGCCGGTCGTGAATGTGTCACTGGCACCGGTGCCTTCGTTGGTCAGCGTCACCGCGGCGTCGGGAACGGCGGCCCCCGAGGCGTCCGCGACCGTGCCGGAAATGCTGCCGGAGGTGGACTGGGCCGCAAGCGGCGAGCCCAGCAGCATCGCGGCCAGAAACACAACCACGCCCAAAGCGAGCGCAACCAGAAACCGATTACCCGACTTCTTCATAGGACTATCTCCTCTCCCGCGAGAAGCGCAGTCGACCAACACGGCTACGCCGCACCGTTAGCAACGTGGCTACGTGCTTTAGGCTTTAATTTGTGCCGACTTTCCTTCGGCATTCACGAAGGAATCAGCGATACGCCAAATTCACCCGCCAACGCGTAAAGCACCTACGTCACCGTTCGTTGCGCCAAATAAAGTGTTTGCGGAGCGTCATTTACCAAAATGTGGAAATTCGAGTTTTGTTAAATACGATGAAAAGCGCTGGGCACGTCCGAGATTGCGGAAACGAAAATGAAGATGGTCACAGGAGGTAACGACGATTCGATACGTAAGGCATGGACCAAGCGGGCGAGGCTAGAAGTCAGGCCGTCGCGAATTGCCGGCTAGAAACCGCCCAGCAATTCCCGTAATTCGGCGGCGGATTTATTTTGAGGTTTGAATCGATTCGGCGATGGTCAGCCTAGCAGTTTGCCGGCGAGCCAGTGATCGACACTGAACTTTCCGGGGCCGGAGCAGATCAGCCAGATGAAAAAAAGCACGTAGAGGACTTCGGGAAGGTAGAGAAAATCGTCGAGCCAGTTCAGCGGCGAAAGGCCTTTGGGCAGGGTGGCCAGCGCGTTGGTCAGGATCGCGACGGTCATATCGATCAACAGCGCCACGCAGGCGAAGCTGGAAAGAAGGCCAACGGTCAGCAGCGATCCGCAAACGAACTCGACGGTCGCTACGAAATACGCGGTCTGGCGCGGGAACGGGACTTTGGATTTCACCAGCGTGTCGTACACCGGTGTGATCGCGCCGGCCGTAAACAATTTGTTGGCGCCGGAGATGGCGAAGAACAGCCCGATCGAAATGCGCACCAGCAGGATGGCGTATTGTTCCAAGCCACCGATACCCAGCAGCACCAACTGGACCAACTGTTTCCAATCCATTCGTGTGACCTCCAGCAGCGAGTGTGCCTCCAGCGCGGCCCCGTCCCACACAGTTTGACTTCCAAGAATTCTGGCGCTTCAAGATCCGGGGATGCGTTCGACCAAGTACGCGCGAAAGGCGGGAGCCGAAAAGGGATCCGCGAAATACTGCGTTTCGTGCGCGACCTTCAGGCCGCTGAATTCCATGATGCTCACGGTGTAAGACGGCTTGTTATCGTAGCTCAGGATATATTCGGTGACCCACAGGTCCCCGCTGCCAACGACTCGTCGGATGGTGAAGCGTTTCTGGTTCGGCTGAATCGAGCGCTGTTTCTGAATGTTGGCGCGGCCGCGGGTGCGTTCGCCGGATTGCGGATAATCCAGCACCGCGTCATCGTGATAGATCAGGTGCTCGGTTTCCGAATCATTGGCATTGGACGCGGCCCAGTGCTGATCCAGTGCCGCGCGTATTTGCTGATCGCGCGTTGCCGCCGACGGCGCTGGCTGCGGTTGACTGTTCATTTTTTAGCCTTCAATTTTGGCGACGAGCCGAATGCTTTAGAGAAACCGGATTATACGACTGTGCGGCGAAATTTTGTCATCTCCAGTTGATTGCTTCCCCGGATATTCGGTAGCGCCGATACTCGGATTCCCTACCTTATATAAGGATGCTTTTTTTTGACCGGTGCGCGAGGGCGTAATCCCCTTTTCGCGGGCGTCTGTGCATGTCGCGGTCCAAGAATTTTCCCGCCAGGCATCGAATTTCCGGGATTTGCGCATGACCCATATTTCGCGAAACGAGCGTTTTTCGCCAAAGAGCGCATTATCTGCTGGTTACGGACACCGGTCGATGAATCCGAGATGGCCGATTGGTACGTCACATAAATGGGTGAATTGTTCGGAGGTGAGTTGACCAGCGACACCGGGAAACTCTCGCAGTGAGAGAAGGGATGACACAAATGCAAAACATACAGACGGGAAAATTAACCAATAATCGAGCGGCGAGATGGGGAGCGATTTTCGCTCTGGCGATCGGCTTGGCTGCGGCACCGAACCAGGCCGCCGCCGCACCGCAAGATGCCGCGCAGCAAGGTTCGACGCAACAGGCTCCAACGCCACAAGCATCAACGCCGCAAGCTTCAGCGCAAGCAGGCGACGTGCCGGTGCACATGGTGGTGACGGTCGAACCGCGAAAAGGCGGACAAGCGCCGGCGCTGTCTCCGGATGACGTGAAAGTATTTCAGCGCAACAATCAGGATCCGGTGACCAGCTGGGTTCCGCTGCAAGGCGACCGCGCCGGACTGCAGCTTTTTATTCTGATCGACGATAATTCGCGAAGCGTCCTCGGCCTGCAATTCAGCGACATCGCAAAATTCATCCTGGAGCAGCCGGCCAGCACCGCGATCGGCGTGGGCTACATGCGGAACGGCACGGTCTTCACCGTGCAGAATATGACCACGGACCACGCGCTGGCCGCGAAGTCGCTGCGTCTCCCGATCGGGCCCGGAGCTTCGACCAGCCCGTACCTGTCACTGGCGGACCTGATGAAGCGCTGGCCGGAAACCTCCGACCGCCGCGAGATCCTGATGCTGACCAGCGGAAACGATCCACTCGGCGGCGGATTTTCGAATGATCCGTTCACCAATCCCTACCTGCAGACGGCGGTGGATCACGCGCAAGAAGGCGGGTTCATCGTCTACTCCATTTATTTTCCCTCGGGCGTAGGGGGCGGCGGGCGGGGACGCGGCCGCGGCGGATTGCGCACCACGCTTTCGCAGACGGGCTTGGACGTCGTTTCGCAACGGACCGGCGGGCAGGCTTACTATCTCGGCTTCGGAGCGCCGGTGAACATTGCTCCATACTTGCAGGACGTGAGCGAAAGGCTGAAGCACCAGTATGGGCTGACGTTCATGGCCAAGAGCACCAACAAGCCGAGGCTCGAGCCGGTGAAAGTGAAGACGGAAACGCCGAACACTTCGCTGATCACGGCCGAAGAAGGCTACGTCAAGACCGGAATGTAATACCCAGCCCTGCGGAATCGGCCCGTGGCGACGCGGGCCGATTTTCGATTTCAAAATCTGAAAATAACGCCGGCGCTGACTTTCAAATTGTTCTGGCGTTGATTCACGCCGTTGTCGAAGCGGGTGAGGTAATAGTCCAGGTCGACGGCGCGAATGGCGAGGCGCCGGGTCAGGCCAATATCCGGTAAGTGGGATGACAACTTTGCCAGACCGCTACCACGTGGAGACCGTCGTCGGGGTGACCCTGGCCGTTATTTCAGCGGCATGCACCGTTCTGGCTCGGGTGCAGCTCGGGAAATCATTCACGCTGACTCCGCAGCCGCGCGAACTGGTAACGCACGGCTTGTACTCCAGACTCCAACACCCCATATACATTTTTGTCGATTTGACCATCGGCGGGATCGCGCTCGCCCTGCATCGCTGGTATGCGCCGCTGCCACTGGCGATATCGTGGCCTAGGCAAATGCGAAACGCTCGCGCAGAAAGCAGGGTGCTAAGGGAGAAGTTTCGAGAGCGTTACGAGTTATACCGTGACGCGACTTGGTTCTAGCCAGACACTTTGATTCAGACTCGCGGCGTTCTCGTGGCTAAGATTTTTGAGATGTTCGCGCGTCGCTTCAGAACAGAATGGAGGGTAGGTAGGCGCCGGCCGGTTCGTTGTAGAGGCCGATGGTCATCAGCGTGTTTGGCTGGACGACGCGGAGTCCACGCTCGAGACACCAGCGAAAGAGTTCGGCGTTGCGAGTCGGCACCAGAATTCCCGGGCCTTTGAATTCTTTCGCGTTGGCGATCAAGACTTGCAAGTCCTGATTGTTTTCGCCGACCGCGTGGCCGAAGAAAGCGAGTGATGTGGCGTAGGCCCGCACTCGCCCGCCGGATTCCGCCACCACCGCGGTTCCCTGCTGAATCGCGTCGTGGAGCTCGCCTCCGCGATCGTGTCCGTGAACTTGCAAACACAAATCGTTGCAGGCGGCGAGGTCTGCGGCTTGCGCCGAACGCACCTGATATCCTGCCGGGGTGGTTTGAATCGCCGGTCCCTGCATGCAGGCCAGCGGTTCGCGGACCACGAAACCGAGCTTGGCATACAGCGAAAGCGAACGATTGTGATACGCCGCCTGCACCAGGCGGATACCGGCGAATTTACGTTCCGCCGCGCGCGACATCACGGCCTGCATCAATTGGCGGCCGGCCGCGCGATTCTGCACCGCGTGGTCCACGGTGATCGGCCCGACACCGACGATGGGCGTCCGTTCGTCGAGACAGTTGCTGCCGATCAACTTTCCATCCTGTTCCGCCACCACGCAGAAAAATCCGGGATGCGCGAACATCACCGAAAGAACACCTATGGCCATTTCGGGCGAGGGCAATTCCGGAGGGAAATTATGTTCCGCCGCAACTTTGCTGAAAGCCTCGAAACAAATTTTCCCGCACGCTGCGGCATCGGCGGCCGTGGCGCGGCGAATTTGGAGCGACTGCGGCTTCCGGCTGGACTCTGGCGCAACTGCCATGCGCTACCTCCTGCTGAATTCGTGGTTGGAACAACGCAGCCGGCTGCACCGTCGAACCGACGGTCATCCCCGCTGTGTATCGATCGTGAGCGAAAGTCAGCAGGGGAATTCTACAAGAATCGGGGAAATTTCGCCGCGCGAGCGTGCCGACTGCAATTACTGATGATGAGCCGGATCGTCGTTTCCGGTTAGCGCATCTGTCAAGAGTCGCGGTTAGCCGGTGATGGAAGCGAAACCATTTCTTGGGCGCGGGGTTGAGGGTCCACAGCGCATGGCTCGGCCCAAACGCTCGCACCACGTCTTGTGGAATTTGCGGCTCTGGAGATGACTCTTGAAGATCAATCCTGAAAATGTCAAATGGGCGTCGCGAATGGCGTTGATTCTGGTCGTGGTCGCATTGGCCGATGGCCTGGTGGTCCAGTTTGCCCGCCGGCCTTTCCCCTGGGATGTTTTAATTCCGTGCGCGCTTCCCGTGCTCATGGCCGTTTTTGTTCTGATTCCCATGCACAAGGCCGAGAAGCGTCCCACTCCCAGCGTCTGAGTCTGGGACCTTGCTATTCCTCAAACATCGCGACGGTGCGGGTCCATCCGGCGGACGCTCCGCGAATTTTCACCCGAAAGCAGCTGACGTGGAATCCTAGCCTTTCTCGACCCTGCACCGTGGATCCGTTCTGAAATAGTCCCTCGAAAACTGAAATGAGGAGGTGTTTCCTGGTTTCATTCAGACACGTCCCTACCGCGATTGTGTTGGTGTTGTCTCTCACGTGGAACAACGCGAAGTCACCGGAGCATCCGACGGCTCACAGCGTTTACCCGCTTAGCAAATTTCAGCCGGGGGCAATGGGTCGAGAAGGTGCCGGGCGATTTCACCAAATCCGGTGAGCCGTTTGAGTTTCGTATTCATCAGGATGCCGGGCACATCACCTTTCCCCGCACGTATCCGATCGACGACCCAGCTCGATAGACGGCGCATCCAGATTCCACGGTTTGGTTTGAACACTCCGCTAGTTTCTTCATTAGCCGGATGGCCGCGACCGAGACGGTGCGGAGTGTTAGGCGCGAGTCGCTGAGCTGGCCGTAAGCCCAAGAAACGTTATTGCTGGGCGTCCATGTTCGTCGCCGACGCGCTCGTTTTTCCGGATGGATTTGGCGTGGCAGCATCCGCTGGGGCTGCATTCGGCGCCTGATAGTGCATCAGGAACGGGCGGAAGGGTGTGACCTCGAACGGCATTTTTTCGCGCGCCGAATTCAGCGGGACGGGCTTCGCGCGCAACAGTTCCACGCGATCATCCCAGGGATTCACCTTCACGCGGGCGCCCAGCGGCAAGGCTGCGACCTGGTCGAGCTTGCCGGTTTGCAGCGCTGGTCCCAGATTGGCCAGGTCGGAGCTGAGCGCCACACCGTTGCCAAGGCGCGCATCGATGAGCGCCGGAAGCGCGGCCGAAGCGGCCGAGAGTTGCTTCAGAAAGAGCGACGCGTTTCCGAGTTTATCTTTGTAGGGCGAATTCTTCAGCAGTGCCACCGCTTTGCGGTTGGAGAGGTCGACGTCCGCGGCCGTGGCCTTGAACGAAAAACGCGACAGCGCTTCGCCGGCGGTGACCAGCGTGGTGTCGCTGAAGCCCCACTGATCGGTCGACGGTTTGGTGATCATGATCGAGGCCAGTTCCTTAGCCAGCACGGCGGCCAGGCTGGCTTCGTCCGGCAGCACGTCGAGCAAGCCGCGGCTGATGACGATGGTATGTCCAATCGAAAAAGTTTCGAGCGTGCTGGTCAGCATGACCCGGCAGTGAACGTCGATGTCCAGGTTGTTGGTCACTTCCAGGTTGTTGACGACGGTCTCCAGGGTTTTGTCCACTTCGCCGCGAGGCGCCAGCAATCCAATGCGCTGCAGCCGATCGACCACGCCGGCTTCGGCGCGCTCCTGCCATTCGCGCTCGGCTTGCAGCGGAGAGTAATCCTCCGCACCTTTACCGTTATCCGGGGTCACCCCTTGATTGAAATCCACCGGGCGGTTGACGCTCGCCAGGTTGTAGCCCCACAAACGAGTCTGCGCTTTGAAACGGATGGAAGATGCCGAGGAACTTTTCAGTTCCGATTCCTGGCTGTAGACGAACGCCGGGAGCCAGACATGCGGCTGGAGGTTCATGCGCCAGCTATCAAAATGCAGATTGTTGCCGGTCCCTTCGTTGCCGGACGAGGCGAACATGCCGTTGAAGCGGACAATCGTGAATCCTTGATCTTCGGCCCAGATGCGGCCGTAGAAACTATCTCTGCCGGCCTTGGGCAGCGGCACCACGTCAAAGATCGCGCAGCGCACTTCGCCCAGAAATTCGCGCCCGACGTAGGTGAATTGGTAGTGCTGGCGATCGAAATGTTCCACGTCGATGAAAATCATCTGCATAAAGCCGTGCGGAACGGCGCTGGAAGATCCTTCGAGGTGCGAAAACGGATTGAACCCGGAGACTTTGCTCTTCTTCTTTTCCAGCATCGAATCGTCGTTGATGCCCTTCGACCAATCCGCCTGGCCCAGGAAATAGTGATCCTTGACCGGCACGATGCCCATCTCGGCGTCGGGTTTCATGTCCTGCACGTAGGTTTCGACGATTGGGTTGTACTGGCGAATCACGGAGATTTCGTCATGCTCGCGCGCAATAATCAGGTCGATGGCCTGGTCCGCCGTGGTCACCGTGGCGGTCTGTTGTGGAGCGCGATTCGCGGTCTGATTCTGGGTTTGGGCCTGAGTCTGGACCTGTGCCGCAGTGGCGCCCACGAAAATACCCGCCAAGACCACCGCGATGGCAAATCGGTTCAGTGCATGCATGGCTATCCCTCCAGAAAAACCGCGTTCCGGTGCGTGGACCTGACCTGACTACTATATAAGGATAACAAGGAGGGGAGGCTGGCGAGTCAACGACCCGCCGCCGTGTGACCTATCAATTGCCTGTCCTTCGGACCAGTCCCAGACGAAGTCAATGACGGGGAGCCGCTAACTTCGCATTGGCGGCTTTATACAGTCTCCCGCGTTCGGCTCGCGAAGCGCGGGAGCGTCGCCCCCAATGGTACGGACTCGCCGCTCATCGGTTCCTCTGCATCGCGCCTCTATTCCTATAACAATCGAGGGTCTCAATTTTCCGGATGAGGTTCTTCCCACAAGCACATTCATCAGGCCTGAACGATCGTTTTTCTTGTAGGTTTCGAATTTGTGCGGCGGCTATCGCCAGCGTCCAGAGTAAATTTCAGCTGGGCCCTGGCCCCGACTACGCGTAGCGAAGGGGCCGAATCGCGCTGCTCTTCCAGAAGTAGGCCAGGATGATCACGCTGGCGATCGCGGCATACGCGCACCACAGCGAGGTGAACGCATAGCGCTTGAAGGCCATCACTGTCAGCAGTATCGCGAGATTGGCCGCGCCGAACCAGACCATGGCTCGGACCTGCGAAAAAAACAGCGTGCCGCAGGTCGCGATCACATAAAGAATCGCCACCACCGTATTGTTCGTGGCCTGGTTGATGTACACGATGCTATTTCCGCGAACGTAGAGCTGCAGCGGATACGCCGTACACGCCCACAAAATATAAAGCGCGGTTCCGGTGCCGATGGCGAGAAACGGCAACATGCGCTTGCGACTTTTCCCGTCCGGTTCAAACAGCAGCACGCTCAGCGGCATCAGAAACGGGAGCAGTCCCTGGGCGTAGAGCATGAACGCCGCGCCCATGTTGTGCGCCACCGTGGGCGAAAGAATGCCATCCAATCCCAGCCAGACGAATCCCTCGATGAACTGGTGAATCGCGAAGAACAAGGGCAGCGCCGCGAAAAGCAATTCACGGCGGTGTTTCACTTTTTTCAAAGTGACGACGCCCACGGTGCCCAGCGCTGCGCTGCCTACAAAATTCGCGGTTGCCGAAAAACACATGACGGGTTTTCTCCGGGGCGAGAGTTTCGTCCCTCATCGCCGCACGCAAAATAACTCCAACCAAGGGTTTCGCGCCACAGCAAAATTTCTCCGCACCGAGCCGCAGGCCAACATGTCCGCGGTTTCCCGGCGGCTCTTCCCGGATTTGCCGTCGAAAGAAGATTGGAAATCTCCTGTTGCTTTCCAAGAGGAAGCGCGTCATTATTCCTGTTGGAAACCTAAAGGTCGATTCGCCATGAAAGAAAAACCGGATGTGATGCAGGGGACGCTGACGCTGATGGTGCTGAAGACCCTGGACGCTTTGGGGCCGCAGCACGGCTGGGGAATCGCGCGGCGCATCGAGCAGATCAGCGGAGACCTGCTGGCCGTTAACCAAGGCACGCTTTATCCCTTGCTGCTCAAGCTCGAACATGAAGGCTCGATTGCCTCCGGATTTGGCGCATCGCAAAATAACCGCCGGGCGCGTTTCTACCGGCTGACCGCGGCCGGCCGCAAGCAACTGCAGGCGGAGACCCGCGACTGGGAGCAAACCGCGGCGATCATCGCGCGCTTCTTCCAAGTGAAAGCGGAGGATTTGCCGTGAAATTTCTGCGACGCTTCTTCGCCCGCCTCTCGAATTTCGCCGCTGGACGCCGCGCCGACCAACGCCTTCAGGAAGAAATCGCCGAACATCTCGCGTTCCAGACCGACGAGAATCTGCGCCGCGGCATGTCGCCCGCCGAAGCGCGGCGCCAGGCCGTGCTCAAGCTGGGCGCGGCCGCTGCAATCCGCGAGGACCATCACGCCGAGCACAGCCTTCCCTTCATCGAGAATCTGTTGTTCGACCTCAAGTACGCGGTT
>PMHK01000179.1:19570-19892 GCA_003156635.1 Acidobacteriota bacterium | reverse complement strand
TGAATCCAAACCGCAGCTCACCGAGGACGCGTCGATGCCCATGCATCGTCCCGCCCTGCGGGTCCGTGGCGTAGAGCCCGGAACCCAGCCATTCGAAATAACTCGATTCCCGCCCGTCCACATCGACCTGCAAATACGTCTCGGGTGGTTCTCGCCGTCCATGCTCCGGCGCCTTCTTGATCGGCCGCGCCAACGCGTCCGGCGCCTGCTGGCCAAGCGCGGTGTAAATTTCGGTCAGGTGCTTGCGGTACAGCTCGTCAAATTCCCGGTCGTTCGCCGAGCCATGTTCCGGCCCGTACCACCAATTCCAATCGCTGCCTTC
>PMHK01000179.1:0-19546 GCA_003156635.1 Acidobacteriota bacterium | reverse complement strand
GAAATTCGCGTTGATCCACGACGCTGGAAAAATTCCGCGCATCACTGGAGCGTCCGCGTTCGCGTCCACCGCTTCGCTCGCGGTCAGTGCCCGAATTTCCGGATCGCTCTGCACCCGACGATAAAACTCGCGCAAAAACTGCCGGCCGTTTTCCGGGTAATATTCCCAGGCATTTTCGCCGTCGAGGATTACGCTGACCGTCGCGGTGCGCCCGCCTGGTGCGCGATCTCCAATCGCTCGAATTCTGCGATGCAAATCTTCAGCAGCCGCAACCGCGCCCATCCGGCTGTACACGAATCCGACTAGATCCGAAATGTAGTGATCCCGGAAAAATCCGTACGCCAATCGTCCGCCGCGTTCCAGCTTCCACGGCGTGTACAAATCCGGCCCATTCTCCGGATAACCGCTCGGGTCGCGTAAAAATCCTTCGTTGCGCGTGCGTCCCAGCACGCCTTCATCGGTCGCGAACCATTTGAATCCCAGGTCCATCGCAATTTCCAGCGACGCATCTGAGACCGACCCTTCCGACGGCCACAAGCCCGCCGGAGGCTTGCCGAAAACGCGCTGGTGATAGTTCCGCGCGCGCACCAGATGCTCCCGCGCATCGTCGGGATAGCGAAAAGCCGGTTGCGGCAGCGGAGTATGCGGATTCGAGACGTGCGCGACATCGGTATCGCACAAGAGCGGAAGAATCGGGTGGTAGTACGGAGTCGTCGAAATTTCGATCTGCCCGCGTTCGGCCGCCAGCCGGTATTCCGGCAAAACCGCGCCAATCAGTTCGAGTTGCTTTTCGCGCAGCGCGTTTTTGTCCGCTTCGCTGTAATCTTTTCCTTTTGCCGCCAGCGCGTTCACGATTGGATCTTTCGCGATATATTCCTCGTCCATCCAGGCCAGCTGCGACAACAATTGCAAATCCCGCCAGTCGCGCGCTTCGAACTGCGCCACACAGGCTTCCGCCCCGCCCGACCGCACCCGCGCTTGCAATTCCGCGAAGCGCGGCCAGCGCTGCACGTAATTGTCATTCACCTGAAACGCGCGCTCCAGTATTTCGCGTTTTTGCTCGCCTTTCAGCGCATCAGCCGCCGCGAAGGCCAGCTCGAACCAAGGCTCCCGAAATTTTCCGCTGGCATATTCTTCAATCTGCGCCGCCAAAAGCGGCACAAAATTGTAAGTCGCGTGCACTCCGGGAAATTCCCCGAGAATCTTGACCATCCCCCAGTAGTCTTTCAGCGCATGCAACCGCGTCCACGGCAGCAAATAGCTTCCCGTAGCCGGGTCCCGATACTGCGGCTGATGCATGTGCCAAATTAAAACCAGATTCACGCGCGTCAATTCAAAGTTCCTTAGGTAAAGCGCCTTATCGACTGCACAAAAACATCACCAAGCACTTGCGGCTGTCATCGCTCCGATTCGCTATCAACGGCTCCCAGCCGTCGTCCAGAGGAGAATCCCTCGTGACGATGGGACCTCTATTCGTTTGCGACCAAACCCAGCCGTACGACCATGCTAGAATTCGCCGTTCACCTAAATGCGCCTTCTCGATAAGTACATCGGCCGCGAAGTGGCCTCGCATTCCCTGCTGGGACTGGCCGTATTCACCTTCGTCTTCTTTGTTCCGCAGCTCGTTCGCCTGATGGACCTGGTCGTCCGTCACTCCGGCGGCGTCGGCACCGTTTCGCTGATCTTTCTCTGCTCGCTCACTCCAGTTCTGGCCTTCACCGTGCCCATGGCCGTCCTGGTCGGAGTGCTGATCGGCCTCGGCCGCCTNNCCGGCATCAGCCTGCGCCGCCTGCTCCTGCCCATCGGAGTCGTCGCCCTGGCCTGCGCCTTCGGAACCTTGATTTTGACGTTTTGGATCAGCCCCGCGGCGATTCGCACCCTGCGCAATCTGGAAGAACGCGTCCTGATGTCGCAAGCCGCCTACGCCATCCAGCCCCGGGTCTTCGACGAGCGATTTCCGCACCTTATATTATATGTACAAGACGTGGAAGCTGCGGCGACTCGATGGCAGGGCGTGTTCTTGGCGTCATCGGGTACGGCGTCCTCTACCAGCGTGACCCTCGCCCAGGATGCCCAGGTGATCGAAGGCCAGTCGGCCGATCAGATTGAATTGGCTCTGGGCCCGGGCAGCCAGCATGAATATGACCCCAACGAACCCAACCACTATAATGTTACGACCTTCGGCCAAAGCGACATTCCCGTCGATTTGGCCAGCGCCTCCATCGGTCCTAAAAACATAGCCCTTTCCAACGCTGAGCGCTCCATGAGCCAGCTTCGCGCCGACGATGGCCCGGACTGGCGTGACGCTCGCGTCGAGTTTCAGCGCCGTATCGCTTTTCCCGCCGCCTGCCTGCTCTTCGCGCTCCTGGGAGTTCCCATCGGAGTCCGCCCGCGCCGCGGCGGCCGCGCGGCTGGTTTGGTCCTGACCCTGATTCTGATCGGCGGCTATTATTTCGTGTTCGTCACCGGCTCGCACATGGCTCAACAGGGTTCGGTTTCGCCCTGGCTCGGCGTGTGGGGCGCCAACATCGTTTCGCTGGCCGTAGGAATCTTTTTCCTCCGCCGCATCGAAAAAGTTCGTAAGCCAAACCCCATCGTCGCCTGGGTTGATTCTCTTTTCCGCCGCAACCGTCCTACCCAGCGTCTGGAATCGCAAGCCGCGCCCATTCCCATTCCGATCAGCAACGGAAAAACACCGAAAGCCAATGGCGGCGAGCCCAAGCCTTCCGTAACCGAGCAACGCGCCGCAGTCCCCGAAGGCGACACCGTTTCCTTCCCCATGCTGATCGATATCTACCTTCTTCAGCGCTTCTTTTACTATTTTCTGATTCTGCTGGCCGGCTTCATCCTGATCTTCGACGCCTTTACGCTCTTCGATCTGCTCGGCGATATTTCCAAGAACCATATTCCCGCGAGCGTAGTGGTCAATTATTTCCGGGAGCTCGTTCCGCTGATGGTCTACCAGCTCGCGCCGCTCGCCACTCTCGTGGCGACCCTGGTGACTCTCGCCATCATGGCCAAGAACAACGAAGTCATTGCGTTCAAGGCCAGCGGCATCAGCATGTATCGCCTCGTGCTTCCGCTGGCGCTGGCCGGATGCGTCATCGCTACCGGAATGTTTTTGCTCGATGACACTTACCTGCCCTACGCCAACCAGCAACAGGACGCGCTGCGCAACCAGATCAAGGGCCGTCCGGCGCAAACGTATTTCCAGCCTTCGCATCAGTGGATCTTCGGCGAGAACAGTAAAATCTATAACTACGAACTCTTCGACGCCGACCGCAACCTCTTCGGCGGCCTCAGCGTCTTCGAACTCGACCCGGTCACTTTTCAGATGCGCCGCCGCGTCTTCGCCCAGCGCGCCACCTGGGAGCCCTCCGAAAATACCTGGGTGCTCACCGGCGGCTGGGTGCGCGATTTCGACGGCAGCAAGATCACCCGTTACAGCCCCTTCAAAGTCGAATCGCTCCCCGAAATTTCCGAGCCGCCCACTTATTTCCGCCGCGAAGTCCGCCAGTATTACCAGATGAACTGGCGCCAGCTCGGCGAGTACATCATCAGCTTGCACAAAGCCGGGTTCGACACGGCGCGCCTTTCCGTGCAATGGCAAAAGAAATTTGCGTTTCCGCTCATCGCCGCCATCATCGTCTGCCTCGCCGCCCCATTCGGATTCCTGGTCGGCACCCGCGGCGCCATAGGTGGCCTCGCCGTGGCCATCGCCATCGCCATCGTCTACTGGGCCACCGCCGCGCTATTCGAATCTTTGGGCTCGGTAGGCCAACTCCCGCCCATCCTAGCCGGCTGGGCCCCTGACGCCATCTTCGGCTTCCTCGCCGTCTACTTCTTCCTCAAAATGCCCACGTAGAACGAGGCGCCGCCGCTACACATCAAGCCCGCCTCTTAACTAACCCATCACAAGTACCATTGGCTGCCTCGCGCCTTCCCTCCAAACTTAACCAATCGCGCCGCCACACCCAGCCGCGCCAATCACTGTCAGGGACCCAAACATGAACCTGAAACTAGCAACCGCCATCGCCATTCTCGCCGCCGCTCCGGCCGCCTTCAGCCAGACGTCCACGCCGGCCTTCTCCAATTGCGGCACCTACGGCGCCTACGTCATGCTCTACAAAAATACCGACACGTTTGAAGAACTCGGCAAGCTCCGCTGCGCCGAAAAGGTGGAAATCCTCGGCAAATGGTTCGATTACCTGCAGGTCCGCACCACCGACGGCAAAACCGGCTGGGTTCGCGCCGCCGACGTCACCGGCGGCCCCGCGGCTCCGCCGCCAACCGGCACGCCTTTTGGCATGACCACCGCCGCCGCTCAACCGCAACACGACATTGTGGTCCCACTTACCAACAAAAATATTATCGCCATGCAAGGTATGCGCCTCGGCCAGGACGTTATCCTGGCCAAAATCAAATCGTCGCCGACCAATTTCGACACCACGCCTTCCGGCCTGCAAAAACTTAAATTTTCCGGCGTCCCCGACAAAATCATCGTCGCCATGGTCCAGGCCCACGATCAGCCCGCGGCAGCAGTTCCGGCGGCAGCCGCGCACGCCACCACCGAAGCCCCCAAGGTTCCCGCAGTCCTACAAGTCAAAGTTCCCGATGGCACCTCCATCGATCTCATCACCACCAGCAATCTTTCTTCGGATGACGTCCGCGAAGGCATGACCATCCATTTGAAAGTTCTGAACGACGTCGTGATCGACGGCGTCATTGTCCTGCGCAAAGATTCCGACGCCCGCGCCCGGGTCTTCGTCATCAACCAGCCGACCTTCGTCAACAAAACCGGCGACGTTGAATGGGCCATGCAGGACGTGGCCGCGGTCGATGGCGAGCTCATTCCGGCCACCTTCGCGGCCCTCGAAGCGCCGTCACCCACCGCTTCCGATATCGCCGCCGTCGATACCGGCACAACCTGGCAATTCCGCAAGAAGCAACCCGGGACCATGCCCTCCGGGCGCCGGCTCCGCGCCACCACTCACGGTGACGTCACTCTCAAAATTCCGGCAGCCCTCGCCACCCAGTCCGCCGCGCCGGCCGATCCGCCGAAAACGACTTCGAGCAATATTCAAGTTTCACCTGAATCTGCCGCGTAGACCGATTCGAGCGATTCGCGCAATCAGAAACGCCGCTTCTCCCCGATGTGAGCCAAAACCAAAAATAGTTACACAATAACTTCGGGTAATTTCTGTCGGGGATTTCTCACGGCCTCATATTCCGCTCCCAAAAAAACTCAAGCGCACGCTGAACTGTCGGCTCGCGCACGTAATCCCCGCAAATATCCTTCACCTTTTCTGCGTAGTTCTCCCGTACCTGTCCTGGCACATCGCGAAAATATGTCCATTGGTACCATTGGCAGTTTCTAACCCCTCCGCAAAAATGTCCTCAGGCGCAGAGCACCAGTAAATTCAGGGGCCAGGCCAAGGCGGCCGACGCTTCCGGACTTGGGGAAAAACAATGAATCTCCGATTTGCAGCAGCAGTACTCTTGGCTGGATCAGCGGTCCCCGCGTATGCCGGCACCGTGGCTTACACTCAATGCGGCGCGCATGACGGGTACATCCTCATGTACCGCTCTACCGAAAAATTTGACGAGATGGCCAAGCTGCGTTGCGGCGCGAAGGTCGAAGTGCTCGACAGCTCCGCCGACTATCTCCACGTCTCCACCCCGGAAGGCAAGACCGGATGGGTCCTCGCTTCGGATGTCAGCGACGCCGCGCCCGCCGACTCGCTCGGCGATCAGGTCGCGCCGTCCGTCTCCACGCCCAGCAATGAAAGCGTCCCGGCTGTGACCATGACCAATCAGTCGGTGCTCGATCTGCACCACGCTCACGCCACCTCGGAGCTGATCGTCAGCCGCATTCACTTGTCCACCTGCTCCTTCAACACTTCGGAGTACGCACTGCATGCGTTGAAAGCCGCGGGGATCTCGGATCGCGTGATCCTGGAAATGTTGGAAAAACAGAAGGCACCAGTGGCCAGCGGCGACGTGCACGAAGTGAAAGTAGTAGTCCCCGGCGGCACGCCGGTGCAGGTTGCGCTCAGCCGGCAGATCTACGCCGACGAGATCAAGCAAGGCGCGATCGTCAACATGATCGTAGTCAAAGACGTGGTCGTCAACGGAGTTACTGTCATCGCCCAGGGCGCTTCGGCACATGCCCGCGTCATCGCGGTGCAAAAGCCCGGCGGACTGGGTCGTCCCGGCGAGGTGGCCTGGTTCATGCAAGACGCGGCCGCCGTCACCGGTGACCAGGTTCCGGTCGCCTTCGCATCCAAGCAGCCGGATATGATCCCCACCGGCCACTTCGAAGGCTACGCGTACTTGATGTCGGAATTCGGCAAGAACGGCACCGCGATCGAAACGCGCAACCGCATCTTCATTGCGGTAGTGAATTCCGATACGGTCATGCACCTGCCACACGCCGTCGCCGTCCATAACGAAAATTCGGCCGCATCGAAAGCCCACGCCGTGAATCTCCTCGACCGCTAACTCATCGCCCCGCACTCGCTTCGGCCACCGCCGCGGAAGCCTCCGCCACTTCCGCGGCGCCATCAACACCTAAAGTAAAACCTCACCCGAAGTTTCAAGCAGACCCCGCCCTGCTCGACGGTACACCCACTCCTTATCTCGGTCTCACCTGAACATCAAGTGTTACTTCGGGTCGTAATTCCGACAATTCAACGAGAAGCTGAGGAGCATGGGAAGTGCTTCCGCTAACCCTTGAACTCGCTAGAATTGAAGAACAGAGTTTACTTTTCGCCGAAGGTAGTTTGAGAAGTACCGAATGAAGACCACTTGAAGAATGTCGAATTGAAAAGCCTCTGGAGCTGCTGAGCGCTTGAGGTAAGCGGGATCAAAAACCAAGACTCAACCAGCGCCGGAGGCGCGGCATAGGTTAGCCCGGGCCGTGGGGCCCGGGTGCAATCCGGGATGCTTCCGAGCACCTGGAGGTGCGACACCCACCGTTGAGAATTCCATCACGCAGCCACTACGCCGTCCGCGGCCCGCGCAAAATCCTCCCAGGCAAAAACAATATTCCCTTTAGCAACTCCAGCACTCCATCGACCGCGATCCCCACAATCCGGAACGGCAGCAGAATCAACCACACCAACGGATACAGAATCAGCGCCAGCAACGCCAGCGGCCAGCAAATCACCAGCAAAATGCACCACAGCAGAAATTTCACGGCCCCTCCGATCCTTCTCTCTCCTATACGCCGCGAACCAGCCCAAAGTTCCGACCTAACGCGGCAACAACGACCGAATCTTCTGCGTCACCAAATCAATCCCGACATCGTTATGGCCGCCCTCCGGAATAATCACATCCGCATACCGCTTCGACGGCTCCACAAATTCCAGATGCATCGGCCGCACCGTGTTCATGTATTGCTCGACCACCATCTCCATCGTCCGTCCGCGCTCGCGAATATCCCGCACCAGCCGCCGGATAAACCGCAGATCCGCGTCGGTATCGACGAATATTTTGATGTCCATCAATTCGCGCAGCGGCTTCGACTCGAAAATCAAAATGCCTTCCACGATAATCGCCGGCAAGGGCTCGATGCGCACCGTCCCGCGCAGCCGCTGAAAATTCGCGAAGTCATACGTCGGCCGCTCAATCGCCTGCCCCGCGCGCAGCTTCCTCACGTCCTCGGCAAGCAGCGTCGTATCCATCGAGTCCGGATGATCGAAATTAATCCTCACCCGTTCTTCGAACGACAGCCCCGGATAATCGCGGTAATAATTATCCTGCTGCAGCACCACCACGCTGGTATCCGACAACGCCTCAATAATCCGCCGCGTGATCGTAGTCTTACCCGACCCCGTCCCCCCGCAAATCCCAATAATCAAAGGCCTTCGACCCTGTGTAATCACGTTCCCCTGTTACGCCACCTGTAGCGGCGGGCTTTAGCCCGGCAGCCCTTGCTTTTTATTTTTGCCGTCGCGCGTTCTTCCCACCGCGGGTTCCGATTTTCCGCTCCTCAATCACTGCCTGCGCCGCCGCCAACCGCGCAATCGCCACCCGAAACGGCGAGGCACTCACATAGTCCATCCCCACCCGATGGCAAAATTTCACGCTGGGCCCGTCCCCGCCATGCTCTCCGCAAATCCCCACCTTCAATTTCGGCCGCGCCTTCCGCCCGCTCACGATCGCCCACTCGATCAGGATCCCGACGCCGGCAATATCCAAAGTCTGAAACGGATCGAATTGGAAGATCCCCGCTTGCCGCTCGTCAATATATACCGGCAGAAACCGGCCCGCATCGTCTCGCGACAATCCCATAGTCGTCTGGGTCAGATCATTGGTCCCAAACGAAAAGAATTCGGCCACCTCGGCGATCTCGCGCGCCAGCAAAGCCGCCCGCGGCAACTCAATCATCGTCCCCACAATATATTCAAGCTTCACTTTAGCGTCGCGAATGATGCGGTCCGCCACTTCGCGCGTTCTTTGTGACAAAATTTGTAGCTCTTTTTTGTCCATCACCAGCGGATGCATGATCTCAGGCGATACTTGAACGCCGCGCTGTTTGCAATCCACCGCCGCTTCAATCATTGCTCCCACTTGCATATCCAAAATCTCGGGATAGGTAATGCTTAACCTGCAGCCGCGGTGCCCCAGCATCGGGTTCGACTCGTACAGTTGGCTCACCCGCTGCGCCACCTCTTCCACCGGAATTCCGATCTTCGCTGCCAACGCCGCCTGCTTCTTCGGCTCGTGCGGAATGAACTCATGCAGCGGCGGATCGATCAGCCGGATGGTCACCGGAAACCCATCCATCGCTTCAAATATCCCGATGAAATCGCGCCGCTGAAACGGCTGCAGCTTGTTCAAGGCTTTCTTGCGATCTTCCGCGTTCCTCGCCAGGATCATTTCCTGGATGGCCAGTTGCCGTTCCGCGCTACGCTCCGGAAATTCGAAATCCTTAAAGAACATGTGCTCGGTGCGGCACAGCCCAATCCCCTCCGCGCCCATTTCCCGCGCCAGGCGCGCGTCCTGCGGCGTGTCCGCATTCGTGCGCACCCTTAAACGCCGCACTTTGTCCGCCCACTTTAATAAAGTCGCGTACGCCTGCGGCGCTTCTGGCCGGATCAACCCCACCTCACCCGTGTAAACGGAACCGTCGCTGCCATCGAGTGTGATCCATTCGCCTTCGCGCACCGTGCGGCCATTGGCCTTCATGGTCTTCGCGGCCAGATCGATCTCCAGATTCTCGGCGCCCACGATGCAGCATTTGCCCCACCCGCGCGCCACGACCGCCGCGTGGCTGGTCTTGCCTCCGGTCGCGGTCAGAATTCCCTGCGCCACATACATTCCGCCCACATCTTCGGGACTCGTTTCGTGCCGCACCAGAACGACTTTCTCTCCGCGCGCCGCCCAGTCTTCCGCTTCGTGCGCCGAGAAAATTGCTTTGCCCACCGCCGCGCCTGGCACCGCGTTGTTACCGGTCACGAATAATCGGTGCCGCAATTCGCTCGGCTGCACCTTGGGATCGATGACCGGATAGAACAGCCGCTCGATATCCTCCGGCTTAACGCGTTCAAGTGCTTCTTCAACTGTGATCAGCTTCTCGCCCACCATGTCGACGGCGATCCGGAACGTCGCCGACGGCGAGCGCTTGCCATTCCGCGTCTGCAGCATGTACAGCTTTCCATTCTCGACCGTGAATTCCATGTCCTGCATATCGCGAAAATGCTTCTCGAGTTTGGTGCGCACCTGCTCCAGCTGCTTGTAGGAGTGCGGCATGACGCGCTTCATTTCAGTCAATTGCAACGGCGTGCGGATTCCCGCCACCACATCCTCGCCCTGCGCGTTCACCAGAAATTCCCCGAAGAAAACCTTCTCGCCGGTCGAAGGGTCGCGCGTAAAACACACCCCTGTGCCGGAATCTTCGCCGGTATTCCCGAAAACCATCTGCACCACGCTGGCCGCCGTCCCAGCATCGTCCGGAATCTTTTCCGCCACGCGATATTTCTGCGCTTTCTCTCCCCGCCACGACTGAAACACCGCACCGATCGCGCCCCACAACTGTTCTTGCGGGTCCTGGGGAAATTCCGTGCCTTTCTTTTGTTTGTAATACGCCTTGTACTCCGCGATCAGCTGCTTCCAGCCGTGGGCCGTTACCTGCGTATCATCTTTGACCTTCAGCCGCGCCTTCAGCGCCCGCAACTTTTCTTCCAGGTCGTCTTTCGGCAGCGCGTTCACCACGGTCGAATACATCTGCACGAATCTGCGGTACGCGTCATAAGCGAACCGCTCGTTCCTCGTCGCCCCTGCCAGGCCTTCCACCGACTTATCATTGAGGCCCAGATTCAGCACCGTCTCCATCATCCCCGGCATAGAGCGCGCCGCGCCCGAACGCACACTGACCAGCAGCGGATTTTCCGCGTCGCCCAGCTTCCTGCGCGTCAGTTTTTCCAGACGCGCCAGATTCTGCGCTACTGCCGCGTGCAGCTCTCTCGGATATTTTTTATTTTTGAGGTAATACGCGCAGGCGTGCGTGGTGATCGTAAATCCGCCCGGCACCGGGAGCCCGATGCGGGTCATTTCCGCGAGCCCGGCGCCCTTGCCACCGAGCAGTTCGCGCATCGCACTGGTGCCTTCCGCCTTGCCTGCTCCGAAGAAATAAATATATTTCATCGTCGCCCTCGAATCGTCGTGGATTCGTTCCCAACGCGAATGGCCCAGATGACATTTGCAACCTAAAGTGACGATTCAAGTGTCCGAAATGTCGCCGGCCCGACATCTCGCACTCCACTTGAACTAAAAATCCGGGTAACTACGCCGGCCGGCTCTCTTCTCCGCCCAGCTCGGAAAAATCCGCGACCGTCGAGAATTCTTTAAGTAAATTCCCAAGCAGCGCGATCCGGTTCGCCCGCACATTCTTGTCCTCAACCATCACTAGAACCTTGTCGAAGAACGCGTCGATCGCCGGCCGCAGCTCCGACACCGCTTCAAGTGCTTCTCGATATTTCCGATTTTTCTTTTTGGCGCGCGCCACTTCGCCGATGCGTTGCGCCGCCGCGTGCAATTCCTTTTCGGCCGGCTCCCACAACAGTTCCGCGCTCACCGTGGCATGGTCCCGTTCGCTGCCGCCCGCCGATTTCTCCAAAATGTTCCGGATGCGCTTGAACGACGCGGCCAGCGGCACGAAATTCTTCATGTTGCGGATCGCTTTCACCGCCGCCACCCGGTCCGCCGCGTCCACCAGATCGTCCGCGCCCGCCGCAAACGCGGCGTTGATCTCGTCGTACGCAAAACCGCCCTTCTCGCGCAGCAAAAATTTCGCCCGCTCCAGCAGGAAATTCAGTACCTGCTTCTGAACCGCTTCCGTAGCCTCGATTTTCGGTGCATGCTCCTTCAATGCTTTCGCCGCCGCCGAAATCGCCGCCGAGAGCGACATCGGCAACTTGCGCTCGAGAATAATCTTCACAATCCCCTGGGCCGCGCGCCGCAAAGCAAAGGGATCGCTCGAACCGGTAGGCACCGCGCCCACCGCAAAAAACGCCACCAGCGAATCGAGCTTGTCCGCTAGCGCCACCGCGCATCCGGTTAAATTCCGTGGCAGCGGATCGTCCAGTCCCACCGGCTTATAATGGTCGTACACCGCCCAGGCGATTTCATCTGGCTCGCCCTGCGCCCGCGCATAGAGCCCGCCCACCACGCCCTGCAGTTCGGTGAACTCGCGCACCATCTCGGTGACCAGATCGCATTTCGCCAGCTCCGCCGCGCGATCTGAACCGGCCACATCCGCCTGCGACACGCCCGCGCTGAACCACTGCTCCGCGAGCCAACGCGCAAGCGCCCGTATGCGCTCGACTTTATCGCCATAGCTGCCCAGTCGCGATTCGTAGGTCACCGCTTTCAATTTCGGCAACTGGTCGCCGAGCCGAGTCCTCTGATCCGTCTCCCAGAAAAATTGCGCGTCCGCAAACCGCGCCCGCAACACGCGCTCGTGCCCTTCGCGCACCAGTCCCTTCGGGTCGCTCGGCAGATTGATCACCGCCAGAAAATGCGGCGCCAGTTCCCCGCCCTTCGATTCCAACCCAAAATACTTCTGGTGATCGCGCATCACCGTCAGCAGAATTTCATCGGGCAGCGCGAGGTACGCCGGATCGAAATCGCCAATAATCACCGACGGATACTCATTCAAATAGGTGACCATCTCCAGCAAATGCTCGTCGTGGTGCACCTTCACTGCGTGTTTCTTGGTGATGGCCGCGATTTCCGTTTCGATTTTCTTGCTGCGCGCCGCCGGTCGGCACAATACAAAGTTTTTCTTGAGCTTCGGTTCGTAGTCCTGCGGCCCACTCAGCGCGATTTTCGAACTCCCCAAGAATCGATGGCCCTCGGTATGCGCTCCCGAGACCACGTCGGCAAACGCAAACGGCACCACCTTGCCGTCCAACAGCGCCACGATCCAGCGGATCGGCCGGATGAATCGCTGCTTCCCGAGCCCGGTCCAGTACATCGACCGCGGCCAGCTAATTTCCTGAATCACCTGCGGCAAAACGCCCGCAAGAATTTGTGCCGCCGGTTTCCCCGAGACTTCCTGCTTCGCCGCCAGGTACTCACCCTTCGGCGTCATGATGATGCTAAGTTTTGAAACAGCCATGCCTTGCTTTTCGGCGAAACTCATCGCCGCGCGCGTCGGCTCGCCGACCGCGTCGTACGCGACCGCCTTGGGCGGTCCGGTAATTTCGCGCACTACATCTTCTTGTTTCAGGCGAACATTTTTCACAATCGCCGTCAGCCGCCGCGGCGCACCGAAAGTTTCAATTGAACTCGCCGCGCTGCCTTCATCCAGTAGCGCATTCGCGACGAAATATTTCTCAAGTAGCGCTTTAAGTTCCCGGCAAGCCTTCACGATCATTCCCGCAGGAATTTCTTCGCACCCTATCTCAAATAAAAAATCGCCGCGCCCCTTCAAGCTCTTCTTCACGTCGCTGGTCATGCCCGAACCTGCCCTTCAACCTGCGCCGCAGATGTCGGCCCGGCCACCTTTGCGCCGGCATCCGCGCGCTGCTCCAGCCACGCCGACGCCACTCGCGTCGCCAGCTTCCGCACCCGCCCAATCATCGCCGCCCGTTCGGTCACCGAGATCGCCCCTCGCGCATCCAGCAGGTTAAAAAAATTCGAACACTTCAAAGTGAAGTCGTACGCCTGCAAAATCGGAAAGCCTTTCTTCGCCGCCGGCGATTTTAACCCCGCGAACAACTGCAAGAGCCGCGCTGCTTCCGCTTCCGCCAAATCAAACTGCTTGCGAATCGACCCCGCATCCGCAAAATCAAAGCTGTACGCCGAAAATTGCTGCTCTTCGGCCAGTCGCACTTCCCGATACGTCACCTTGTCCGACCAGCGCACGTCGAAAACGTTGTCGACACCCTGCAAATAAGAAGCGATTCGGTCAAGTCCGTACGTAATTTCCACCGAAATCGGATCTAGATCTTGCCCGCCGCTCTGCTGAAAATATGTGAATTGCGTAATTTCCTGCCCATCCAGCAAAACCTGCCAGCCAATGCCCCACGCGCCCAGCGTCGGCGATTCCCAGTTGTCTTCCTCGAATCGAATATCGTGTTCTTTCAAATTAATTCCCACCGCCTCCAGGCTGCGCAGATACAAATCCTGCACGTCCGCCGGCGCCGGCTTCATGATCACCTGCAGCTGCGTGTGTTTGTACAACCGATTCGGATTCTCACCGTAGCGCCCGTCCGCTGGACGCCGGCTCGGTTGCGCATACACCACCCGATACGGCTGCGGCCCCAACACTCGCAGAAAAGTTTCCGGATGCATCGTGCCCGCGCCCACTTCAATGTCGTAGGGCTGCTGCAAAATGCAGTCGCGCTCCGTCCAATATTGTTCAAGTGTTAGTAGAAGGTCCTGAAAACTCAGCCCCTTCAACTTCGGCGCAGGCTTCGCATGTTTCACTTTCACTTTTTTCACGCTAATGACTCCAGCAGGGCGCGCGCATTCAGCTTGCGGCCAATTTGATGTTCAATGAGGTCCAGCATAACATCGGTCAAGTCCCGCGCGGTCCGCGGCGGCACCATTTCTTCGGTCAATTTATCCAGGCGCTCCGCCAATATCCGCCGCGCACCCGACAGCGCCGCTGCCGACAGCGTCCGCATCCCCGGTTTCCGGCACTTGCTGCACGCCACCGCCGATGCACTCGGCGAAAAATACGCTGAATCCTTGGCTTCAAACGTCCGACCGCACCGCGCGCAACGATCCAATCGCGGCAGCCACCCGCCCAGCTTCACCGTCCACAGCGAAAAATACGACAGCGGCAGTTCCGATCGTTTGGTGCGCTTGATCATCTGCGCGGTCAGCAGCAGCAACCGAAAATTCGCGTCCGACGCTTCGTGATCCGGCAAAACCGTCTCGGTCACTTCGCTCAGAATCGCCAGCGCCACGCTCGAATCGTAATCGCTGAACGCGCTTAGAAATGATTCCACCAGCTCGCACTCATTGATCCGCACCAACTCCTTATTCGCCTTCTCGTAGAACCGCATATTCACATGCGACAACCGCTCCAGCGTCGATCCAAACCGGTTCTTCGTTTTCCGCGCCCCGGAAGCCACTCCCCGCACGCGCCCCATCGACCGCGACAAAAAACTAACCAATCGGTCCGCCTCGCCCAGCGGATAAGTCTGCAAAATAATCGCCTCGGATTCGTGTACTGGCATTGGTGTCGTTTTCTCTTTTTTACGCAGTAATGTACGGAACAACCACTTCAACCTCTACTTCAACTTCATTTCAATTTCATCTCAATTTCACAGTCGCGCACCAATCGCGTTTGACGTCATCCTGAGCGTAGCGAGGGATCTCATCCACCAAAAATCACCGCGGCTCAAAGCATCGATCGTCCAGCGATCCCCATCGCCCACCCGCCTTTGGCCGTCATTCAGAGGAGCGCCGTACGCGACGAAGAACCTCTCTTCGATTGCAGCCATGCTCAGTCCGCGCTATCACTCGCGACTCAAACGAAAATTTCTAACACACCACCCCACTCCATTCAATTGTAATCGAGATTCCCGCATATAATTGAACCTCGCACCGCGACGAAAAAAATAATCCCGGAGAGAAAAAAGTTTGATCCCGCTGAAGGACCTCACCCCGCGCCGCTCCTTCCCCATCGTTACCCTGCTGCTCATCCTCATAAACGTCGCCGTCTTCATCTACCAAATCACGCTGCCCGCACACGCCGCCCAAACCTTCGTCAATACCTACGCCGTAATCCCGGCCCGCATCCAGTCCGCCCTCGCCGGCCACCACTACTCGATCGTCACAGCGTTATTCCCGCTTTTCACTTGTATGTTTTTGCACGGCGGCTGGTTGCACATTATCGGCAACATGTGGTTCCTCTGGATTTTCGGCGCGAATGTGGAAGACCGCATGGGCCCGATTCCCTACCTAATTTTCTACCTGCTCTGCGGCGTCGGCTCCAGCATCGCCCAAACCGCCTTTTCCTGGGGCTCGCACATCCCCGCCCTGGGAGCCAGCGGCGCCATCTCCGGCGTGCTGGGGGCCTACATTGTTTTCTTTCCCACTTCGCAGATCTACACGCTCGTCACACTCTTCATCATCTGGTTTCGCGCTCGCATACCAGCCATCGTTTTCATTGGCCTCTGGTTCGTCATTCAAGCGCTCAGCGCCTACGGCACCCTCGGCGGCGCCGGCCACATCGAAGAAGGCGGTGTAGCCTGGTGGGCGCACATCGGCGGCTTCGTCCTCGGTCTCTTCTTCGCAAAAGTTATCCCCTGGCCCAATCCCCGCCGCGCCCTCTACGCTTAATTTCGTCGACCCTCCGACACTTCAAGTTCAATTGCAGAATGGCCGCGCGGATCGAACAGGCACAGCGGGTAGAAAAATTGAAAATCTCAAAAAAAAATAAAGTAAGGTATTACTTTAGCGTTGAAACGAGCCTCGTCACCATGGCGCGACCAATGAACTCGTACCTCGGCGAGCCGACATTTCAGCCAACGCTTCGACCCCAAGATACTTCGAGTCGCACGTGAAGCCACCTGTAGCGGCCAGCTTTAGCTGGGTAGCCTTTTGTTTTGATTTTGCTCTTAAGATTTTGCTTTAGCTCTTCGTTGTCATCCCGACAGAGGGCGCCTTTTGCCCGACCAGGGATCTCTCTTCGATTTGTCCCCGGCGCGACTCATGCAGCGTCCCCGCTTTTCTTCATCCTCCGATTAACCCTTCCGCCGTCCCAAACCTCGCTGCGTCCTCGACGCCGTGCCCTCCAGCTTTCCTCCGCGTTTCTCTGTGTTAAGCGCCCACGCTTCTGCCTTCTTACGCGCGGCACCAAACATCGCGCCGTAACAAATGTTCTCACCAACCGTTATATCCAACACAGCCGCCGCGTAATGTATATTAGTGGCAGCCATCAAACCGTAAGGGAGTCCTCGTAATTAAATGTCCACCTCGGCCAACGCAGCGCGGCCCGACCTCGGCGCGCTCCGCATCGATAAAGACAAACGCCAGGAGCGCAAGACCGGCAAGATTTTCGGCATCATTCTCGCCGCGATTCTGGTCGTGGCGCTGGTAGCCGGCGCCACCTTTTATTCGCGCAATAGCGCACCCGTAGTGGAAGTCGCCGCCGCCCAAAAAGCCGGCAATGCCGGCCCCACGGCGCTGCTCAACGCCAGCGGCTACGTCACCCCGCGCCGCCGCGCCACCATCGCCGCGAAAATTACCGGCCGCGTTATCGGCGTCTATTTCGACGAAGGCGTGCACGTCAAAGAAGGCCAGATACTCGCCAAGCTCGACGACTCCGACGTAAAACGCGCGCTCGATTCCGCCGTCGCTGATCGCAATTCCACCAGAGCACAAATCGCCGACTACGAAGTCCAACTGAAAAACGCGGAACTACTGGTGCATCGCTCGAAAGAACTGCAAGCCGCAGGAGTGCAGAGCCAGGAGATTCTGGACAACGCCGTGACCAGCGCCGACAGCCTGCGCGCCAAAATCGCGCTGACCAAAGAACAAGTCGCCGCGGCTGAATCGCGCATCAACGAAGCGCAGCAGGCAGTCGACAACACCGTCATCCGCGCGCCCTTTGAAGGCATCGTCGTTTCCAAAGACGCCCAAGTCGGCGAAATGGTCTCACCCATTTCGGCCGGCGGCGGCTTCACCCGCACCGGCATCGCCACTATCGTCGACATGAATTCCAATGAGATCGAAGTCGACGTGAACGAAGCCTACATCGCCCGCGTGGTGCCAGAACAAAGAGTCACTGCGGTACTCGATGCCTATCCTGACTGGCAGATTCCCTCGAAGGTCCGGACCGTGATCCCCACCGCCGACCGCCAGAAAGCCACGGTGAAGGTCCGCATCTCCTTCATCAAGCTCGACCCGAAAATTCTTCCGGACATGGGCGTCAAAGTCACATTTCTAGGCGACGAACCAAAAAAACAAGCCGGCGCCGTCGAGCCGGTTGCCACCGTGCCCACTGCTGCCCTGCGTGACGACAACGGCTCCAGAATCGTTTACATCGTGAAAGACAATAAACTCGAACGCCGCGCCGTAAAGCCCGGCAACCCGCGCGGCAGCGACACCGAAATTTTCGCCGGCCTAATTCCCGGCGACCTGGTCGTAACCAAAGGCCCGCCAGAGCTGCATGACGGCGAATCGATTCAGTTAAAGAAGTAAGAAATAAAAGTTAAGGCGCGACGTATCAACAAGTGAGCCGTAAAGCAGGCCACCTGTAGCGGCCATCTTTAGGTGGGCAGATTTGGCTTTTGATTTTTGGATTTAGATCTAAGTTTGGCTTTTGTCTTAAGCTTTTGTTTTAGGATTTTGCCTTAGCATTTCGTTGTCATCCCGACAGCGGGCCGCCTTCGCCCGACGAGGGATCTCTCTTCGATTGCCGCACTATTCAGGCGCCCACAGCGCCATCACGACATAGGAGCACCACATGGTTCGAGTCGACGGCACCGGAAACTCCAACAGCCTCATCAAAATCCGCGGTCTGGACAAAACCTACCGCCGCGGCGGCGAGGAAATCCACGTCCTGCAATCCCTGAACCTCGACGTCGATCAGGGCGAGTTCGTGGCTTTCATGGGTCCCAGCGGCTCGGGCAAAACAACGCTGCTCAATCTTCTCGGCGGCCTCGATGTTCCCAGCAAAGGCAGCATCACGGTTGCCGGCGACGAAGTCACCCACATGTCCAGTTCCAAGCTCACCGAATGGCGCGCCCGCCACGTCGGTTTCATCTTCCAGATGTACAACCTGATCCCGGTCCTCACCGCGTTTCAGAATGTCGAGCTGCCCCTGCTGCTCACCAAGCTCTCGAAATCCGAGCGCCGCTCGCACGTCGAAGCCTCGCTCGCCATCGTCGGCCTCGCTGACCGCATGAATCACTACCCACGCCAGCTTTCCGGCGGACAAGAACAGCGCGTCGCCATTGCCCGCGCCATCGTCGCCGATCCCACCTTCCTGCTGTGCGACGAACCGACCGGCGACCTCGACCGCAAGAGTGCTGATGAAATACTTGAACTCCTGACCCGTTTCTCCAAGGAACACAATAAGACCATCTTGATGGTCACTCACGATCCGCAAGCCGCGGATCGAGCTCAAGCAACACTTCACTTGAACAAAGGCGTGCTGGTCGAAAGCGCCCATGCCGGGAGTCTCGCATGAAGTTCCTGCCGCTGCTACTCGCCAACCTGCGCCGAAAAAAGCTCCGCACGCTTTTGACCGTCGGCTCGTTCATCGTCGCGCTCTTTCTCTTCGGATTTCTGGCCATCATTCACGGCGCGTTCAGCGGCGGAGTCGATCTGGTCGGCATCGACCGCCTGATGGTCATTAATAAGGTCTCGATCATTCAGCCGTTGCCGCTGTCCTACAAAGATCAAATTCAGCGCATTCCCGGCGTAAAGTACGTCACCTATCAGAGCTGGTTTGGCGGCATTTACCAGGACCCCAAGAATTTCTTCCCCAGCTTCGCCGTCGATCCCGACACTCAGCGTCTCGTCTTCCCCGAGCTCGTCGTACCCGACGACCAGTGGAATAATTTCGTCGCCGACCGCGAAGGCGCCATCGTCGGCAAGCGCACCGCCGATCGTTTTCACTGGAAAGTCGGCGACCGCATTCCGCTGACCGCTCCGATCTACGGCACCGGGACATGGGAATTCAACATTCGCGGCATCTACGACAGTCCCCGCGAGGGCATTGACCTCACCCAGTTCTGGCTCCAAAAACAATATCTCGAGGAGCGCCGCACCTTCGGCAAGGGGCAAACCGGCTGGTATACCGTAAAGCTCGACTCTTCCGACGATTCTTCGCGGGTCATCAAAACCATCGACGACCAGTTCGCCAATTCGCCCTTCGAAACCAAAACCGAAACCCTCGCCGCCATGGCCGCGTCCTGGGTCAAGCAAGCCGGCAACATCGAATTCTTGATCATGGCCATCGGTGCGGTCGTTTTCTTCACCCTGCTGCTGGTCACCGGCAACACCATGTCGCTCGCGATCCGCGAACGCCTGGGCGAACTCGCGGTCATGAAAGCCGTCGGCTTTTCTGACCGCT
>PMHK01000255.1 GCA_003156635.1 Acidobacteriota bacterium | reverse complement strand
ACCGCATTTTTCTGGATGCCGGATTTGAGTGGCGCGAGTCGGGATGCTCGATGTGCCTGGGAATGAATCCGGACATTCTGCAGCCGGGAGAGCGCTGTGCTTCCACGTCGAATCGGAATTTCGAAGGGCGGCAGGGCAAGGGATCGCGAACGCATCTGGTGAGTCCGATGATGGCGGCCGCGGCGGCGATCGAAGGGCACTTCGTGGATATACGGAAGTGGAGCGCGGCGGAGGGAGCTGAATAATGGAGCCCTTCATCAAGCATACGGGAGTGGTGGCGCCGATCGACCGGGTGAATGTGGATACGGATCAAATGGTGCCGAAGCAGTTTTTGAAATTGCTGACGCGGGAAGGTTTCGGGCGGGTTTTATTTTACGACTGGCGGTATATGCCGGGGGAAAAACCGAATCCGGAATTTGTTTTGAATTTTCCGCGGTACAAGGGCGCGTCGGTGTGTTTGGCGCGGGCGAATTTTGGATGCGGGTCGAGCCGGGAGCATGCGCCGTGGGCCATTCTGGATTACGGGTTTCACGCGATCCTGGCGCCGAGTTATGCGGACATTTTTTATAACAACTGCTTCAAGAATGGAATTTTGCCGGTGACTTTGACGAACGCGCAGATTGATGAGTTGTTTGCGCGGACGGAGAAGAACGTCGGGTACACCGTTACGGTCGATCTGGAGAAGCAAGTGGTGACGGACGGCCTGGGGTTGAGTTATGCGTTTGAGATCGATCCGTTCCGGCGGGATTGTTTGTTGAAGGGGCTGGATGATATTGGGCTCACGCTGGTGCATGAGGCGAAGATTTCGGCGTTCGAAGAGAAGAATCATCGGCATCCCGTGATGTATGAGGCGGTGGATGTGAAGTTTCATTCGGAGACGCCGACGGCGGCGAGACACAACTAGATTTCGTTGGTCACTTCTCGTTTGGATCGCGCGTGACGGCGCGATCCTCCTTCTTTCACGGCGTGGTTATAGAAACGTCCCCGCCTTAATTTTCAAACTCAGCGTGATTGCAATTGGAGCGAGAGGCGCTTCGCGCGAGCGATTGTGCTTGGACACTATGAAGGCTCGCGCGAGAAGGCCGCGCGAAAGGAAGTTGGACGAAAGGCGTTTTTTATTTCCCGGGCCTTACGGACCGGGCTAACCTCTATCGCCCCTCCGGGGCTGGTGCGTGCTGGCGGGGCGGTTGAGGAAGCGCTTCGCGCTGGAGACCGCGGGTGGGGTGGGCTGGTGCGAAAAAGCGGTGGCAGAGCCACCGCACTCCAAANNGCTAGGCTTTTTTCGTTGTTGTCGGACGCTGGGCTGCGCGCTTTGCGTGGTGCGTTGATCTACTGCCCCGGGTGGATTTCCGGTTCCGGAGATTCAGGGGCGATGGGCGTAGCGCCTATTAGTTCTGCTAGCAAAATTCCGGCAAAAATTAATGCTGCGCCGAGGAGGATGCGGGGGCCGAGGTGTTCCCGGGCGACGAGCCAGGAGGTGATGGCGGCGAAGACGGGTTCGAGGCTGATGATGATGGCGGTGTGGGTGGCCGAGGTGTATTGCTGCGACCAGGTCTGGGCGGAAAAACCGAAGGCCGTGGAACCCAGCGCGGTGACGAGCACGGCGGTGATCAGCATGGGACTGGAATGCCAGTGCGGGTGTTCGAGGCCGGCGAGGGAGAGGAATGGAATCGCGATGGTGGCGAGGACGGCCGTGGTGGCGACTTGAATGACGGCTAACGCGCCGACGGAGTGATGTTCGACGTAACGGCTGATGACGATCATGTGCAGCGCGAAAGCAACCGCGCAGCCGAAGACGATAGGGTCGCCGCGATTGAGGCCGCCGAGGCCTTCCGGTGGTACGGTCAGGAAATATAAACCAGCGAGCGCGGCGATTGCGCCGGACCAGATCCAGGGATTGACGCGACGTTTGCTGAAGAGCGCGAGGAGCAGCGGCACGATGACGACGCTGGAGCCGGTGATGAAGGCGGCTTTCGAAGGAGTAGTGAATCTTAGGCCAGTGGTCTGGAACGCGTAGCCGGCGAACATGAAAAATCCGATTTGCGCGCCGGCCCAGATAGAAGCGAGCGTCAGGCCGCGCAGTGAGCGCCAGAAGAAGAGGGCCATGACCGCGGCGGCCAGGGCGAAACGGACCGCGATGTAGACGAAGACGGAGACGTCGGCGAGCGCGTCCTTAACTACGACGAAGGTGGCGCCCCAAATGAGCGCGGCGAGGGCCAGGGCCAAGTCGGCTTGCAGGCGTTTGCTGAACATTTTGCCGGGCATGAGCGAATGAGTTTATGCGGCGCGCGGAGTGCTGACAAGACGAAGGATGGCTTCAGGGGCTAAAGCCCCCGCTTCTTGCTGCGGCGTATGACGGCCTGAAGTGCCAACCTTCCCGTTACATCTTGCTCGTCGCGTAAGACATTGTCAGGCACCGCTCTACATCTTGCTGGTCACGTTCGACACTGTCGGGCACCAGGTTCTAGACCTTTCGAGTACACGTTGCTGGGGACTTGACGGAACGACCAGCAAACATTCTGGAAAACACAAAGGGCAGGCCGATTGACCGGGGCTAAGGAAAATAGTACATAAGTCTCAGCTATGACCCGACCATTAACTATGCTTCTAGTTACCCTGCTCTTGGTTCCGATTTTAATTCCCCGGCAACCTACGGGCGCGGAACAGAAGTGGGTGGAGGTGCGCAGCCCGAATTTTATCGTGGTGAGTAATGCGGGGGAGAAGGAAGCGCGGAAGACGGCGGTTCATTTCGAGCAGATTCGGGCGGTGTTTCGACGTTCGCTGGCGGTGGCCGGGCAGCATCCTTCGCCGCTGATTACGATCGTGGCAGCGAAAGACGAAGGCACGATGAAATCGCTGTTGCCGGAATACTGGACGAAAAATCACATGCATCCGGCGGGCATTTTCTTCGAGCGCGACAATATGTATTTCGCCGCGGTACAGCTGAACACCGAAGGCGCGAATCCCTACCACACGATTTTTCACGAGTATTACCACTCGCTGACGCTGCCCTACTACCCGAACCTGCCGCTGTGGGTGGCGGAAGGCCTGGCGGATTTCTGGGGCAACACCGACGTAAACAGTTCGGACGTGCAAATGGGCAAGCCGGACGAAAACCTGGTGATGGAATTGCGGCAAAGCTCGCTGATTCCGCTGGAGGTGCTGTTCAAGGTGGACCACAGCTCGCCGTACTACAACGAGCAGGAAAAAACGTCGATATTCTACGCAGAGTCCTGGGCGCTGACCCACTATTTGATGATCGGGGATAAGGCTTCGCACCGGGCGATGCTGACGACGTATCTGGACGCCATTTCGCGAGGCGCGACGCCGGAGGAAGCCGCGGCCAAGGGATTTGGCGACCTGAAACGATTGCAATCGGCGCTGGAGACGTACATTCGGAGCAATTCGTTTTATATTCTGAAAGGCGGGGCGCCGCCGGAAATTCCGCAATCCGATCTGAAAGTTCGCGAGTTGTCCGACGCGGAAATGGACGTCTATCGCGGAGGGTTTGCGACGATCCGGGGCGACGGCAAGGACGCGGTCCCGATTCTGGAGCAGGCGGTGAAGGCCGATCCGAAGCTGGCCCTGGGCTATCAATATCTGGGATACGCCGAGCTTCAGACCGGAAAGCGCGACGAAGCTTTGGCCGATTTTTCGCGAGCGATCGAGCTGGACCCGAACAACGCGATCACCCGATTCATGCGCGCGCGGCTGTACGTCATGAGCGGCGGCGATCAGGACAAAATCACAACGGATTTGCGGGCGGCGATTGCGGCGGACCCAAATTTTGCTCCGGCTTACGGAATGCTCGCGGTGTACCTGGCGGAAAACCGGGAAAATCTGCCGGAGGCGCTGACCCTGGCGAAGAAAGCTACGAATCTAGAACCTGGCAATTCCACTTACCAGTTTGATATGGCGGAGGTTTTACTGGTGATGAATCGAATTGCCGATGCGCGGACCGTGGCCACGGCGGCGCGGAAGAATGCAATATATCCGGGGCAGCGGCGGCAGGCGGAGCAGTTCCTGCAGAGTCTGGACACGATCAGCAATTCCGCCAACTCCGCGGAAAATGCGTCTGGTGGGGCTGAAACGGCCAGCACCGTGCCGGCGGGATCGGCTGGATTTCCGAGGCCGGAGCTCAGGCTCATCGTCTGCAGGCTCGTGTGCAGCTGCTTGGCGATGATCGGCGTCAGCGGCCCGAGCGAAGAAGACAAGGCCAGGTAAGGGATCAGCGCGAACATGACCA
>PMHK01000149.1:12095-31445 GCA_003156635.1 Acidobacteriota bacterium | reverse complement strand
GCGCTATCTTCGGGTATGCGGGCCGGATATGTTTTTACTTACGCGCCGCTCAACGTGGATCCGAGCGGCAACTATCAGGATTACACGTTGAACGCCGATCCGCAGGTACCCGTGTTTACCGGCGACGATCATTATTTTACGGATGAACCGGCGCTCATTCACGTGAATCACGCCGGTCCGGCGAGCGTCAACGATCCACCAATTCAGTAGGTCCGCATAGCAAGTCCGGTGCATGCTGTTCCGCGTTCACCGGCTGGTCCCGACGGTCATCCTGCCTCGTCGGTTCTGTTAAACTTCGTGGGTGAACTCGCTCGTATTTTTTCTGGCCATTTTGCTTCCACCCTTGATGCCCGCCACCGGCGCTCGGGACGTTGTGCGCGCAATCGATGCGCGTTACCGCGGGGCCAAAACCCTGAAGGCTACGTTCCTCCAGAGCTACGCCGACGGCAAGGGTGGCATCTCGGCTGAATCCGGGATCGTGTATTTTTCGAAGCCCGGACGCATGCGCTGGGAATACCAATCGCCGGAAGAAAAGTTGTTTGTGGTGGATGGGACCAACGTCTGGTTCTATATTCGCGCGGAGCGAATGGCCAGCCGGGCCAAGATCGGAGAGAGTTCCGACTGGCGAACGCCGCTGGCGTTCTTGACGGGAAAGACGGATCTGGGGCGGCTCTGCCGCAACATCGACACGATCGAGGCGAAGCCGGGCGGAAATCCCCTGGAAAGCCCCGCCACTCCGGGGAACACTTTGTTACGTTGCGTTCCTCGCGTAAATTCGGGCGATACCGGCGATGAAATTAAGGATGTGCTGTTGGAAGCGAATGCGGACGCGTACTTGACGCGCATCGTGATCGAACAGCCAGGGAATTTGACCACCGAATTCCGGTTTGGGAGCTGGGAGGAAAATCTGCCGATCGCCGAGACCAAATTCCATTTCGTTCTCCCGGCAGGTGTAACGGTCGTCGATGAAGCTACCTTGGCTGGTGGGTTACGTTGACTTGTTCGGGAGGAAGAAGGATGTCTCATTCCCGAAAAAAGGTCATCTAACCAGAACCGAACGCGAAATATCGTCCCTCGGAATTGCGCCCCGTTCCTGTCAGGCCGCCCTGTGCGCCTTAAGATCCGCCCGGAAGTGCAATGCGGCCAATATGGTAAACTTTTGACAAGACTTCCGCGGAGGGAGTTCGTCTAACCATCGTGGCGGAATACATTTGCAAAGTCGGCGATACCACCGGCCGTATCTTTCAGCAACTGGAAACGGCGCAGTCGGAGGGCGAGGCTCGTCAGAAATTATCGGATCGCGGACTACATGTCTTTTCGGTGAAGGGCAATCTCAACATACTTTCGCAGTTCGGCCGCCGGACCGGTTCGCGCAAACTGAAGATTCATGACTTCCTGATATTCAACCAGCAATTTAACACTCTGATTAAAGCTGGTTTGCCGATTCTGAAGGCCCTCGATCTGCTGGCCGAGCGCGCGGCCGCCGAGAGCCTGCGCCCGCTGCTGCAGGATGTTCGTCAACGAGTGCGCGAAGGCGCGCTGCTCTCCGAAGCTCTGGCCGCCCAGGGGATTTTTCCTCCGGTGTACGTCACCGCGGTCACGGCGGGAGAGCGCAGCGGAAACCTGTCGGGAGTCCTCGAGCAATACATTTCCTATCTGCGAGTGAGCACGGGCTTCAAGAAGGCGCTGGTTACCGCTTTGATTTATCCCAGCATCTTGATCGTCGCCGTCATAGTCACTCTGACCTATTTGATGACGTTTGCCATGCCGCAGTTTGCGAAGTTGTATGCGGATCTGGGGATTAAGCTTCCGGCCATAACGCAGTTCATGCTCGACATCGCCGTTCCGCTGCGTCAGTACTTTATAATTTTCGCCGGCGGGATCGCCGCGGTGGCGGCGGCGATTTACATTTGGACCCGGACCGACCAGGGTGCGCTGGCCATCGATCGCTTGAAACCGAAGGTGCCGGTGATGGGCGATATCTGGCTGAAGGGCCAAGTCGCTCAATTCGTTCGTACTTTATCTACGCTTCTGGCGGGTGGAACGCCGCTGGTGGCGGGCCTGGAAACCTCGGCCCAGGCCATCGACAGCCGCCTGATTTCTACCTCGGTCCAGGGTGCGGCCGCTCGGGTACGGGAAGGGAAGACCCTGCACGAAAGCCTGGAGGAAACTCACTTGGTACCGGCGATGGCCCTGGAAATGATAGAAGTCGGTGAAGCATCGGGAGCGCTCGCCGCCATGCTGACCAGCGTCGCCGAATTCTACGAAGAGGAAGTCAGCACCCGATTGCAGCGCACGCTGATCTGGGTGTCGCCGGCGATTTTGGTGGTCATGGCCGTTGTGGTAGGCTTCATTTTGATATCGCTTTACCTGCCGCTGTTTTCCCTTCAGGTCGGCTCCGGGGGTTAGAACTCTATGGCTACATCCACCAACAATCCGATCGTGCCGGCGGTTCCGGCCGTTGCCAGCGACGTCGAACGCGATCAGGCCAAGAAACTGGCCGAACGCTATCGCTGCGCCTTCGTGGACCTGCGCGAGCAGCGGATTGACCCGGATCTTTTCCGCAGTATTCCCGCCGAATTGATGTTCCGTTACAAATTCGTGCCGATGGAAGCGCGCGAAAACACTTTGATGGTCGCCATGGCCGACCCCAGTCAGTTGCACCTCACCGACGAACTGGCACTGCTGCTGGGCAAGAAGCTGCAGATCAAAGTCGCCACTACTTCGCAAATCGACGATTTGCTGAAGCGCACCGAGCAATCCCAGCGGGTGCTGGACCAGGCCACCGAAGGCTTCACCTTGCAGGTGGTCCACGACGACGAAGACAGCGACGAAAACATCTCGATGGACAAACTCACGCGCGATTCCGGCGTGAGCCCGGTGGTCCGGCTGGTCGATACCGTGATTTTCACCGCACTCGAACGCCGCGCGAGTGACATTCACATCGAGACCCGCAGCACCGAAGTGGTGGTGAAGTACCGCATTGACGGCGTGCTGCAGTACGCCATGCAGCCGCTGGCCAAGGAATGGCACGCCACCATTCTTTCGCGCATCAAGGTCATGAGCGAACTGGATATCGCCGAACGCCGGGTTCCGCAGGACGGCCGTTTTCGGGTTCGCTACAAAGGGCGCTTCGTCGACTTCCGCGTGTCGATCATGCCGTCGGTGCACGGCGAGGACGCCGTGCTTCGCGTGCTGGACAAAGAGACGCTCAGCGAAAAATTTCGGAACCTGACGCTCGACGTGGTCGGCTTCGACGGGCCCGACAAGGTTCGCTTCCGCCGTTACATTCAAGAACCCTACGGCATGGTGCTGGTCACCGGNNCGACGAAGACAAGATCATCACCATTGAAGACCCGGTCGAATATCAGGTCCGCGGCATCACCCAGATTCCCGTAAACGAAAAAAAGGGGCTGACGTTTGCGCGCGGCTTGCGTTCGATTTTGCGCCATGACCCGGACAAGATCATGGTCGGCGAAATCCGCGACCAGGAAACCGCGCAGATCGCCATCAATTCCGCGCTCACCGGCCACCTGGTGTTCACCACGGTGCACGCCAACAACGTGACCGACGTGATCGGCCGTTTCATCAACATGGGCGTCGAACCCTATAACTTCGTTTCCGCCTTGAACTGCATCATGGCCCAACGCCTGGTGCGCGTGATCTGCGAAAGTTGCAAGAAGCAGGTGCATTATTCGCCGGAAGTACTGAAGGAATCGGGGCTGGATCCGGCGGAATGGGCCGACGTGATCTTCTATGAAGGCACGGGCTGTCTGGAGTGTTCCGGCAGTGGATTCCGCGGTCGTTCGGCCATCACCGAGTTGCTCGATCTGTCGGACCACATCCGCGAAATGATTATCAACCGCCGGCCCACTTCGGAAATTAAGCGCGTGGCGCGCGAAGAAGGCATGTCCTTCCTGCGTGATTCCGGTTTGGCCAAAATCCGCGCGGGTGTAACCACCTTGCGCGAAATCAATAAGGTGACTTTCCTTGACTAGCTCGCCCAGCCTGGGAACGCAGTTCTTCAACCTGGGCCCGGTCCGGCGTATCGAGCGCTGGTTGAGCGCTATGCCGCATCCGTCGCTGGTCGTCGAGATTTCGTCGACGCACGTGGCTGCCGCGCAATGGTCCAAGGTCGGCGGACATCTCGAAAATCATGCGGTAGAGCCATTGCCGGTGGGCGCGGTGATGGCTTCTCCGGTGGACGCGAACGTGATCCAGCCGGAAGCGGTGCGGACTGCGCTGCGCAAAGTCTTGAATCGGGTGCCGCCGCGTGGCGCGCCCCTGGCTTTGTTGATCCCTGATCCGGTGGTTCGCGTGTTTATTCTTCCCTTCGAAGTCTTGCCGCGCCGCGCGGACGAAGCCTTGCCGCTCTTGCGCTGGCGCTTGAAAAAAAGCGTGCCGTTCGACGTGGACGAGACCGTGGTTTCCTGGATGCGCCAAACCGGAAAAGAGAACGCACTCGAGGTGGTCACGGCCGTGGCCCGCCAAAGAATCGTGCGCGAGTACGAAGATTTGGTCGAGGCTTTGGACGTGAAGTCGCGGGTCATTTTGAGCTCGACGCTGGCCGCACTGCCACTGCTGGGCGATTCCGGAGCGACTCTGCTGGTGCGGATGAGCGGCCGAACCATGACCACCGTCATTACCCGCGACAATAACCTCTCGATTTATCGTTCGACGGAAATGTCCGGCGATGCCGGTGCCCTGGATGTTCAGGCTATGCTCGATGAGATTTTTCCGGCCGTGGCGTATTACCAGGACACCTGGGGCAATTCGCCCGATCGCGCGCGTATTTCCGGTTTCGGCGCGCGTGAAGAGGTGTTTCGCCGGGCTTTGGCCGGCGAACTGAAATGTCCGGTGGGCGCGCTCGCCGATTCCGAGAGCGCCTTACTTTTGGGCTCCAGCGCCAAGGACCTGCTGCACCACGATCTCGACGCGCTGGTAGGCTGGATGCTCAATGAAAGCTAGAATGTTTACAGGTGGAATCCGCGTATGAAGCTACGGCTTAATCTTTCCACCACCCCGCTCGAGAATAAGCGTCCGTTTGCCGCTGCGGCTACGGTGCTTGGCGCGGTAGGCTTGCTCACGTTTCTGTTGCTGGCCCATGCGGCCTACACGTCCTGGCGGGCCAATCGCCAGTTGCGCTCCGAAATTTCGCATTGGCAATCCGAAATTCGCGCGAACCGGCAGAAGCAGGCCGAGCTCGACGCTTATTTTCAGACTCCGCAGGCCCGCGAAGTGCTCGATCGTGCGGCATTTTTGAATTCGCTGATTGGCCAGCGCAGTTTTCCCTGGACCAAGATCTTTATGGACCTGGAGCGAACCCTGCCGCCCGGCGTGCGCGTGGTCAAGATTTCGCCGAAGTTGGACAATGGCCGGGCCATCGTCGAGTTGACCGTCGGCGCCCAGTCCGACGAAGGCAAGGTGAAATTTTTAGAAGCTCTCGAGAAGTCCAAGGTTTTTTCGGACATTCGGGTAAAGCGGGATCATCGTGAGGAACAGGCCGGACCCGATCGCATTACCGTGGACCTCACCGCTTGGTACGCGACGATCTGACCATGAACATGTCCTGGCAGCTCTTGAAACAAGTGATTATTGCCGCGCTGGTGGTGCTGCTGGTCGCTGACCTGGGGCTGCTCTATGTCCGCTGGGAGAACAGCCGGGAGAACGAGGCGGCCATGCGGGCGGAGCGCGACCGGCTGGAACTGACCGCCAAAGCGCTCAAAGGGGACGTGGCGCGCGCCCAAAGAATTCGCGAGTCCATGTCCGGCGTGACCAAAGAATATGACGCCTTCTATAAGACCGATTTTGAATCGACATCCGACGGTTATTCCAAAATCGAAGCGGACCTCGATGCCATCGCCGTGAAAGCCTCGGTCAAAAGTTCCGGCGCCGCTTTCGAGCAGAAAGAAGTGAAAGGCCGCGGCGTGGAAGAAATCAGAATCAGCGACACGGTCGAAGGCGATTATTCTTCGATTATCAAATTCATCAGCGGTCTGGAGCAGTCGCGCTATTTCTATCTGTTGAGCGAACTGAAACTTGATTCCGACCTGTCCGCGGTGCAGGGTAGCGCCAGTCCCGGAGCGTTGATCCGCTTGCATCTCGAATTGCGGACCTATTTCAAATCCTGATATGTCGAAGCGAACCCAAACTTACGTGCTCGGCGTGCTGCTGGCGCTCCTCGTCTACTTGGTTTATTCCTACGCTTTTAGCAATAACTCCGGACCGAGCCTGGCGGGTGCGTTTGTTTCCGACGCGAAATTTCAGCCGATCAATGTGGACGAACCCCATTTACGTATCTACTTACTGGAGAACCTGAAGAAGGACGATTATTCCGGAGGCCATCGCAATATTTTCGCCTTCGGTCCGCCCGAACCGCCGCCGATGTCTAAATTAGAAAAAGAGCGCGCGGAGCACAAAACCTATGGCCCACAGGTGGCGCCTCCTCCTCCGCCAGTCAGCGTGCCGGCCACTCTTTTCGGATTTGCGTCCATGCCCCGTAATGGAAAACGCGTGGCTTTCTTCCTGGATGGCGAAGATGTTCTGGTGGTGAACGAAGGCGCCGTATTCCTGAACCGTTTTCGTCTGGACAAAATCGGCAACGATTCCGCGGACGTCGAGGAGATTTCTTCCCAGCGTCACGTCACGGTACAGATGACCGCACCCGCGGCTGGCGCGGGCGCGGCTGCCGGTAATGACAACGCCGGGCCGAACCAAGGGCCAGGCAATCAATGAACTTCAGGTTTTGCAGTCGCGCCAAGGGCGTGGCAAAATTGCCCACTACTTCGCCGCGGCGTTCCCGCGAATCAGGTTTTGCATTTCTCCTCGCGCTGATGGCGATCGTGGTGCTGGTCGCGCTGACCATGACCCTGTTGGAAATCGGCGCAACCCAGAATCGCCGCGCGCGTGAAGAGGAAACGATCTGGCGCGGCAATCAATATGTCCGCGCGATCCGCCTCTACTATCACAAGACTGGCCGCTACCCGCAGAACCTCGACGATTTGACCAAGGGCTTGCCCGAACTGCATTTCCTGCGCCAGGCTTACAAAAATCCCATGGATCCGGGCGAAGGCGCCTGGCGATTCATTTATGTCAATCAAGCCGGCCAGATCATCGGCAGCACCAAGTTCGCAAATCTCCAACAAATGGCCTTGCTGGATTTGAATGGCGGTGTGATGCCTGGCACGCAGCAGATTCCGGGCCAGCCCGGAACGCCCGTGTCGGCGTTGTCGAATTCGGGGAGCAATTCCGATCCGTCGCAAAATCCCACGGGACCCGGCAGCGGGACGGGAACTGCGATTGGAACCGGAACTGGCAATGGCTCGAGCAATCCCAATGCTCCGAATACTCCAAATGGCCAGCCGCCCCAAGCGCAAGATCCTTCGCAATCCGGAACCGCACAGCCTCCAACCGGCGCGCAAAATCCTTCGACCGGTCTCGGCGGCGCCTCACCGGGCCCCGGCGGGATTCTGAGCGGTCTGCCCGGGCAAACACCTACTTCGACGGCGCAGACGGGCGCGCTGAACCAGACCAACCTGGCGGCCCTTGCGGCGCTGAAGCCGACCGGGCCAGTCGATGGTCCAGTGCTGGGCGCGTTTCTTACCGGCGTGGCCTGTACCGGCGACGGGAAATCGGTAAAGTACTACCACGGCGGGAAAAAATACGTCGACTGGGAATTTATTTGGAATCCGCTGGAGGACGCCGCAGCGGCTCAGCAACAACAAGGCGCGTCCGGTCAGGGCGGAGTACTTGGCGGAGTTCCGGCGGGCGCTGGCGGCAACGGCTCTACCACTACCACCGGCAGTTCTTTTGGTTCCTCGTTTGGATCTTCTCCCGGCAGTCCCGGCCAGCCGACGCAGCCGCAACAACCTCAGCCGTCTCCACAGTCGCCTCCGCAATAAGTCCGCGCACGCTCCGTCGGTAATAGAAAGTTGGCTTAGGAATTAGAAAAAACTGCGCCGGCCTAATTGTTGGGGATCTGTAACTTTTCGCGGGCCAGAATCGTGGTGATTTTCTGCACGTATTTCTGCGTTTCGGGGAAGGGCGGGATGCCGCCGTAGCGCGTCACCGTTTGCGGTCCGGCATTGTAGGCGGCCAGCGCCAGCGACAGATTCCCGCTGTAGCGGGACAGCAAATCTTTCAAGTAATGCGTGCCAGCGTCGATATTTTCAGCGGGATCGAAAATATTCGAGACCGAATATTTCGCGGCGGTCGTCGGCAGCAGTTGCATCAATCCCCGTGCCTGCTTGGGCGATGCCGCGCGCGCGTTGAAATTCGATTCCTCCGCAATCACATGGGTGATCAACTTTTCGTCGACGCCATGCTTCTCCGCAGCCGCCCGGATCAAGCTGCCGTAGGGGCCTGGGGCCGCGACGAGCGCCACGGGAGGCGCCGTAAATTGGTCTTCCGGCTCGATGGACGCCAGCTCGGCCGCGGGCACTTCTACCGTGCCGCCGGTTATGGTGAGGCGAATTGTTTCGCCAGTTTGTTCGTAGCCGGTGATGTGCAGGCGCACGCCGGACTTCAGCACGGCGTAATCGGCATGGGCCTGAGGCGCGAATGTAAACACCCCGGCGCTGGCCGCGAAGGCAATCAGTAGCAAACTTGTGGCCCGAAGCTTCACTCCACCCATTATACGGCCTCGGCCGCGCCGTTGAGCGCGTATGTGCGTATAGCGTCAGCCAGACCGGCCTGGTCGTTCGTTCCGGTCACCGGCCAACCGCGGGTTTTCAAGCCAGCCACACTGTTGCCCATGACCACCGGAGTTCCGGAAAACTCGAGCATTTCCGAATCGTTCCAGTTGTCGCCCACCGCCATGATATTTTCGCGAGGGATATTCCTCAGTCGGGCCCAGGCCTGCAGCGTCGATCCCTTCGAAACGTCGCTGCGCAGCACATCCAACACTGATAGATTGCGCTCCAGGTATTCCGTTAGCGATTGGGCGAAACCATATTTCGCCGCGAGCGGCTCAAGTTTCTGCATCACCGCCCGCATCGGCGCGCAGTTTCCCGAATACACCACCTGGATCGGATCTTCTGGCGGATTTGTTCGGTTCAAGCAGTCGGTCAGCGGTGCGCACAGCCCGATGTGTTCGCGATTACGCCGCAAGTAGCCGCCGCGGAACGGATCGTCCCAGTTCACCGTTTCCAAAATAACCCGATGACCTTCGCTGCGGTCGAAAACCACACCGGCGAATTCCCGAAATTCTTCGGTGGCTCGGAGGATCTCGAGCGCGCTCGCGCGCGGCAGCAGGGAGCGGATATGGGTCGAACCGTCGAGCGATTTGGCCAGAGCGCCGTTGTTGACGATGAGGTGCGGGTCGCCGGGAATCTTCTCGGCGATGGGCAGCGCGAAATCAAACCGCCGCCCGGTCACCAATACGATTTCGATCCCGCGCGCGGCGGCTTCTTCGATGGCCTGCAAATTCTCCGCGGGGATCTGACCGGTGCTGTCGAGCAGCGTCCCGTCGATATCCATCGCAATCATTTTTATGGGCACATCATTATTCTAGCGCAGGTGCCGGGCGGCGCCTCGTCAGTTGAGGTCCGGCCCAACTGCCGCGTCGTGCTATTCTCGTTTTTCGTTAGAAATTACCGGCGAAAGGGAACTTCAAGTGACTGAACGGCTCTATTACCACGATTCGTTTCAAAAGGAATTCGAGGCGAACGTGGTTTCTTGCGAGCGTGAAGGCGACCGCTGGAAAATTATTTTGGACCGCACCGCGTTCTACCCCACCTCCGGCGGCCAGCCCCACGACCTCGGCCGTCTCGGCGAAGTCGAAGTCCTGGAAGTCGCGGACTTGCCGCTCAGCCCTGCGCCAGCTTCGCCGGTCACGCCGCCAGCAGGTATGACGCACGACATGGTGCACTACACCTCCGCCGCACTTCCGGTTGGCCCGGTTCAGGGCAAGATCGATTGGGCGCGCCGCATCGATCACATGCAGCAGCACACCGGCCAGCATCTGCTTTCCGCCGCGTTCATCGAACTTTTTGGCTTCCAAACCAAATCGTTCCATCTCGGGCGCCTTACTTCCACCATCGATCTCGAAGCGCCGTCTCTCACTCCGCGGCAGCTGGAAGACGCGGAGCGCCGCACCAACGAAATCATTTTTGAGGACCGCGAAGTGGCCGTGCGGTTCGGCACTGCGCAGGAACTGGCCGAAGCGGGCATCCGCAAGACCGTCGAACGCGAAGGTGTGTTGCGTGCGATCGAGGTCGAAGGATTCGACCGTCAGCCCTGTGGCGGAACCCATCTAGCCCGGACTGGCCAAGCGGGCTTACTGCTGATTCGCAAATTGGAACGCAGCCGGAATCTGTGGCGCGTCGAGTATGTCGCCGGCTACCGCGCCCTCTCCGCGGCCCGCGCTGATTTTGGGATTCTCATCCAGGCTGGTAGCTTGCTGACTTGCGCCACCTCCGAAGTTCCTGCCGCCATAGCGAAATTGACCGAAGAACGTCGCGGTCAGCACACGGCTGGAAAAAAGATGGAAGAACGGCTGGCCCAACTCGAAGCGCGTGAGCTGCTCAAAAAGCTCTCTTCCGGTTCCGCGTCAGATTCGCTGCGGATTGTCGCGGCGACCTTGAACGACGCCACCGCCAGCTACCTGGGAATTTTGGCGGCGAAACTCATCGCGGAATCGAATGTCGTCGCGCTGCTCGGTAGCCGCGCCGCCGGCCACGTGGTCTTCGCCCAGACCAAAGGCTCGTCGTCCGCGCACGACCTGGGCGCGCTGCTTCGCGAAACCCTCAAGGATTTTGGCGGCAAGGGCGGAGGCAGCAAAGATTTCGCGCAGGGCAGCGTGCCGAACGCCGCCGATCTGGAGCAGGTCGTACAACGCGCCCAGAAGAGCCTGTCATCCAAATGAACGCACCGTATGACGTTGGTAAAAGGCGGCTTGCGTTCGATCTGGCATTGCTTGCCTGCGAATCCGCATAGTAAATTAGCGACAGCACGTTTCCGCGGAGATTCAAGCCGAGTGGCTTGGCCCGGTTCAATTTAAGGTTGCCGCCGTAAATGGAAATCTTTCTTAACCTCTTGTGGTTGGCCATCGCCCTGGGTCTGCTGGGCCTGTGGCGGGCGCGCTGGGCCGCTCAGCTGCGCGAACGCCACTACGCCGGCTGGCGCCAGTGGACGGCGGTGATCTGTGCGCTGATCATTCTGTTCTTCATGGTTTCGATCACCGACGATCTTCATTCCGATTTGATGGTATTTGAGGAAAGTTCCGCGGGCCGTCGCCAGGTCACTGGCCTCGACGGTCCGCATCATTCGCCGCAGCCCCACCCGGCGCGCGCCGTTTTTGCGATTCTCGGCTCGCCGGATTCACTGCGCGTTGTGTTTGGTCACGACGCGGTTGCACCGGGACATCAAGCTTCAAATGTGGAATTCGCACTTGGCCCTAATTCCGGCCGTGCTCCTCCGGTCATTTTCCTTTAACACCCAGGTCATATAGTGCCGTTGGATTCAGATATACGCATCCCAGAGCCCGGTGGCTCAGTCGCTGATTGTTGGCGCGATCTTTATACGTTTCTTACCGTTGCTTGCGCGAGGTTCCGATGAAGGGAATGGCCACACGTCCCCTGGCCCAGTGGGTCGCCGCCGCGATTTTCTTAGCGGGCTGCAGCGGCGCGCCCAAAGACAAAGATCCGGCGGCGGAAGCGCCGCCCGCGGCGCAGGTAGAGCATGTCGGCGATGTAACCACCGTGGTGGTGGACCATCCGGAACAATTTCCACTGGTGGCGGCAGGACAGCATCAATTCGCATCGGAATTGGTGGCCACCGGTGTGGTGACCCCGGACATATCGCGCACCGTGCCGGTCGTCTCGATCGCCTCCGGCCGCGTGGTCGATATTCGGGCGCGGCTGGGCGACACCGTAAAAAAGGGACAGCTCCTGCTGCGGGTGCAGAGCGGCGACGTTTCCGGAGCATTTTCCGACTATCAAAAAGCACTCGCGGACGAACTGCTGGCCAATAAGCAGCTCGATCGCGCCAAAGGTTTGTACGATCACGGCGCGATTTCGCTCAATGACCTGCAGATTGCGGAAGGCGCCGAGAACAAAGCCAAGGTCGATGTCGAAACCACCGCCCAGAAATTGCGCGTGCTGGGCAGCGCGGTCGACCACCCTTCCGGAATTGTGGACATCCTTGCGCCGATTTCCGGTGTCATCACCGACCAGCAGGTCACCAACGCTGCCGGCATTCAAGGCCTGGCCTCCGCCAATCCCTTCACCATTTCCGACCTCTCCGACGTCTGGATCGTCTGTGACGTGTACGAGCACGATCTTCCCAGCGTGCGCGTCGGCGATAAGGCCGACATCCGTTTGAACGCCTACCCCGATCAAGTGGTAACCGGAAAAATTAGCAATATTGGGGCAGTGTTGGACCCGGCCCTCCGCGCGGCGAAAGTCCGAATTCAGGTGCACAATCCTGGCGACATGCGCCCGGGCATGTTCGTCACCGCGACGTTTCAGGCGCAGAAAAAAGAAATCCACGCCGTCGTTCCGGAATCCGCGGTTCTGCATCTGCATGATCGCGACTGGGTCTACGTCTCCGCCGGCGGAAACAAATTTCGCCGAGTGGAAGTCACCGTCGGCCACAGTCTCCCGGACAAAATGCAGGAAATCGTCTCGGGCCTAAAGCCGGGCGATCAGGTCGTCAGCAACGCGCTGGTTCTGCAGAACACCGTGGAGCAATAGAGTTGCAAATTCCGACGACGGCCGGCCAACCATGAAACGCCTCATCGATTTCGCGCTCAACAGCCGTTTCATGGTGATCGCTCTGGCGCTGCTGCTGCTGGTCTGGGGCGCGATCTCCTTTCACAACCTGCCGGTCGAAGCCTATCCGGACGTCGCCAACAATTACGTCCAGATCATCACCCAGTGGCCCGGTCGCGCCGCCGAAGAAGTCGAGCAGCAGGTCACGATCCCCATCGAAATCCAGATGAACGGATTGCCGCACCTAGCCCACCTGCGCTCCGATTCGCTTTTTGGCTTATCCAGCGTGATGCTGATTTTCGACGACAGTTCGGACAACGATTGGAATCGCGCGAAGGTTCTGGAGCGGCTCTCGCAGGTTACGCTCCCTAACAATCTGCAGCCGCAAATGGGCACGGACTGGAGTCCAGTCGGCCAGATTTACTGGTACACGCTAAAAAGCACCAATCCCAAATACGACTTGATGGAACTGAAATCCATCGAAGACTGGCAGCTCGAAAAACAATTTAAGTCGGTCCCGAATGTCGTGGACGTTTCCAGTTTCGGCGGCACCACCCGCGAATACCAGGTGCGGGTCGATCCCAACGCCCTGGTGTCTCACGGGCTGAGTATCGGGCAAGTCGAACAGCAACTTGCAAACAACAACGCCAACGCCGGGGGCAGCTTCGTCGAGTCGGGATTGCAACAGATTAATGTGCGCGTCGTCGGCCTCTACAGCAGCGTGGCCGACATCGAAAACACCGCCATCACCACCAAGAACGGAACGGTGCTGCATGTGAAAGACATCGCCACCGTAACTCAGGGCCCCAAAATTCGCCTGGGACAGATCGGCACGGCCATCCATCGCGCTGATGGAAAGATCGTCGACAACGACGACGTGGTCGAAGGGATTGTCCTGCTGCGCAAGGGCGCCAACGCCGACGAAGCTCTGGCCGCGATTCACGAAAAAGTCAAAGAACTGAACGACCACATATTGCCGCCCGGCGTGAAGATCGTTCCATTCCTCGATCGCAGCAATTTATTGCACCTGACCACCCACACCGTGCTGGAAAATCTCACCGAAGGCGTGCTGCTCGTCTCGGTAATCCTGTTTTTCTTTCTGGGTAATTCGCGCGGGGCACTGATCGTCGCCCTGACCATTCCGTTTTCGCTGCTCTTCGCCTCTATTTGCCTGGACCTGAACAAAATTCCAGCGAACCTGCTATCGCTGGGTGCGCTCGATTTCGGGATGGTGGTCGACGGCACGGTGGTGATCATCGAAAACATCGTGCGCCATTTCAGCATGGCCTCCAGCGCCCAAAAATCGCCGATGGAGATCATCCGTGACGCGGTGATGGAAGTGCTGCGCCCGGTGTTTTACGCCCGCGCCATCATCATTGCCGCGTATCTCCCGATTTTCACGCTGCAGAGCGTCGAAGGGCGTCTGTTCAAGCCCATGGCTTGGACCGTGTCGTTTGCGCTGCTTGGCGCGCTGATTTTCGCCGTGCTGATTGCGCCAGTGCTGGCTCTGATGGTTTTCGGCCACGGCGTGCGGGAGTGGCCCAACCCGGTAATGGCCTTCCTCAGCAAAAAATATCGCGTCGCGGTGCGCTGGGCGATCGAGCATCGCAAAGTCACCGTCGGCGCCGGCGCTGCCGCTTTTGCCCTCGCCGTGTTTCTGATGGCCAGCGGCGTAATCGGCTCCGAATTCTTACCGCATCTCGATGAAGGCGCGATTTGGGTTCGCGGCACGCTGGCGCCGAGCACCGGTCCAACCGAAGGTGTCCGCGTGGCCAACGCGGCACGCGTGGTCCTGGCGTCGTTTCCAGAGGTGACGGAGGTGACCAGTCAGGTCGGACGCCCCGACGATGGCACGGATACCGCCGGATTTTTTAACACCGAATACTTCGTCGACCTGAAACCCAAAGACCAATGGCGCCCGGTTTTTCACCAGGACAAAGACGCGCTGATCGCCGCCATGGACCGCGAACTCAGCAAAATGCCCGGAATTCTCTGGAATTTCTCGCAGCCCATTGCCGACAACATGGAGGAAGCAGTCAGCGGTGTGAAAGGGGAGCTGGCCATCAAGCTATATGGCAACGATCTGCAGGTCCTCGAAGACAAGGGAGACGAGATCGTCAACATCATGAAAAAAGTGCGCGGCGTCGAAGACCTCGGCTTGTTCCGCGTATTAGGCCAGCCGAACTTGAACATTTCGATCGACCGCCAGGCGGCCGCTCGTTACGGAATCAATGTCACTGACATTCAAGATGCGGTGGAAACCGCGGTCGGCGGAAAAGCGGTCAGCCAGGTTTTGCAGGGCGAGCAGCGCTACGACCTGGTGGTGCGCTACACGGCGCCCTATCGCGACAACAAAGAAGCTATCGAAGCCGTGCGCCTGCTGGCCCCGACCGGAGAACGCGTCTCGCTCGCGCAGCTCGCCCAGGTGGACATCAAAGACGGCGCCTCCGAAATCAAGCGCGAAGAAAATTCTCGCTACGTCGCCATCAAATATGGAGTGCGTGGGCGCGACTTGGGCAGCACGGTGGAAGAAGCGATGAAGCTCGTGAAAGAAAAAGTAAAACTTCCGATCGGCTATCACCTCGACTGGGCCGGTGAATACGAAAGTCAGAAACGCTCGCAACGGCGCCTGGCGGTGGTCGTGCCCATCACGCTGCTGGTGATTTTCATTATCCTTTACACCATGTTCGGCTCGGCGAAATGGGCCGGCCTGATTCTCGCTAACGTGGCCATCGCGCCGGTAGGCGGATTTCTGGCGCTGCTCATCACCGGCACGCATCTGAGCGTCTCTTCCGGCATCGGATTTTTGGCGCTGTTCGGAGTCTCGGTCGAAACGGGCGTGATCATGCTCGAATACATCAATCAGTTGCGCGTCCGCGGCCATTCCATCGAAGATTCCGCCATCGAGGGCGCGGTCCTGCGTTTGCGCCCGATCATGATGACCATGCTGGTGGCGATTCTCGGCCTGCTGCCTGCCGCGCTTTCGCGCGCAATTGGTTCGGACTCGCAGCGGCCCTTCGCCATCGTCATCGTCGGCGGCCTGNNTTGTCATCCCGAAGCGAAGCGAGGGATCTGCTTTTTACGATCTAAGGTCGCACACCGCGCCTCGGCGTCGCGCAGTCCCATCGCGTCCCTTCGCTTTCTTTTCCATTCAGCCACCGCGTGACTTCCTATAGAATCGCCCCCATAGCAACTCGGCACGGCGGCGACGGCCGCAGGGAATCCCCTCATGAAGAAAGAACAAGTTCGCGCGCGGATCGAGGAAGTCGGCATCATCCCGGCAGTGCGTCTCGGGTCGGCGGACGAAGCGATGTTTGCGGCGGAAGCGGTCTCCCGTGGGGGCATTCCCATCGTCGAAATCACCATGACCATTCCCGGCGCGCTCGACGTGATTTCACATTTGGTCAAGCGCGCGCCCAATATGATCGTCGGCGCGGGCGACGTTTTCGATTCCGAAGTCGCGCGCGAATGTATCGACGCCGGCGCCATGTTTCTCACCAGCCCGGGCTTCGACCACCGCATCGTGGAATTTGCGCTCGGTGCTTCGGTAGTCGTGTTGCCAGGGGCGCTGACGCCCACCGAAGTGACTCGCGCCTGGAAATCCGGCGCCGATTTCGTCAAAGTTTTTCCGTGCGCGCTGGTCGGCGGCGAAAATTATATTCGCGCCCTCAAGGCTCCGTTTCCCGCGCTGCCCTTGATTGCCGCCGGCGGCGTGAACCAGCAGAACGCCTCAAATTTTATTTTGGCCGGCGCCTCGGCCCTGGGCATTGGCGGGGAACTGATCCCCAAGGAAGCCATCCGCCTGCGCCAGGCTGACCGCATCTTCACTCTGGCCCACCGCTTCGTGAAATTCGTCCAAACCGCTCGCAGCCACCTCCCGCATCCCAAACCCGAAATCGTGCGGCAAGCGTGAGCACTGCCGCTGATCGTCGCGTTCCCGCGGATGCTGAAATATTCAAAGCGCGCCTGATCTTTGCGGCCAATTCAGTCGTCGGCTTCTGGGTCGGCATCCTCGGATACTTTCTAATCCTTGGCATCTTCGTCTGGAGTTATCTTCGTCACGATCTGCCATTTCAAAATGAAGTGATCATTCTTTTCGTTTTGGTTGTTGGCGGAATAATCAGTCTCGGCGCGCTCCTGCCGGGCAGGTTGTTTGCGATGTGGCCGTATGCGATTACCGTGGAACCTGAAAAAGGCATCTGGGTCTACGCGCCACCAGCGAAACTGTGGGTGCCGCTCGAAGAAATCGTGGACATCGACGTGTATTCCGGAATGTACGGCGGCGGGAACGTCATTCAACTGCGCCGGAGCCACGGCCTGGTGAAGCAAATTTACCTCAATTCCTCCTTGGCCTTTCCGGATCAACGGCTCGCGAGCCGGATTCGCGCTCTGATTGATCGTCGCGACGGCGTCCAGAGCCACGCGTAGTCCTGGTCGGTTCAGAACCTCTGGTCCGGAACGAGTTTGGCGGCTCTGCGCGTGTTTGCTAGAATATTAACCGCAGTGGGCGTGTAGCTCAGCTGGGAGAGCGCGTCGTTCGCAACGACGAGGCCGTCGGTTCGAGCCCGACTAGCTCCACCAANNAGGTCGCAGGTTCGATCCCTGTCACGTCCACCAAATTTCCCCACAAAATTTAATCGTTGCCCGCCCGATTTCCGCGCTCATGCCCTACCGTATCGCCTTCGACACCCTTCCATCCGCTCGCTTTGACGACCCCATCCGCCATCGTCTAACCTGATCTAGTAACGCGCTCCAGGTAGTTTGCTGGCCCCTCCTCCTCTGGACTCTTTACCTACAGGTACGCTGGCATGACCGATTTGGTGCGCAACTCCGCTTTGATTTCCGGGCTGAAAAAATTCACGCTGGGCGTGTCCGTGTTATCCGTCTCACTGGGGCTTCTTGTTTTGGTTGGCTGGGCCCTGGGNNAGGCTTGGCGTCGATGAAACCCAACACAGCCGCGTGCCTCGCGTTATGCGGTTCGTCGCTGTGGTGCTGGTGCGGAGACGCGTCCGGGAAATTTCGCGGCCACGCGACCTTTGCCGCCAAATGTTTCGCGCTGCTGGCCGTTTTTGTGGGCCTGGCCACGCTCGCCGAGTATATGTCCCACAGCAATTTCGGAATTGACCAACTGCTNNCTGCCTGGACGAATGGCTCCCAACACGGCGCTATGCTTCGCGGTGCTGGGCCTCGCGCTGGTTTTGATCCCGAAGGAGACCAAAGGCGGCCATCGCCCCGCTCAGTTGATCAGCCTGATTCCTGCTTTCATTTCACTCATGGCTATTCTGGGCTATCTCTACAGTGCGATTTCTCTGTACCGAATCGAGTCGTTTACCGGCATGGCGGTGCACACTGCCACCGCATTTTTTCTCTTGAGCTTGGGGGTCTTTTTTTCTGTGCCGGAGCGAGGACTGACCGCCGTAATTTCGAGCAATAGTTTGGGTGGCATTCTCTTGCGCCGCCTGTTGCCGACAGCCTCCCTAGTGCCCATTGTGGTCGGCTGGCTGCGGATGGAGGGCCAAAAAGCGGGATGGTATGGCACCGAGTTCGGTCTGGCCATGATGGTGACCGTGGACGTCGCAATTTTTGTCGCCGTGATTTACCTAAGTGGCGCGGAAATCGATCGGATCGCCACCGCGCGGCACGAAAGCGAGCTGGCCATGCGCACGGACCAGGACGGGCTGCTGGCGATGAATTACACCTTCGAATCGGTCATCGACGCATGTCCTTTTTCCATCATTACGCTCGCTCGCCAGGCCCGCGTCCAGGTTTGGAATCGCGCGGCGGAGAAAATGCTTGGCTGGTCCTGGTTGCAAATTCGCGGACGCGCCATCCCGATCGAGCGGGGAAACTCGAACGCCGAACTCGGTTCGATTCTCGAATCTCTTACCGGTGGAGATTCCGTCGACGGAGTTCAAATCGTCCTGTTATCGAGCGACGACCGGGCCGTGACAGTCACCGTCTGGGCGGCTCCCATTGTCGTCGGCTCGCGCGGATTTTCCGGCGCGGTCCTCGTCCTGCAGAACGTCTCGCCGGCCGGGCAGTTCCCGAACTATATCGAAAAAGTACATTCCTAATTACCGTTCACGCGTTCTAAGCCGTGGATTTTCCGCCCAATGCTGTCAGTAACGCCGCGCCGTCCGGCGTACCCAATCCCGTGCACGCATCCCAGCCTTTGCCTGCTGAATACGTGCCGTTATTTCCGGAAGTGATGTCGTGAAACGTGGCTTCGGCTTTCGCCGCGTATAAAAGCGGATTCACGTAGCCGACGTTCGCGCCCAGCGATTCGTTGATCAGCGCCAACAGGCCGGCCCATAGCGGGGCGACGGCGCTGGTCCCGCCGATCACTGACGGCTGGCCGTCGACGATCACGTTGTAGCCGGTTTCTGGGTCGGCGTTGCCGGCGACGTCCGGCACGCCGCGACCCACAAAACCATTCGAGGCTTTCGGCACACCGGCACTTTGTTGAAACGTCGGTAACGCAAAAACTTCGCTCACGCCGCCGCCCGTCGCGCCCTCGTCTGCCGCCGTTTCATTCCAGACCTGCTCGCTGCCGATCGCTCCGCCAGAAATGGTGAGTTTCGTGCCGCCGCAACCAATTACAAAGGGGCTGGCCGCCGGAAAATCGACAGCAGGAGTGCCA
>PMHK01000149.1:0-12079 GCA_003156635.1 Acidobacteriota bacterium | reverse complement strand
GCGGTGGTCACCGCGTCGATGAATCCCTGGTCGGTGTTAGGCGCAAAATACGCCGCAATCTGCGCCGCCGGAGCAACGGCCCCCGCTACTTCGATGTCCAGTTCGACTTCGCCGTCCGCTCCGCTGGGATCTCCCGTCGGAGAATTGGTGCCGCCATCCACCGACACGGCGGTGACTTTTGGCGTAGCGATTCCCAAGCCCTTGAAAAATGTGTCGAGGTCGGCCGGCTTGTACCCTCCGCCCAATTCAATGACGGCAATGGTTTGCCCCGCGCCAGTCGCGTTCGCGCCAGACGGGAATTCGTATGCTTGCGCAACTTGCAAAGGAGAATACGAAACGGCTGCGGCGCGGGCGTGAACTCCAGGCTGAACTTTGCGCCGGCGAAAATGGGTCATGGCTTGCGGGCGGTTATCCAGCCCGAAGACTCCTTGAACGATTGAGGCCAAATCCGCGGGAATCGTCAGTGCACCGGTGCGGCAACGGTACGCGCCCGAACTGTGCTGGTAGCGGCGCAGATTCGCGCCAAACGCATCGCTAAAGGCTTGCACCGTGCCGCCGAGTTTTACCGTGCGGCTGGCGCGGTCTTCGCTGACCATTTTTAAATGGTATTCCGCCGCAAACGCCCGAATCTTCTGGATGTCCGCCGCCGAAGCTCCGTGCGCCTTCGCAAATTCGTCGCGGGTGAGATATTTGCGTTGGCGCGGCAATTGCGCGCCCAGCTTTGCGGCGGAAGGGAATTCGCCCGCCTTCGAACCTCGCCGCAACAACACGCTCACTTCAATATGTTGCTTCGGATCGGCCGGCCCCACGTCCTGCCCGCCTGGGAAAGCGGCGCGTTCGCTGCCTTTCAGCTCCACCCGGTTCTGGCCTGTCGCCATGAAAGCCTCCGCTATGATTCAAGAAATTTGAAGATAGGAACACCATCGAGGCCGGGGAAGAAAAGTATAGCCGATTCACGACAGTCGGGCCTGCGGCCCGTTCAGGAAGTTCTAACGTATTAACTCGCCCGGGCAATTTGCTAGACTCATCTCCGTTTCCAGACACGATCCACGATAGAGGCGGGGCCCCGGATGCGACACGTTCGAGTTTCTGGAATCTTGATCGGCATCGTCTTTCTCATCGCATCTTCGCCGGCGTTGCGGGCCCAAAGCGCTGCGTCCGATTCCCAGGCACACCCGTGGTACCAGCACGCCGTCTTCTACGAAATCTACCCGCGCAGCTTTATGGACAGCAACGGCGACGGCATCGGCGACCTGAAGGGGATCACCTCGCAACTCGATTACCTGAAAACCCTGGGGATCGACGCCATCTGGATCGCGCCGTGCTTCCCGTCGCCGCAGGTGGATTTCGGCTACGACGTTTCGGACTACCAGAACATCGACAAGATGTACGGTACGCTCGCTGATTTCGACAAGCTCCAGAAACTCGGCCAGGACCACGGCATCAAGATCATTTTCGACTTCGTGGTGAACCATACCTCCGACCAGCATCCCTGGTTCGTCGATTCGCGTTCGTCGCGCACTGCGGATAAGCGCGACTGGTACGTCTGGCGCGAAGGAAAGGGAACAAATCCGCCGAACAATTGGCTCGCGGTATTTGGCGGCTCCGCGTGGCAGTGGGATGAAAAAACGAAACAGTACTACTACCACTACTTCTACCCGCAGCAGCCCGACCTGAATTGGCGCAATCCCGCCGTGGTCCGCGCGATGAATGGGACCACCGAATGGTGGTACCGGCGTGGGGTGGCCGGCTTCCGGCTCGACGCCGTCGATTCATTATTTGAGGATCCGAATTTGCAAGACGATCCGGTTTTGCCCGGCCAGAATGCCTACGGTGATCCGCTGGTCGAACACAAATACACCCAGAAACTTCCCGAAGTTCACCTGGCGCTGAAAGGGCTGCGCACCGTCGCCGACCAATACAACGCGGTGCTGATCGGCGAAACCTGGACCGACAACGTCGCGCAATTGAGAACCTACTACGGCTCCGCCCACGACGAACTGCAGATGCCCATGGACCTGATGCTGACAAAAATGAAATTTTCGGCGCCGGCTTTTCGCGAGCACTTCAAGCAGGTGGACTCCTCCGGCGAATGGCCGGTGTTGGTGATTGGCAATCACGATATTTTGCGTTCCTGGAACCGCTACGGCGACGGCCAGCACAACGATCAAATCGCCAAAGACATGGCCGCGATGTACCTGACGTTGCGCGGCACGCCCATCCTTTATTACGGCGAAGAAATCGGCATGCAGAACAACGATCCGCAGCGCCGCGAAGATGTGAAGGATCCCATTGGACGCCTGGGCTGGCCCAAAGAAAAAGGGCGCGACGGCGAACGCACTCCGATGCAGTGGAACGATGAACCGAACGCGGGATTTACCACCGGCATTCCATGGAACGCGATACCGGTGACCTACAAGACCTATAACGTCGAAGATGAAGCGAAAGATCCGAATTCCATCTTGAATTGGTACAAGGCGCTGCTGGCGCTGCGGCATACCGATCCGGCCTTGCTCGACGGCGCATACATTCCGTTGAACGAAAGCGATGCGGAGGTGTTGTCTTACTTACGCAAAGCATCTGGTTACGCGGTGCTCGTCGCCATCAACATGTCCGCGGTGCCGAGGGCCGTGCATTTTGATTTAGCCCGGCAGGGTATTGCCGCAACCTCGGCCAAAACGTTGCTGACTACGCAGTCGTCGCTGAAAGAAAAAGCCTCAATCGCGCAAATCTCGCTGGAACCATATGGGGTCTACATCGGGGCAGTGAAGTAGCTAGAGCTATCGTTCGAAGACTTCTTCGGATTGCGGCGCTTCAATATGTTCCGGGATGGGCGAGGTGGAGACCACCGAAGGTTCCGCAGCTTGTGGTTCCAGGAGGTCGGCCAGCATCAGCCGCAGGTTTCCTTCGTTGGTGGCGTAGGCCAAGCCGGTTTCCATATCGAGCTCGTTGTTGCGGATCAACGCCTCGATCTGATCGTCGAAACACTGCATGCCGTCGTCGCCGCCGTCGCGCATCGCGTCCAGCAAGGATTTGCCTTCGCTTTCGCCTTTGCTGACGTAGTCGCGAGTGCGCAGCGTCGATTTCAAAATCTCAAAGGCCGCCACGCGTCCGCTGCCGTCGCGTTTGGGAATCAGCCGCTGCGAAACGATGTAGCGAAAAACTTTCGCAAGCCGTGCGCGCACCGACTGCTGGTCCGGAACCGGGAAGACGCCGACGATGCGTTCGATGGTCTTCGACGCGTCGATGGTATGCAGCGTGGAATAGACCAGGTGGCCGGTTTCAGCCGCTTCCAAGGCCACTTCAATGGTGTCCTTGTCGCGCATTTCGCCGACCAGAATCACGTCNNGAATTCGATGGGATCTTCGATGGTAATGATGTGGCAGGCTTTCTCTTCGTTGATCTTGTTCACGAAGGCGGCCAGCGTCGAAGATTTGCCGCTTCCGGTCGGCCCGGTTACCAGCACGATACCCGGGCGCACCTCGGCCGCGTCGGCCAATTGTGCTGGCAGCTTCAAGCTCTCAAAACTCGGAATCTCGGTGGCGATCACGCGCATGACGATCGCGCAGGTCCCGCGCTGGGTGAAAATATTCACCCGGAACCGCGAAACTTTGGGCAGGCTGTAGGAAATATCGCAGGACCCTTCCTGCTTCAGTTTGTCCACGGCCAGTTGATTCCGGCCGATCAAGTCCGCGGCGATGCGCGCGGTGTCTTCGGACGACAGCACGCCCACACCCTTAATTTTTAATTGCACCAGTTGACCGTGAACTTCCACCTGCGGCGCGCGGCCAGGAGAAAAAATCAGGTCACTGGTCTTTGGCGCCGCCAGGAGCATCGACGCAATGATATTGGGGGTCGGCGCAATGGAGATGGGTTCGGCCTTAGGCGCGGGCCGGATATCGCCTGTGGGAAGATCCATACAGTTGGTTCCTCCGCCGACTCGTCCGGGGAGGAGGCCGGTCGCTTTCGGGTAGCCTCAAGTATGGGCGCAAAAGATGGCAGTAGGCGCCCGACGCCGCGCCAATGTTCTCAAAGCATTAGCTGTCCTTTTCTGAAACAAGCGCCCCCGGGCCTGGGACACCCGAAATGAGCCGAAAATGCTCCTGGGCGCGTTCTGGGCGCCGCTTGGGAGGTGCCTAGCGGGTTAGATACTCTTTCCTTACACGCCTTGAGGGTTCCCGCCTCCTGCCCCTCAATTTCTCTTACTCTTAAGTGGGCGAAAATGACGGACTTCGAGAACAAACCCGCTGCGGGTGTACCCGGGCCACGGGAAGGCGCGAGTGCGCGTCCGGGCGGCGGTTCGCGCGAAACGGTGCTGCTCGGCGATGTTCCGGATGTGGCCCAGCCCCCCGCAGAAACGGTCGTGAGTTCCCCGAACAATTCAGGCCTCGCCACCAACGTTTTGGCCGCACTGGGCCAGCGCTACGAAATCCTGGGCGAAGCCGGTCACGGCAGCATGGGCAATGTCTACAAAGCTCGGGACCGCGAAACCGGCGAGACCGTGGCGCTGAAGCTGCTGAAGCCGGAAATCGCTTCGGACCAGGCCATGATGGACCGCTTCAAGAACGAGTTGCTCTTCGCGCGTAAGATCACCCACAAGAATGTTTGCCGCGTTTACGAATTTAATCGCGCCGCCGGCATCGCCTACACTTCGATGGAATTCGTCGAAGGCGAGAGCCTGCGTTCGGTCTTGAATCGATTCGGCGCGCTCACCCAGAAAAAAGCCAAGGATCTGGCGCTGCAGATTTGTTCGGGCCTGAAGGAAGCACACGCGCAGGGCATCGTGCACCGCGACCTGAAACCCGAAAACGTCATGATCGACGGCAGCGGCAACCTGAAGATCATGGATTTCGGCATCGCCCGCTCCATGGAAGCCGTAACCCGTCAGACCGGCGCGATGGTGGGCACGCCCGCCTACATGGCTCCCGAGCAGGTTTCGGGCAGCCCGGTGGATTACCGCACCGACATTTATTCGCTGGGCTTGATGCTGTATGAAATGTTCACCGGCAAGCCGGCGTTCAGCGCCGAGAACGCCATTGCCGTCGCGCTCAAGCAAATGCGCGAGGATCCCGCTCCGCCTCGGACCATTGATCCGTCCATCCCGGTGCCCCTCGAACGAATCATGCTGAAGTGTCTGGCGAAAGAGCCGGCGAAAAGATTTCAAACTGTCGCGGACCTGGAATCTGCGCTTCAAACACCATCTGCAGCGGCGACGTTGCCGCCGCCGATAGTCGCGCCAGCGGTAGCGGCCGCCCACGCGTTGCGGCCAACGCCCGTCGCGGCAGCCCCGCTTTCGGCTCCGCCGCGCAAGTCGACCGCCGGACCCACCGTATTTTGGATTTTATTTGGTTCAGCGCTCGTTCTCGCGATGCTCGCGGGCCTGCGCTGGCTCGCGGTCACCAAAGCTGCGCTAAAAATCCCGCCACCGGCTTCGGCTCCGGCGCCCGCACCGCCAGAATTTGCCTTCGAAATTCCGGTCGTGCCGCCCAGCGCGCCGGCGGGACCTGCAGAGAAAAACTCGGCGCCAGAAAGTTCGGCGCCAAAACCCGCGGCAACCGTGCAACCTCCGCCGCCCGCGACGCACACCAAACCGGGGCCGCCCGAAGTTTTTCCGCGTATGGAGGTCCCACCCGCGAAACACACGCTCCCTGATCCCAGCAAGTGGATCGCGGCGCAGAAAGCGCTGGCCAATCAGGCGAAGCAGGCCAAGCAATCCAAACAGGCGAAACAACATGATTTCATTTACTTGAAAACCGGAATGTTTGTGCACGAAGACAAGGCCCAGGAAGCGGCGAAGAAGATACGCGATCTGGGGCTACCCGCAATCGTTAAGGCTTTTCCGGTGGCCACCGGGGATGTGTACCTCACGTTGTGCGGCCCGATCGCGGCGGGTGGCGAAAAGGCCGTTACCGAGCAACTTAGAAACGACGGTTTTCACGGCATACAAAAAGTCTCGCCCGAAGTCGCGCAATGAGCAGGGCAATGATCCGTCGGGCGCGAACGAATATTGGTGAATCCGCCAAGCCGGGGAATGGGTGACACGTATGGAGTACGGAGCGCGTAGCGACCCAGGTCGCGTTCGCGGAAACAACGAAGACAATTTCAGGCTGGCGCCGGAGATGGGCCTATTCATCCTTTCCGATGGCATGGGCGGTCTCGAAGCCGGCGAAGTGGCCAGCCGGCTCGCGGTGGAGACCGTGCTGGATCACTGCCGGCAGGCCGAAGCCGATCCGACGCTGGCGGTCTTTGGCAAACATATCGACGGCGTGTCCGAAACCTCGAACCGTCTAGCCAGCGCGGTGCGGCTGGCCAACGCCGAGATTTATTCGCACGCCAAAAATCGCGGTGGCAAAGCCGCTATGGGCGCCACTATCGTGGTCCTGCGTTTTGTCGAAGACCGCGTCTGCATCGCCCATGTCGGAGATAGCCGGGCTTATCTGCTGCGCGACGGGCAATTCGACCAGCTCACCGAGGATCACTCTTTCGTCGCTGATCAGGTTCGCCGCGGCATGTTGACCGAAGAAGAGGCCAGCCGGAGCAAAATGCACAACGTGCTGACCCGCGCGCTCGGAATCGATCCGCAGGTCGAAGTGGACGTCACCGAAGAACTGCTCAGGGACGGCGACATTTATGTGGTCTGCTCCGACGGTTTGTTCCGTGAGCTGAGCACCTCGCAAATTTCCGGCGTGCTGCAAGAGACGGACGACCCGCAGCGCGCGGCCAGCCGCCTGATCGACCTGGCCAATCAGGCCGGCGGCGGCGACAACATCACCGTCATGGTTTTGCGGAATTCCTCGAAATCGACGCGGCCCTTTTCCAAAATCGGGCGATGGTTCAAGGGTTCCGACGAAAACGATCCAGAAGCACAATCTTGATAGGGAGGGCGTGCCCATGTCCAAGCTGGTCTTGAAATTCGAATCGGCGGTGCTGCAGGAAGTCGCAGTTGGCCAGAAAGAAGTGAGTATCGGCCGCTCGCCGGAGAACGGCATCGTCATCGACAATCCCGCAGTGTCGAATTACCACGCGCGTGTTTTCACCGAAGAAGGCCGCCTGATGCTGCAGGATTTCGGGAGCCTCAACGGGACCTTCGTGAACGGTCAGCGGGCAAAAATGATCATGCTGAAGCCCGGCGATTCCATCACCATCGGCAAGCACACCATCGTGGTTACCGATTCGGTCGAGGTTCGCGCCAGGTCGCTCGACCATGCCGACCCGAAGCCCGCGGTTCCCAAGATGAATGAAACCGTGATGCTGGACACCAAGGACCGCCGCGCGTTTCTGGAACAAATTGCTGCCGTTGGCGAAAGCGCTCAGCCCGCGCCTGGCCGCCGCAAAATTCCTACTTTGGTGGTGCGCAACGGAAACACCGACCGCAGCGAATATCCGCTGAACGACAAGCTAACCGTTGTTGGGAAATCCGCGATGGCCACGGTGAAGCTGCAAGGCTGGTTCAAGCCCAAAGCCGCGGCGCAAATTAATCGCAAAGAAGACAATACCTACTACATTGGTGCCGCCGACAAAACGCCCAGCGTCAACGGCGAGCCTATTACACATCCGACGAAATTAACTTCCGGGGACTTAATCGAAGTGGCCGGCGTGGAACTGGAATTCGTGGTTCGCGACTAGCCGGAGCTGCGCCGAAGCGCGGAAGGTGTGGGTTCAGGCGGATTGCGAATCGGAAGTCACCGGCTCGTCTGGCAAATAGATATTGTCCTGCGCGATGGGGAATTCGACCATGAACGTCGCGCCGCCCTCCGGCCGATTGAAGCAGCGGATCAGCCCGCCGTGCTCCTGCAGAATCCCGTAGCAAATGCTCAGGCCGAGTCCGGTGCCTTTACCGACCGGTTTAGTGGTGAAGAACGGATCGAATACCTGTTGCGGCGATTTGATTCCTGGCCCAGTATCCGAGAAATCGATAAGAATGCGGTCGTCGTTCCGCGCCGCCGTAATCGTCAGTTTGCCGCCGCCGACTTCCTCCAGCGCATCCACCGCGTTGCTGATCAAATTGAAAAATACCTGCAGCACCTGATTGGCATCCCCGCGCACCGCTGGCAAATCCGCAGCGAAGTGGGTCACGACCTCGATGTGATCGCTGCGTAAATCCAGATTGCTGAGATGCAGCGCCGAGCCAATGACCAGGTTCAGATCCAGTTCGGCCTTCTCGCTGGGGACTCGCCGCGCGAAACTCAACAAGTTCGTAACCAGGGTCTTAATGCGCCGGGACAGCGTGCGTATTTTGGTGGCGATGGCCCGCTGCCTTTCTCCGAGCGATGGATCATCCACCAGCAGATCCGAATAACCCAAAATCCCGGTAAGTGGGTTGTTGATCTCATGCGCCGCGCCAGCCGCCAACTGGCCCAGCGACACCAGCTTTTCGGCTTGAACCATTTGCGCTTGGAAGTGTTTCAGATTCTCCAGCGATTCGCGCGAAGCCGCCAGCAACCGCAGGCGGTCCTGATCCACCAGACGTTGGCGCAGCGTGATCAGCAGCGCCACCACCAGTAACGCCACCTGCGTAACTCCGACACGAAAACTGCGCACACCCGCGAAGTCCCGCGACATCCACAAACTCCACAAGGCCATCAATGGAATGGAGAACACCGCGGTCATCGCCAGCAATGCCGGCCATTGGCGCGTTTCGCTATGCGGAGTCGATACCGCCTCGCGCGCGGGCCGCAACCGGTAGGCCAGCACGCCGGCCGTGCCAAACCACACGAACGACGCGACCAGCGGCAAATCGAATGGGCTCCCGGTGTAATAATCCAGCCGGTCGATCGCGCGGTTGGTGATATACGAACCCACCGCATACAGCAGCGAAGCCGCAAAAAGATGCGAATAGACTTCGCGCCACGCGCCCTTCGAGCGCCGCATCAAAAAGGCGAAACCGCTGGCCAGCGTGATGTTTTCCACCGCAGCCAGATGGTCATAGCTCCATCCATAACGCAGCACGTCCGGAGCGATGTACTGCCAGGGAATTACGACGAAGAGATAGAGATACACCCACCAGACCAGCAGCAGCGAAAAATCCAAATATCCCGTGTGCACGTTGAGGTCATCGCGACGGTCGTGCGGTTTCAGAGCCAGTGCGCCAATCATCGGAACCGGATGCAGGAACAGGATGACATCGCCGATGAATGGGTTTGGGGCGTCCTGGTGCAGCACCACTTCGAAGTACGTCCAGATCGACTGGCCAATCAGCCACGCCGCGCATCCCAACCCAAGTAGGGTCCAAAAAAGGCGCGTGCGATGCTCAGAAACGAAGGAATTCGCGAAGAGGCCCACGCATGCGAATAGAGCGACCAGGCACTGCACCACGTCGCCGAAAGCGGTTAAACGCGGACTATTGCGCTGGGTCAGTGCCGCCAGCACGTATCCGCCGACCAGCAACACCCACGCCGCAGTGAGGACCCACGACGCACGCGACATCGCGCGCGGACCTCGAGAGGGACCACTCGTATATGGACTTGCTGCGTTCATGATCTGGCGTACGGGGATGCCTGACCCTAGGATAGCTTCGAACGCAAGGCGAGCCGGAAGGCTTTAGCGATCGCGTGCTGTGGGATGCAACAGTAACCGTTAGGCCCCAGACGGTGGGGCCCAGTCGGGTTTGGATACGTATTTCTACGGATGGCTGGTCTGGCCCGCTTCTCGTTCCGCCAGGATTTTCTCGGCGTTCTGATAGAGAGCCCGAGCCTGGGGCATGGCGTCAATGGCCTTTTCCAACTGCGGATCGTCCTGTAATTCGACCTTGTAGCCGTCATTCAGGCCGAAATAAGAGGTGAAAACCTCGCGCTTGATCTGCCATTTTAGCCAGGTGAGATTGGCCTGAATGTCCTGTTCGGTGTACTTGATCTTCTGTTGGTCGAGATACTTGCGAAGGTCCTGGATGACGGGATCGGTCACCACGAAATCCCGAGTTACGTCCGGCTTCTCTCCCAGGTAATACCGCGTGAAATCGCCCACTCCCTGTTGCTGCGGGTAGAAAACTCCTCGGCGATAGAGCAATTGCTGGAAATCATCCGGTTTCGGTGCCGCACTGACGATATCCGGCGTAATTCCGCCACCACCAAAGACCTGTCGGCCGCTGTCAGTCAGCTTCACTTCCGGCTTTACGGGCGGCTGGGGATTGTAGTGGTAGTCGTACAGCGAAACGTTGTTGTAATCGCGCTGGATCAGCCGGCCGCTGGGTGTGTAGTAGCGCGCTGTGGTCAGCAGCAGCGCCGTGTCTTCGCTCAGCGGGAACTGGGTCTGCACCAGACCCTTGCCGAAGCTGGTCTCACCCACGACCAATCCGCGATCATGATCCTGAATTGCGCCCGACACGATTTCCGACGCCGACGCGCTTTGCCCGTTCACCAGCACGACGACCGGAACTCCATTACCTTGATTCCCGCGTACGGCGTAATAGCGGCGTTCCGGTGACGAGCGCCCGCGATGCGAAACGACGATCTCGTTCTTGTCCAGGAACATGTCCGCCATGCCCACCGCCTGATTCAGCAAGCCGCCGCCGTTGTTGCGCAGGTCGATAATCAGTCCATCGAGTTTGGTGCCGTCAAGCTGCCGCAGCGCTTCGGCCAAATCCGCGTCGGTCGTTTCGTTAAAGGTGCTCACCCGCACGTAACCAATGCCGGGCTTTACCATGGTGAAATATTCCACGCCGGGGCGAGGAATTTCATCGCGCGTCACGGTTACTTCGATCGGCTTTTCCCAGCCTTCGCGGCCCAGCGAAATATGCACCACGGTGCCTTTCGCGCCTTTCAGCATGTCGGCGACTTCCGTCGTGGTCAAGCCGTCGCAGGATTTGCCGTCGACTTTCTGGATGATGTCTCCAGGACGGATGCCAGCCTTGTAAGCGGGCGATCCGACGAACGGCGCAAGCACTACGGTCTGGTTCTCACGCTGTTGCACCGTCATTCCGACGCCGTAATATTTGCCTTGCTGTTCTTCCTTGAATAGCGCGTATTGCTTAGGATCGAAGAAATTCGAGTGCGGATCGAGCGCGTGCAGCATTCCGGGGATAGCCCCGTTGTAGATGGCTTTGTCGGGGTTGACCGGCTCCGCGTAGTTATCCTCGATGACGGCATAAACGTCGGTAAACTGCTTCAGGCTGTCTTTGACGTCGGAATCGCTCGAGGCCGATGAGGGCTGCTGCCCTGTGCGCTGGGCGAAGAGAATTCCCAGAAAACCGCAGGCAAGCAAAAAGAAAACTACCAGGAAGAGTGAACGGCGAGAACTACGTGCCATCGTGGATTTTTCCTTCGGTTGAGGGATGTCGAACTTCCCCAGCTACTGCGCTGAATGTACGCAGTATATCACCAGATTAGACTGCGCCGGACCGGGATTTGTCACCATTGGTAACCTGCCCCAGACTCACCTAAATTATGATGCGCCCGGGGAAGTTAAAGTTCCGCGACTATGGGAACGGCCTCCTAATTTCTGCAACTCCTTTCAACACGGGCTTGGGTGCCTTCGAGATTGTCTCCGGCGGCTTCGAGTGCTAGACTTTGGTTGGCTTAACTTCCAGATTTGCTCGTATTGCCCAGTTGAGCGGGAGTAGTTCAGCGGTAGAACGCCAGCTTCCCAAGCTGGATGTCACGGGTTCGATCCCCGTCTCCCGCTCCATCTTTCCAACCGCACCCTAAGAATCCGAACGGAAATCAGGAAGTATCGGAGATTGGCTATTGCAGGCTTAGGTTTATCTCTCTGCTTTTTTTATTGAAACGGATTTGCAGTACTTTCTCTTGGTCACGGACAAACTCGCCAGTCACTATGCCGGATTGATCATAGGAATTCGCGCCCGCGGGATCCACGCTCGAGACGACCCGGACCCGAATACGATGGTTGCCGGGGGCCAGTTGGATCACGTGGGATTCATGGCCCTGCACGGTATGAAACACGACCAGGTGCTTCTTATCGGCTCCTTCCAGCAGGTGAGTATAAACCGGGCGATCATCCACCCAAACCGACAGGTTGGCCGACTTGAAGTTGTGCTCAACCTCGATGTCCAGCGTTGCCGGGGGAACCTTGGCCAAACTTGCGTGCGACCGTGCAGTCCCCGTTGTACTCACGACGGGTGCAG
>PMHK01000076.1:61045-61488 GCA_003156635.1 Acidobacteriota bacterium | reverse complement strand
TTCATGCCGTTCATGGACGAGCCTCCCGGCGCCCGCGTCTCGTCAGGTGCCATCGGTGTGTACGGTCGCGCCATACGCGCCCTGCGTTCAATAACCAATACGACGGTCAATAAGGAACCGAAATGGCGGCATCCCGGCGCCGAACTCACCACGGGCTACATCCCGCGGTCCTACTAAGCAATTAAAGGAGCCCGACAAATGAGCACAATCGCTGGGGTGAGCAAAGACACGCCGACCAAGTCGAAAAACTTGGTGGAGATGAATTGGGATCCGATTACCCGGATCGTGGGCAGCCTGGGGATTTTCACTAAAATCGATTTTGATAACCGCCGCGTGGCGGAGTGCCATAGCACTTCGTCAATCTTTCGCGGCTACAGCATTTTCATGAAGGGCAAAGATCCGCGCGACGCCCACTTCATCACCAGCCGCATTTGCGGGATCTG
>PMHK01000076.1:0-60995 GCA_003156635.1 Acidobacteriota bacterium | reverse complement strand
AGGACAACCTGGTCGGCGTGGACTTCTGCGAGCAGATGGTGAAAGAAACCAATCCAAAAGTTTTGGCCAAGGCCGAGACGAGATTGGCGGACCACTCCAATCTTCACGGTTACCGGACTATTGCCGACATCATGCGCGCGCTGAATCCGTTTACCGGCTCGTTTTACCGCGAAGCTCTGCAAGTCAGCCGCATGACCCGCGAAATGTTCTGCCTGATGGAAGGCCGCCACGTTCACCCGTCCACCCTGTATCCCGGCGGCGTCGGTACCGTTCCCACCATTCAACTTTTCACCGACTATCTCGTGCGCCTGATGAAGTATGTCGAATTCATGAAGAAAGTCGTGCCGCTGCACGACGACTTGTTCGACTTTTTCTATGAAGCGCTGCCCGGCTACGAAGAAGTCGGCCGCCGCCGCGTGCTGCTCGCGTGCTGGGGCTCGTTCAATAACCCGGCGGTATGCGATTACACCTACAAGAACATGTCGACCTGGGGCAAGGCCATGTACGTCACGCCCGGCGTAGTCGTGGACGGAAAACTCGTCACCCACGATTTGGTCGACATCAATCTGAACATCCGCATTCTTCTGGGCAGTTCCTACTACGACGAATGGAAGAACGCCGAAACCTTCGTCAAACAGGATCCCCTCGGAAATCCCATCGACCAAAATCACCCGTGGAACCAAACCACCATCCCGCGGCCGCAGAAGCGCGACTTCGGCGGGAAATACACCTGGGTCATGTCTCCGCGCTGGCTCGATAAGCGCACCGGAGATCACTTGGCCCTCGATACCGGCGGCGGCCCGATCGCGCGTTTCTGGGCCACGGCGCTGGCGGGCATTGTGGACATCGGCTACATCAAAGCGACCGGCCACAGCGTGAAAATATATTTGCCCAAAACCGTCTCGCTGCCGGAAGTCGAATTCGAATGGAAGATTCCGAAATGGAGCAACGCGATCGAACGCGATCGCGCCCGCACCTACTTCCAGGCCTACGCCGCGGCCGCCGCCTTATACTTCTGCGAGCAAGCGCTCGCCGAATTGCATGCTGGCCGCACCAAAACCTGGACCGACTTCAAAGTGCCGGAAAGCGCCATTGGCTGCGGTTTCCACGAAGCTGTCCGCGGCGTCTTGTCCCACCACGTCGTGATCAAGGATCACAAGATCGCTAACTATCACCCGTATCCGCCCACGCCGTGGAACGCCAACCCGCGGGATATTTATGGAACGCCCGGCCCCTACGAAGACGCGGTCCAAAATACGCCGATCTTCGAGGAAAACGGTCCCGACAAATTCAAGGGCATCGACATCATGCGGGCCGTTCGCAGTTTCGATCCTTGCCTGCCGTGCGGCGTGCACATGTACCTGGGCAACGGGAAAGTTTTGGACACACACCATTCGCCCATGTTTGGTCTGCAGCCCAACGGGAAACCCTGAGGAGGGAAGCAAGGCGCGTCCGAACATCCCGTATAGCGGGAGGCGCGTTGAAACTGTAACTTGTCTCCGTCCATGACCTAGGGAAGGTGTCCATGCCCGTAGCTAATGCAACGCAGAACCAGCTCCAAGCGATTGAAGCGTTACTCCAGAAAATTGAAAATATAAATAATCCCGCGCTCACCGCGACTGCGAAGGAACTCGTCCAGTTGCTCATGGAATTTCACGGCGCGGGAATTGAACGCATGCTCGAAATCGTGCACCAGACGACTCCCTCCGGAGCCTCCGTCATTGCCGCCTTGGGACGCGATGATCTGGTGCGCAGCCTGCTCCTGCTCTACGGGCTGCATCCGGAGAGCCTCGAGACACGCGTTGTCCAGGCGCTCGAAAAGACCCGGCCGTATCTCAAATCTCACAGCGGTAATGTAGCGCTGGTGGGCATCGACGAAACCGGAACCGTAACTCTGCGCCTCGAAGGGAATTGTCACGGTTGTCCTTCTTCATCGGCGACGTTGAAGCTCGCGGTCGAAGAAGCCATCTATGATGCCGCACCGGACGTGACCGCGATTCTGGTTCAGGGCCAAGTCCAGGAAAAGGCGCCAGCCGTTGGTTTCGTCCCAATTTCAAATCTCAGTGGTAACGGCCACGAAACAAAGGTGCAGCGTGATCAGGTGGGCTGGGAGGACGTCTTTGGCCTCGACGCGATTCCTTCCGGAACGCTTCGCGCCGAAGATGTGGGCGGCCGCGACATTCTTTTCTGTCGGCTGGAAGAAACCTTGTACGCCTATAACAACCTCTGCCCCGGGTGCGGGCAGCCGCTGGGCGCGGCCAGCATGGAAGGTTCGGTTCTGGCCTGTCCGATCTGCAGCCAACACTACGATGTGGTCCGGGCCGGACGCAGCATGGATTTGGATACCTTGCATCTCGAACCCATCCCACTGCTGCGGGAGAATGGCCGCGCACGGGTCGCGCTGCCGCTGGCCAAGGCGCATGGGAGTGGGATGTGAGTTCGCCGCTTACGCCGGCTGGCCAGAACGATCGCGCCTTCGCGACGCTCCGCCAGTTTGTCCGCAAACGGCCCACCGTGGAATGTTGCGAGATGTGTAGCACCCCGTTAGCAGGCGAGCACCAGCACCTCATCGAGCCCGCCGCCCGTAAAATCGTTTGCGCCTGCGATCCTTGCGCCATTCTTTTTAGCGGCCAAAGCGTCATGAAATATAAGCGCATTCCTCGTCGTATCCGGGCCCTTCCCGAGTTTCAGATGACCGAAGCGCAATGGGACGGGCTCATGATCCCCATCGAGATGGCATTTTTTTTCAAGAGCGGCGACCCAGCGAAGGTAAATGCATTTTATCCGGGGCCTGCCGGTGCTACGGAGTCCCTGCTATCGCTGGAAATGTGGAGTGAGATTGAGGCCGAGAATCCGCAGTTGCAGGAGATGGAGCCTGAAGTGGAAGCGCTCGTCGCCAACCGCGTGGGTGTCGGCCGCGGCGCGGCAGCGCAATATTTCGTCGTGCCCATCGACGAATGTTACAAGCTCGTGGGGTTGATTCGCTTGCACTGGCATGGTTTGTCTGGCGGAACGGAAGTATGGCGCGAGGTCGGAAAATTCTTCACGAGCTTGAACGAACGAGCCGAGAATTCCAGCAGGAAAGCACATGCCTGATCTGAATTTCAAAGTGGAAGGGGCCCAGGCCGTGCCCTTTGGCGCGTCGCCCCTGCTTGCTTTCAACCTGCGCGTCGCGAACGCCGGCCCCGAACCGGCTATCCACACCGTGGTCCTGCGCGCGCAAATTCAAATCGATGTAACGCGCCGTCATTACACTCCTGAAGAGCAAGCCAAGCTCCAGGATTTATTTGGCGAGCCGGATCGCTGGGCCAAAACGCTGCGTAGTTTGTTGTGGACCCATGCGACCGTGGTGGTCCCGAGCTTTGCCAAAGAAACCGTAGTCGAAATGCAGGTGCCATGCACTTTCGACTTCAATGTCGCGGCCACCAAATATTTTCACGGCTTGTCCAGCGGTGATCTGCCGCTCAATTTCCTTTTCAGCGGCACGGTTTTTTATGCCGACGACCAGGAGCACCTCCAGGTAGCCCCGATTTCCTGGGAGAAGGAAGCCAAGTTCAAGCTGCCGCTGAAAACCTGGAAGGATTTGATCGATCAATATTACCCAAACAGCGCGTGGCTTTACTTGCGGCGCGACGTATTCGATAAGCTCTACCAATACAAAGTACGCCACGGCATCCCCACCTGGGAGCAGGTGATCGAGCGCGTGCTGGCCGCCACCGAAGAAACGGTGCAACTGTGAACGAGAAACTGGTCGCAGACATCGCCAACGCGGTCCTTTACGAAGGATACATGCTGTATCCCTACCGCCCGTCGTCGGTCAAAAATCGCCAGCGCTGGAATTTCGGCGTGGTCTATCCCAAAGCCTACAGCGAACTGCAAAGCGGCGCCGACAACTGGTTCATGCAAACCGAATGTCTCGCGACGGGAAGTTCGTCTCTCCGGTTGCGCATCAAAGTGCGTTTCTTGCAGGCAATCGCCAAGACTGTTGGCGAACTAAAAACTCCGCTCAAGGAATGGACCGGAAATTCGAGAAATGAGTGCGAGCAGGATTTTCACGTGGTCGAAACTCTGCAGGTCGGAGACCAGAGCCTCCAAACCTGGCAAGAAGCCATCGAACGCGAAATCGTCGTACCTCCGTTCGGGCCGGGCGCGACCGACCGAGCCAGCCGCTCCGTAGCCCAATTTTTTCAGGCCGAAAGGGAATTGGAACCGGTTCGTGCGCCAAGCGGGTTGTTCTCCGCCGTCATTGTAAGGACGAAAGGAGCCATCGGCGTACAGGTGGAATCAGCGATCGAGCGGCTTCAAGACGAACTTTTCAAAATCACCGTACGTGTTTCGAACGTCACCGATACCTCCGGCTCCACTTCGGTCAGCCGCGACGAAGCGCTGATGCAGTCCCTGCTATCGGCACATACCATCCTCGGCATCAGCGGCGGCGAATTCGTTTCGCTCCTCGATCCTCCGGACTCGCTAAAAGACGCGGTTTCAGCCTGCAAAAACGTCGGAACTTGGCCGGTTCTGGCCGGCGAAGAAGGTCAACGCGACGGCATACTGTCCTCTCCGATCATTCTCTACGACTATCCACAGATTGCACCCGAAAGCCCGGGAAATCTTTTCGACGGCACCGAAATCGATGAAATTCTGGCCCTACGCATCCTCACTCTGACCGAAGACGAGAAGAGCGAAATGCGCAGCGCCGACGACCGCGGCCGCCAGATCCTCGAACGCACCGAGGCGTTGCCTCCGGAACATTTCATGAAACTTCACGGTGTATTGCGCGGTTTACGCCCGGCCGGCGAAGAGGAGCAGCCATGAACGAATGGGAATGGCGGCTTCTCGAAGACAAAGCTCCGACTGGCACACTGACAATCGCCGGCGTCGAGGTCAAGCCGGGCCACCGTGTCCGCCTGCACCCCGGCAAGCGCGGAGACATGATGGACATCGCCCTCGCCGGCAAAACCGCGATGATTGAATCTCTCGAGCAGGATTACGACGGCCAGTTTCACGTCTGCGTGGTGGTCGACGACGATCCCGGCCGGGACATCGGCATGATGCGGCAACCGGGCCATCGCTTCTTCTTCGATCCCGAGGAAGTCGAGCCGCTTCCGATGGACGAGGCCGTCCAGGACACGGATACCCAGACCCCGACGATCCTCATCGCCGGCATCGGCAACATTTTTCTCGGCGACGACGCGTTTGGTGTTGAAGTCGTCCAGCGACTAGCGAATCGCCAATTGCCCAGCGGGGTGAAGGCTTTTGACTATGGCATTCGCGGGTTTGATTTGGCCTACGCCCTGCTGGATGGTTCTGACGTGACAATTCTGGTCGACGCCAGCCCGCGCGGCGGCACGCCCGGCACCGTCTATGTCATCGAGCCGGATTTGAACTCTCTAAATTCGCCCGAGGCCGACCAGGCCGCGCCCGACGCGCACAGCATGAATCCCATGAACGTAATTCGCCTGGCGAAATCTATGGGCGGGGAATTGAAGCGAATCCTGTTGGTAGGGTGCGAGCCGGAAACCGTAGGGCCGGAAGAAGGGCACATGGGTCTCAGTGCGCCCGTTGCCGCAGCGGTGGACGAAGCTGTCAAGGTGTTGGAAGGATTGGTCGAAAAGATTCGAATGGGGGAAGCCTGAGTTGCGTCGCGATTAAAAACTGAGAGGAGAAAATCAAATGCCGACGGAAATGGTTCGACGCGAAGAACGGGATGAATCCAACAAGGACACGTTGTTCATGCTCGGTGGTGTGGCCCTGGTCGTGGTCGGCGCCGGACTGATTCTAACCAGCCCTATCGCCAAAAAATATATGGGACAGCTCGGGTTGGGCGACCTAACCGGCGGAATCGTCCCAGACATCGAGCGCTATTTTAAATTGCGGTCTATGTAAAGCGGCTGGCGGCTAGGAACAGGTCGCCTTTCGAAGATGCAAACATTTATAGACAGGTGATATGACATGTTAGATTAGGCCCCAGGTTGGATCGTTCCGGGGGACCGCTCATGACTGCTCCTGTCTGTTATCAGATCGATGCGAAGCTGAGTCAGCTGACTGTACACGCTTTTGCCAGTGGTTTGGCTGCGGTGGTTGCGCACAATCCGAAGTTTGCGATTCGCGATTTTTCGGGTGACGCACGATTCACGCCCGGCACGCTGGGCAATGCTTCGATCCGGCTGAGGATCAAGTCCTCGTCGCTCGACTTGATGGACGAAGTCAGTGAATACGACCGCCGCGAAATCGGGCGGGTCACGTTCGATGAAGTACTGGAAACCAAGCGGTTTCCCGAGATTGCGTATGAAAGCAAACACGTCACCGCGACTCAACTTGGCGAGAATTTGTACGCGACGAATATCACCGGCGATTTGGCGCTTCACGGCATCACCAATCGCGTCGATTTCCCCGCGCAAGTTGTCGTGGGCGAAGACACCCTGCGCGGGTACGGCAATTTTTCAGTGAAGCAAACGGAGTTTGGAATCTCCGTCGCCTCCGTCGCCGGCGGCACGCTCAAGATGAAAGATGAATTGAAAATTGCATTCTTTATCGTGGCCAAAAAACAAGGATAATTCCATGCCAGAATCCACGGGAGCAAAGATGTCCGCGATAGAAACCGCCACGCAATATTCGATTAACCCTGGACTGAGTCGTCTTACCGTGCGCGCCTTTGCCACCGGAATGTTGTCCTCCTTCGGCCACAACCCTAATCTCGCGGTCCGTAGTTATAGCGGTCAAATAAGCATAGTGCCTGGAAATCTGCAGCAAGCCTCGCTGCGCCTCTCCGTTCTGGCCGACTCCCTGGAGGTTGCCGATGAAGTCAGCCAGAAAGATCGGACTGAAATCGAAACCAGAATGAGGCAGGAAGTGCTGGAGACCTCGCAATATCTGGAGATTATTTTTGAGAGCACCCAGGTCGCGCCTACGGCCATGAGTGAAACGCTGTATGCCGTGACCGTCACCGGTAACCTGACGCTTCACGGGATCACGCGCTCCGAAGCCATCACCGCTCAGGTCACCTTGACCGGCGATACCCTGCGAGCTTACGGCGAATGTTCCCTGCGGCAGACCGAGTACGGAATCAAACTCGTATCGGTCGCTGCCGGTGCGTTGAAAGTGAAAGACGAAGTGAAAGTGACTTTCGATCTCACGGCCCGCAAACAATAACCGGAGGTCCTGTGGCCGCCGACCACTACGATGAGCCGTTGCCCGGAGGATGTCATATGTGTCTCGCTATTCCAGGAAAAATTGTCGAGATCGCTTCGNNCGCCATGAGCAAAATCAGCGAAAAAGATGCGCTCGACCAGTTACACACCTTGGAGATGCTCGGCGAGAGTGCAGCCGCCGAGCAAGAAGTCCGCGGCTATGGGCTCGAAGATGTTCAGGAAAAGCAGGCTCCGTAAGCACTTTTCCGAGGCTCCCAAAATGAAATATGTGGACGAGTTTCGCGATCCCGAACTGATCACCAAAGCCGCCGAAGAAATTCGGCGTCTGGCCGATCCCCAGCGCCATTACCGCCTAATGGAAGTTTGCGGCGGCCACACCCACGCCATTTATCGTTTTGGTCTGAAGGACGTTCTTCCTGAAAATATCGAACTGATTCATGGCCCCGGTTGTCCCGTTTGTGTTCTGCCCATGGGCCGCATCGACGATGGGTTGTCGGTGGCCGCGGATCCCAACGTGATTTTCGCCGCGTTTGGCGACATGATGCGCGTCCCGGGAACCCACGGCAGCCCGCTGGAACACAAAGCGCGCGGCATGGACGTGCGCATCGTCTATTCGCCAACCGACGCCATCAAACTCGCCAAACTGAATCCGCAGAAACACGTGATGTTTTTCGCCATCGGTTTCGAAACCACGGCTCCTTCCACCGCATTAACTTTGCAGCGAGCGAAAGCCGAAAGCCTTCACAATTTTTCGGTTTTCTGCAACCACGTCACCATCATTCCCGCCATTCGCGCGATTCTCGATTCTCCCGACATGCGCCTCGATGGCTTCATCGGTCCGGGTCATTGCTCCACCGTGATCGGCTGCAGACCCTACGAATGGATCGCCCAAAACGAAAACAAACCAATCGTCGTCTGCGGTTTTGAGCCCCTCGACCTGCTGCAATCGATCGTGATGATTCTCCGCCAGCTTCAAAACGGAGAAGCTAAAGTCGAGAATCAATACAAGCGCGTCGTTCCCTGGGAAGGAAATCGCGCCGCGCTGAAAGCGATGGCTGAAATATTTCAGCTGCGGCCGTATTTCGAATGGCGCGGCCTTGGTTTTATTTCCCAGTCGGCGCTTCGTATCCGCGATCAGTATGCGGAATGGGACGCCGAGCAACGCTTCCAGATCCCCGGAATTCGCGTTACCGATCCCAAGGCCGCGCAGTGCGGAGAAGTCCTAAAAGGTGTGCTGAAACCCGCGCAATGTAAACTCTTCGGCCGCGAATGCACGCCGGAAAATCCGGTGGGAGCTTTGATGGTGTCTTCGGAAGGATCATGCGCCGCTTACTACAACTACGAACATCGGAAGGCCAATCTGGTGACGAGCATCAGCGCGTCAGCGTGAGCGCCGGCCCCAAACCCGCGAAAGTCGTCCCCAAGATTCGCTTTCGCGATCCGCAAATTGAGATGGCCCATGGTGCGGGCGGAAAAGCCAGCCGCCGCCTGGTCGAGGGTTTGTTCGCGCCTTTCTTTTTCCCCGCATCGACCGGGCCGCTTGCCGATGCCGCTCATCTGAAAATAAACGGCGCGCAAATGGCCGTGACCACGGATAGCTTCGTCGTGAAGCCGCTCGTATTTCCGGGTGGTTCCATCGGCGAACTCGCCGTCAACGGCACCGTGAATGACCTGGCGGTTTCTGGCGCCAAGCCCGAAGCGATCGTCCTCACCTTGATTCTGGAAGCGGGCCTCCGCACCGAAATCCTGCAAGCTGAAATCGAAGCGATAGCCAGTGCTGCCCAGATCGCCGGCGTGCGAATTGCCGGCGGAGACACCAAGGTCGTCGAACACGGCAAAGCCGACAGCATGTACGTCACCACCACCGGTCTCGGTTCGCCGCTACCAAGCGTCGAAATTAATCCTCAGTCGGTCCGGCCCGGCGACAAAGTATTGCTATCCGGTCCCATCGGCGATCACGGCATCACCATTTTGCTGGCCCGCGGCGATCTCGAAATGGAGGGCGACCTATACTCCGACACGCGCAGCGTGTTTCCACTGGTGGAAGCCATGGTGCGCGCTGCGGGTCCCGGCATTCGCTGGATGCGCGATCCCACTCGTGGCGGTGTGGCCACGTCATTGAACGAACTAGCTAGAGACTGCGGCTTGGGCGTCGTTCTTTCCGAATCTAGCATTCCGGTCCATGATGCAGTTCGCGGCGCCTGCGAACTGCTGGGCCTTGATCCGTTGCACATTGCGAATGAAGGCCAATTTCTCGCGGTCGTTGCGCCGGAACTGGCCGGTGCGGCGCTAAAGGCGCTCCAGCAAACGCCCGGCGGCGAAGAAGCCCGTGTGATTGGTGAAATACGCGAGCAGCCCGCCGGCTCCGTGCTGGTCACGACTCTTTACGGCGGCAGCCGGATCGTCGACATGCTGGTTGGTGATCCACTGCCTCGCATCTGCTAATGAAACGCTGCGAGGGAAAACTAGAACAGAAAAATGGCCACGAAATACCAACTCGCCACGCAAATCGAACAGCGCCTTCTGGCGCGTAACCAGATCCTCGAATCCTTTTTTTCGCGCGAAGCTCCTCGCCTCGCGGAAGCCTGCCACGAAATGTCCGATCGTTTTCTGCGTGGCGGACGCTTGCTCGCCTTCGGTCAAGGTCCCTACGCCACGGACGCGCAGCACGTCTCGGTCGAGTTCGTGCATCCCGTAATTGTCGGAAAACGTGCGCTTCCGGCCCTGGATCTTTCCATCCTCTATAGGCCGTGGCTCGACGCGATTCTGCGGCCCGAAGATATCGTGATGGGATTTGGCCCGCCCGAAGGCGATCCGGAAGTCTGGGCCGCGCTGGATTCGGCCCGCGAACGCAATGCGCTGACCTTCGCGCTGCCGGGGCTCGAAGGCTCGTACACCATTCCCCCGGCGAACACTGACCCTTTCATCCAGCAGGAACTGATCGAACTCCTCTATCACACGCTCTGGGAGACCGTGCACGTCTATTTTGAACACCGCGAATTGGGTCACGATGTGGGCGAGGCTGAGTTTCTCTACCCGTTTCTCGGGCGCGAAAAACAAGCCACCGGCGATGCCACCGCCGAAGTCGCAAATTCCATTCAAATGAAAGTTGCGGACGACGCGAAATTGCGCGCGCAAGTGGCGCACGAGGAATCGGAACAAATCGGCAATGCCGTTACGGCGATAGCCGAAAAGCTTCGTCGCGGAGGCAAACTGATCATTTTTGGCAACGGTGGGTCCGCGACCGACGCCAACGACTTCGCCATCGATTGCGTGGCCCCGCCGTCGGGCTGGAAAGCCATCCCCGCCGTTTCGCTCGCGCTCGAACCCGCCAATATCACGGCCATCAGCAACGACGTCGGCACCGAAGTTGTTTTTCTTCGGCAGCTGATTGCGCAAGCCCAGCCGAACGATGTCGCGGTTGCTATTTCCACTAGCGGCGGTTCGCGCAACATCATCACGGCGCTCGAAGAAGCGCGCAAGCGCAAAATGCTGACCGTAGCGCTGCTGGGCTACGACGGCGGCGAAATTCTGCGCCGCGGCCTCGTCGATTTTCCGCTGATTGTCCGCTGCGATTACATTCCGCGCATTCAGGAAGTGCAGGCCTCGATTTATCACGTGGTCCGCGAAGCGCTGGAGGGGCTCGTCTATGGCTAGGCTTGAGCTTTTCGGCACCAAGAGCTGCCCCTACACCCAGGAAATGCGCGAATGGCTGGAATTCAAGGGCACGGAATTCGTGGAGTACGACGTCGAAGACGACCTTGCAGCGCGTGACCTTCTGCGCTCGCTGGCGAATGGTCAGCGCACGGTGCCCATTCTCGTGGAAGACGGCAAAGTCGTTCAAGTCGGTTGGCAGGGTCACGGCTGCATCATCAGCGTGGAGTGATTCCGTAATGGCAAGCGCGTGTTCCATCAAAGTTCGCGGCGTAGTCCAGGGAGTGGGATTTCGCCCGTTCGTTTTTCGCCTGGCTCAGGCCAACACCCTGGCCGGATGGGTCCTGAACGGAGACGAGGGCGTGGAGATTTTCCTCGAGGGAGCTGATCAGGCATTGCAGGCATTCATCACCGCACTGGGAACTGACGCGCCGCCTGCCGCCCGGATCACCGACATTCAGGTTCAAGGCTCGCCGCCAATCGGCTGCCACGACTTCACGATTCGCGACAGCCAGCGAAAAGAATCTCCGTCCACGAGAATTTCTCCCGACCTTCCGGTCTGCGAGGATTGCCTCCGCGAGCTCTTCGATCCTGCGGACAAACGCCATTTCTATCCTTATATCAACTGCACCAACTGCGGCCCACGCTACACCGTGATCCTCGAGCTGCCTTACGATCGCGCGAAAACAACCATGAAGCCGTGGCCGCTCGATGACTACTGCTCACGCGAATACCACGATCCGCGCAACCGGCGTTTTCACGCGCAACCTGTTGCCTGCCCGGAATGTGGGCCTGGATACTACCTCCAAGCCAGCGACGAAACTGTCCAAGGTAACGAAACCGGTATTCGCCGCGCGGCCGAAATGCTGCGTGCTGGAGAGATTCTCGCGGTGAAAGGGTTGGGCGGATATCACCTGGTGTGCGACGCCAGGAACTCTGCGTCAGTTGAAACTCTGAGAACTCGAAAATTCCGCAAAGAAAAGCCCTTTGCTTTGATGGCCAGGAACCGCGAAGTCGCGCGCGACGTAATGGACGTGTCCGCGGAGACCGAAGGCCTTCTGACTTCGACCGCCGCGCCGATTGTAATCGCGCGTGCCAAGGCCAGCCTACCCGGAGTCGCGCCCGACAATCGTGAGCTTGGCGTGATGTTGCCGTACACGCCGCTTCACCATTTGCTATTCGCTGCGGGAGCTCCGGAGCTGCTGGTCATGACCAGTGCGAATCGTTCCAGCGAGCCGATTGCCATCGACGACGACGAAGCCCTGGATCGCCTCTCCGGAATCGCCGATGCTTTTCTCATCGGCGAACGTCCGATCGCGCGACGCCTCGACGACTCAATTGCCCGCGCGAGTGCGTTCGGCCCGACAGTGCTTCGCCGGGCTCGCGGTTATGCGCCCGGCGCGGTCACAACCCTTCCGACCCATCAGCCGATCTTAGCCGTCGGCGCGGATCTGAAAAATACCATCACGCTGGTCGTCGAAGGTCAGGCCTTCGTCAGCCAGCATATTGGCGATCTCGAACACTTTCAGTCATTCCAGGCGTTTCAGCAAACGATTGAAGACTTGGTTTCGATGTATGGCGTCGAGTGGGAACAGCTGCTGATCGTCCGGGATTCTCATCCGCAGTACGCATCTTCGCTTCACGCCGATTCGCTGCCTTCTCGGGATACGCACCGAATCCAGCACCATCGCGCCCACATCGCATCGGTCCTAGCCGAACGCGGCGAATGGCACCAGCGCGTCGTAGGGATCAGTTTTGACGGAACCGGCTATGGAGACGACGGCACCATCTGGGGCGGGGAATTCTTCGTCGGGAGCGTCCGCGATGGATTTGTTCGCGTAGGTCATCTTCGTCGTGCGATTCTCGCTGGTGGAGATGCCGCGGCGCGCCATCCAGTACAAGCCGCCGTGGGCTTTTTGGCGCAGCTTGCTGAAACGCCCGATGTAACTTCCGCCCCATTCAATTTTCCGGATCGATATCAGGTCGCCATGGATCTGGTGCGCAAGGGCGTCAGAGCTTTTACGACTAGCTCGGTCGGACGCCTCTTCGACGCCGCGGCCGCGTTGCTTGGATTTACGCGCGAAACCACCTTCGAAGGTCAAGCCGCGATGTGGCTCGAGCAGGTGGCCGGTTGCGTCCAAAAGGTGGAACCGTATCCGTTTCCATTTCAAGATGGCGAACTCGATTTCCGACCCCTCTTAATAAATTTGGTTCAGGATCGTTCGCGCAGACGCGATCCGCGCGAATGTGCACGCGCATTCCAAACTGGAATCGCGCACGGCCTGTTCGATGCGGCAACCGCACTCTGCCGCAAGAACGACGTCGATACGATCGTGTTTTCCGGTGGCGTCTTCCAAAACGAGCTTCTCCTGAGCGACTTGAAAGTGCTCGTCGATTCTTCTCCCTTCCGGGTTTGGACCAACCATTCCGTTCCAGCAAACGATGGCGGCATCAGCCTGGGGCAGGCCGCGCTTGCCTCATTTGGACAATTTGACATGACCCACTCCGCGAATGCCAAGGAGGCCGCAACTTTTCAGCACCATGCATGAACTTTCCATCGCGATGAGCATTGTCGAACTGGCGCAGGAAGAGGCCGACCGCCGCGGCGACATCCGGATCAAGGCCGTCCATCTTCGCCTGGGTGCTCTGTCTGGCGTCGTAAAGGACGCCCTTTTTTCATCCTATGCGATGGCGTGCGACGACACTCCGCTGGAAGGCTCTCGCCTGGTCGTTGAAGACGTTCCGGTAATCATATTCTGTAAACAATGTGACGGACAGCGTCCCGTGCATTCGACCCAGATGTTTTGCTGCGCCGATTGCGGCACTCCCACGGGAGAAATCGTGCAAGGCAAAGAATTGCTGGTAGTCGGCCTGGAGGTCGAAGAGTGAGCGCCAAAACTCGGATGATCGAGGTTCGCGAGAACGTGTTGAAGCAAAATGACATCGTCGCCCGCGAGCTGCGCAGAAAATTCCACGACGCGGGAGTTTTCGTCGTCAGCATGGTCTCCAGTCCAGGCGCCGGCAAAACGGCGCTGCTCGAAAACACGCTCACGCGGCTGCGTCAGGAATGTCGTGTCGCCGCGCTGGTCGGCGATCTGGCCACGGAAAACGATGCCGCGCGTCTCGCGCGCAGCCAGGCCCCCGTAAAACAAATAATTACCGGCACGGTTTGTCACCTGGAAGCAGCGATGATTGACCGCGCGCTCGAGGGCTGGAAACTGGATGAACTCGATTTTCTGTTTCTGGAGAACGTGGGCAATATGGTCTGCCCATCCTCATACGATCTTGGCGAGGATCTTCGACTGGTGCTGATGTCGGTAACCGAAGGCGAAGACAAGCCACTGAAATATCCAACCATCTTCAATAGCGCCGACGTGGCCCTCATCACCAAAATCGACCTGGCCACGGCGGTCGAGTTCGACGCGACTGCAGCGAACCGCAATATTCAGGCGGTGCGACCCGGGATGGCGATCCTCGACGTCTCCGTGAAATCCGGCGCGGGCCTGGACGAGTTTCTTGATTTCCTCCGCGCGCGCCGCGCTGACGCTCAAACGGTTTTGGGTGCGCGCGCCGCGACCTGACCCTTTTTCAAAATACTCCAGAGCATTTTCGACTTTAAAGCCGCTACAATATCTCTGGGCAGACGGACCTGGAATGAAACTCCTTCGAATCCATCTCGTGTTGGGAATTTTCTTTGTCTCATTGCATCCCGCGATCGTTCGTGCACAAGCCGCACCTTCGCCGGAAACCGTAGAGATTGACGTCAACGGTTCCTCCCATCCCTTTCCACATTATTGGGAACAAATGTTTGGTTCCGGCCGCGCCATTCTCAGCTTGCGCGACAGCTATCGCAGCGACCTACGCGAGGTGAAGGCCGCAACCGATTTCAAATACGTTCGCTTTCACGCGATCTTCGACGACGAAGTCGGCATGTACGACGAAGACGCCGGCGGTAAACCCGTTTACAATTTTTCCTACGTCGACCAAATCTACGACGGCCTGCTCCAAAATCATGTGCGCCCGTTCGTGGAATTGAGCTTCATGCCCCGGAAGCTAGCCTCCGTCGACATGCGTCAGGCCTTCTGGTACAAACCGGTTGTCGCCCCGCCGAAAGACTACGACCGCTGGGCCTCCATGATCTCCGCTTTCGCCAAACACCTAATCGATCGCTACGGCATCGACGAAGTGTCGCAATGGTATTTCGAAGTGTGGAATGAGCCCAACCTGGATTTTTGGGCGGGTGAGCCGAAAGAAGCGACCTACTACCATCTGTACGATGTCACCGCCGTCGCCTTGAAAGCGGTGAGTCCGCGTTTGCGCCTTGGTGGCCCCACGACGGCCCAGGCCGCTTGGGCCGACCACTTCATCCAGCACGTTGCCGAAAAAAATATCCCGGTCGACTTCGTGTCCTCGCACGTCTACGGCAACGACAAAGCACAGGACGTGTTCGGAACCGACGAATCGATCCCCATGAATCGAATGGTCTGTCGCGCCGTCGACAAAGTTCATAAGCAAATTAAATCCTCCGCCAAGCCCGATCTCCCGTTGATCTGGTCAGAATTCAACGCAGTCTACGACAATCAGACCAAAGTCACCGACTCGGCGTTCATGGCGCCATGGTTGGCCGATACGATTCGGCAATGCGACGGGCTCACTGAAATGATGAGCTACTGGACTTTCTCGGACGTTTTCGAGGAGCAGGGCGTAATCAAGCAGCCATTTTACGGCGGTTTCGGCATACTTGCCGAAGGTGGAATCCCCAAGCCGGTTTTCAATGCTTTCAAATTGCTGCATCAGCTTGGCGACCGGCGAATCGACATATCCTCAGATTCGATGCTGGTCACCAAGCGTGCCAATGGTTCGATCGCGATCGCTGTGTGGAATCTGTCGTTGCCCGATGATCCGGGCCACTCGCGCGACGTCACAATTCATTTGCAAAACTTAAAAGGCACGCATCGAGCACAGATCAGCGAAGTCGACCCCGAACACGGTTCGCCCCTTCCCGCCTACCACGCAATGGGCGATCCTATCTCCCCGACTGCGGCACAATACACAGAACTGAAAAAGGCGGCGCAGCTACCTGCTCCGCGCACGGAGAGCGTAAAAAACGGAAGCATAACCCTAACGCTGCCGGCGAAATCGCTCTTCCTGATCGAGATCCGTTAAAGACCCCACCGATGATCGATGCCACGCTCTACTACAATCCCCGCAAACTCCTGCTCGTCGCCGATCTAGCCGGTACGCTTTTATTTGGTATCGAGGGAGCCACGGCCGCAGTAAACGGCAATCTCGATTTCCTCGGATTGATGGTGCTGGCGTTTGCGACGGCCTTGGCCGGCGGGATTTTCCGCGATTTGTTGATTGGCGCGGTTCCGCCTGCGTCGCTGCGGGATTGGCGTTATCCCGCGACCGCATTCGTCGGTGGCGCCTTGGTCTTTTTTCTCGATCATTTCCTCCGAAAAATTCCGGTTCCAGTCATGATCGACTTGGATGCCATGGCCTTGGCTCTTTTCGCGGTCGCCGGCACTGAGAAAGCCCTGGACTACAAATTGAATCCCTTCATCGCCGCGCTGTTGGGTACGGTCACAGCAGTCGGCGGGGGAACGGTTCGCGATATTTTTCTGGCGCAGGTGCCGCGCGTTCTCAATGTGGACATCTATGCCACCGCGGCGCTTGCCGGAGCAGCAGTCGTGGTTGCCTGCAGAAAGCTGAAATTTCCGCCGGTCTGGTCGGCCGTGTTGGGCGGCTCGGTCTGCTTTTTGCTGCGTGTTGTGGCCGTGTGGCAGCACTGGAGTTTGCCCAAAGTCGGCAGTCCGTAAAGCTCCGCCCCTCTCCTCCGCCGTATCCTTCTGAGTACGGGCCTTGAGCACTAACCCCCGAATCGTGGCCCTTCAATCAGACGCGTCAGTGGTATCGTATTTCGAGGATAAATGGCGGCCCGCGACAGATCTTTCCTACACGAATCGTTCGAAGTTGGCATCGCCATGAAGGGCTTCGATGGCCTGCTGGAATTCCTCGGCGGGGCCATCATTTTCTTCATGAAGCCTTCCCAGATGAACGATCTGGTCCGCAAAATCTGCGAGCATTTATTGGCTCGCGCTCCGCACAGCGCAGTCGCTCTCCATGTATTCAATGCCTCGCAGAACATGACCGACAGCAGCACCAAATTCGCTGCCCTGTATTTGCTCTCGCACGGTTTGGTCAAGGCTCTGCTCGTGATTTGTTTGTGGATGAATAAACTGTGGGCTTATCCGCTGACCATCGCCGTTTTTAGCGCGTTCGCGGTCTATCAGGTATTTCGCTTCACCCACACGCACTCGTGGGCCCTGGTGGTTTTGACGATCTTCGATGTGCTGATTATTTTGCTGACCTGGAATGAATATCGACACCAGAAGGAAAAACGGCAGAACAGCGTATCCAGCGAGGCGTTAGTCTGATTCGAGTGATTCCGCGTCAATCCCGATGTTGTTCTCGCCCGCGGCTTTCTTCTCGTTATATTTCTTGACCCAGGCCGCAAAACTTTTCCCCGCTGCGGTGTCCCGGCCCGTAAATGCCAGCGCCGCAATGTCGCTATAGGCGATCGACAACTTCTCGGCGCTGTCTTTCGGCATTACGCGAATATAACAATCAGTGAGCGCAGGGCCTTTGATCTTGCGATCGTAAACATACCCTTCGATTTTCTTGCCGTCCTTCAGCGTGATCGTCAGATCGCCGCGATAGTCGAAGGCTTTCTCCAGCGCTTCGTGGATTTCCGATACCGTAGCCAGCGCCGGAATCCATCCTTCCAGGTTTTCGTGCACCACACCCAGGCGCTCTTCAGAATGTTCCGCCGACAATGGAATATTTGTTTCTGACATGGTGAGCTCGGACTATGCCTTCGGGGACATGGCGATTTGCACCAGCTGCCCGGACTTGCTCGGTTGGCCGTCCGGTCCGCCGCCCATCGCATCCGGATCTTTGTATTTGTTGAATAACGTAGCGCGCACCGTACTCAAGAATCCGCCAAGCGAACCGAACATATCGTCCACTGCGCTGGCTTCATAGCCGCTGTGCACCATGCAGTTCGCGCACTTCGGATTGCCGCTTTCGGTTCCGTACTGATCCCAATTCGTTTCACGCAACAATTCTTCAAAAGTATCGGCGTATCCGTCCTGCAGCAAATAACAAGGCTTCTGCCAACCAAAAATGTTGTAGGTCGGCATGCCCCACGGTGTGCACTTGTACTCGCGCTTGCCCATCAGCATTTCCATGAAGAGCGGGCTCAAATTGAAGCGCCACTTGTCATGCCGGTTGCTCAGAATTTGGCGGAACAAATCGCGCGTCTTCTTCTTGCTGAGGAAATGTTTCTGGTCCGGAGCCTTGTCGTAGGTGTACCCCGGCGAGAGCATCATGCCCTCGACGCCCAGTTCCATCATGTCGTCAAAAAACTGGCGAACGCTCTTGGGATCGGCTCCGTCGAACAACGTGGTGTTGGTCGTAACCCGAAATCCCTTTTGCAGCGCCAGCTGAATCGCTTCGACCGCCTTCTCGTAGGTTCCCTCGCGACAGACCGAAAAATCATGGTGCTCGCGCTCGCCATCCATGTGAACCGAGAACGTCAAATACTTGCTCGGCGTAAATTCATGCAGCTTTTCTTTCAGCAGTAGCGCGTTGGTGCACAAGTAGATGTATTTCTTGCGCGCGACCAAACCTTTCACGATTTCTGCAATCTGCGGATGCATCAACGGCTCGCCGCCCGGAATGCTGACCATCGGCGCGCCGCACTCGTCCACCGCCCGGAAACATTCTTCGGGACTGAGTTGCTTCTTCAGCACGTGAGCAGGGTATTGAATCTTGCCGCAGCCCGCGCACGCCAGATTGCAGCGTAGCAAGGGCTCCAGCATCAAGACGAACGGATACTGCTTACGCCCTTTCAGCCGCTGGCTGATGACGTAAGAAGCCGTCGTCCACATTTGTGAAACTGGAACAGCCATCGAATGCTTGCCTCGTCACTTCAAAAATGAAGTCCGTTTTCTGCTTTGTACTTAGACTCTAATGGTACCGGATTCGATGCTTCCTGTGAACCTTAGACTCGCCCGAAGTGCTCAAATGAGTCCCGCCGCATGCCGCTGCAAGTAGTTGAAGGGACTAAGGATCGGGGTGACCAGCAGAGTAGCCATGTCACGTTTTTTCGTGTAAATTTTCTAATTGAGATGAACAAAGCGAAATTCAACGTCGGCCTGGTGCAGATGTCCGTAAACCGTAACCCCGCCGAGAACCTCGCCAAGGCATCGGCTCGCATCGAAGAAGCCGCGAAGAATGGCGCTCAGGTAGTTTGCCTGCCGGAACTGTTCCAATCCCAATACTTCTGCCAGCGTGAAGACATCGCCAATTTCGATTTGGCTGAAGCCGTCCCCGGGCCGACCACCGAAGCTTTGGGCCGGGTCGCGCAAAAATCGAAAGTTGTCGTGGTTGCGCCGCTGTTCGAGCGCCGCGCCGCGGGTGTGTACCACAACACCGCGGCGATCATCGACGCCGACGGCAAAATCGCCGGCGTCTACCGCAAGATGCACATCCCCGATGATCCGGCATACTATGAAAAATTTTATTTCACGCCCGGCGATCTGGGCTTTCGCGCCTTCTCGACCGAAGCGGGAAAAATCGCGACGCTGATTTGTTGGGATCAGTGGTACCCGGAGGGCGCCCGACTCGCTGCGCTGCACGGCGCCGTGATCTTGTTTTATCCCACGGCCATCGGCTGGCATCCCAGTGAAAAAGCCGCAAACGGTGAAGCGCAGCGCGATTCCTGGCGCACTATTCAGCGCAGCCACGCCATCGCCAATGGCGTCTATGTCGCTGCCGTAAATCGCGTCGGACATGAAACGCCCACCGAAGGCGGCGACGGTTTGGAATTCTGGGGTACTTCGTTTCTGTGCGATCCGCAAGGCATGGTGATCGCGGAGGGTTCTACGAATAGGGAAGAAATTCTTTACGGCGAAGTCGACCTCGCTCATCTCGAAGATGTCCGCCGCAACTGGCCCTTTCTGCGCGACCGCCGCATCGACGCCTATCACGGAATCGAGCAGCGATTCCTAGACCAAAAACCTTGAAGCCCCGTCCGTCCGTAAAACCCCCGATCGAAAATGTGCCTCCGGCCGCTCTTGGTTTTTCCATGCCGGCCGAGTGGGAGAAGCACGAAGCCACCTGGATTGGCTGGCCGCACAACCCTACCGACTGGCCCGGTAAACTCGAACCCATTCAGTGGGTGTATGGTGAGATCGTCCGCAAGATTTCCGCCAGCGAGATCGTCCGCATTTTGGTCAATTCCAGCACACACGAAAAGCATGTCCGGGGGATTCTGAAACTCCTGGGCGTCGCCGCGGCGCGCGTGCAATTTTTTCGCATGCCCACGAATCGCGGGTGGACGCGCGACTTTGGCCCGATATTCCTGCGTCGCGATAAGCCCCGACGGGAATTGGCTATCGCGCGTTTTCGCTTCAACGCCTGGGCCCGTTACCCCGATTGGCAGAAGGACGACGCGATTCCGCAACAGGTCGCGCGCAAGCTCAAAATCAAAATAATTCCCGCGCGACTCGGCAATCGCGAAATCGTCCTCGAAGGCGGCAGCATCGATGTGAATGGCCGCGGAGCGGTTCTAACCACCGAAGAATGCCTGCTCGACCAAAAGCGCCAGGTCCGCAATCCCGGGCTAACGCGCGCCGACACCGAAACGGCGCTCAAGCAAAATCTGGGCGTAACGAATGTCGTCTGGCTGGGCAAAGGAATCGCCGGTGACGATACTCACGGCCACGTCGACGATCTTTGCCGCTTCGTGAATCCTTCTACCGTGGTTCTGATTCGAGAAAAAAATCAGCGCGACGCCAACTATCGCCCGCTCGAAGAAAATTGGGAGCGCATCCGTGACGCACGTCTCGAAACCGGCGAAAGAATCGAAGCCATCGAACTTCCCATGCCCGCTCCACTCCATTTTGATGGGGTCAGGCTACCGGCCAGCTACGCCAATTTCTACATCACCAATGTCGCCGTTCTCGTTCCCACCTTTAACGATCCCAACGATCGCGTCGCCCTCGGAGTCCTCGCTGAACTCTTTCCCGACCGTCCCGTGCTCGGAATTCACGCCGTCGATTTGGTGTGGGGATTTGGAACGCTGCACTGTCTGACGCAGCAGCAACCTGCGAGGTAGGTCTAGTCGGTCCATCTGAAAATTCCGCTCGCATCAGATTAGAATCTTCTAAATCTGTCCTGCTTTCGCCGCCTTGAAGTCCAGAAAACCCGATAGGAAACCGGATTGCTCTGTCTGCACTCATTGCGGAGTTTCCTAAGGCATCGTTTCCGTTGAATGAACTTACCAAATCAAATGACATGCGGCCCGCAGAGGTGAGCGCTGCGACCGATTTACGCACCTCGCCCAAGACCGGGCGGTTAAATATTCTCGCGATTCACGAGATGCTCCCGCATCCCGATCGTCATGGAGCCGACCTGCAGTGGATGCAGATGCTGCAGGAATTGCGCGCACAAGGGCGCAGCATCACCCACCTCGCCCGCAGCGGCGTAAACCGAGAGCGTTACGCTCCGCCCTTGGAGACTCTGGGAATTCGCGTCCTCACCCCGGATGCCGAACGCCTTCGTTTCTTAGGTTTCGAATTTCCGATGACCTGGACGCTCGAGCAGCTGCTGAAAGAAAATAAATTCAACCTCGCGATTTTATTTCACTGGTTCTGGAGCGGAATCTCCATCCCCGAACACTACCTGGAAGATATCCGACGTCTCTCGCCAGATACTTTCATCGCGGTTCTGACCGACGATCAGCAGGGCCAGCGCGAAATGCAGCAGGCAAATCTCTCGCACTATTGGGCTGACTACGAGCGTTCGCACGATTTCGCTGCCCGCGAAATGGAAGTCTACCGGCGAGCTGATGTGCTGCTAACAATTTCCGAGGACGACCGCTGCGCTTTCCTCCGCACCGACCCCAGTCTGCGCACCGGGCGAATGCCCATGATCGCATCGACCGGACCAACCGGCTTGCCTTTTCACCAGCGTACGGATGTTCTTTTTCTCGCGAATTTTGATAATCCCGCAAATCGCGACGCCATCGATTGGATGCTCGCGGAAGTTTGGCCGCGGGTTCACCAACTCATACCGCACGCCCATCTCGCTTTGGTCGGCAACAACCTCCCTCCGAATCTCGGGATTAACGTCTCTGGAGTTCGACGTCTGGGCTATATCGCCGATCTCAGCGAGATTTTCTCCACCTGCCGCGTCGCCGCCTCCCCGGTTCGCTTCGGCACCGGAATCAAAACGAAAAATCTTCTCGCGCTGGCTCACGGCCTGCCCCTGGTGACCACGACCGTGGGCGCGGACGGCCTGAATCTCAGTGACGGCTCCACTGCGCTGATCGACTTTGCAGCGACCAAATTGAAGCAACGGTGAAGCAACTGGAAAGAATCGACTCCCTCGATTTTGCGCCTTTTTTCACCATGATGACCGGCGAGCGAACCGCGGCCGAAGAAATTACCAAGCTTTTCTGCCGCGCAGTCCCCGAGGTCTACTGGTATTACTTTTTTTCCAGCCTGCTCGGAGCCTGGAATCGAGAATCCGTTCATCCTTCAATGCGGGCGCTCCACTTGGCCGTTGATCCCGAGGAAGCGTATATCTAGGCTCCCGCCTAAAATCCGCCCAAGCCATAAAAGCTGTCTATAATTTTGTGCGACGAATATGCGAGACTTCGCAGCGTGAGCAACCTGACCGCGGACCCCAACGCGTGGCGTGACTGGCCCATCGCCCGTCTGGAACGCGAATATTCGCCAAGCAGTTGCGTCCCATCCCTCGACCCTTTTCTGGCGGCTTACACCCGAGGCAGCGCCGAAGCGCTGGCAAACCTTTCATCTCGCCGGAATTTGTCCTGGGGCGACGGCGCTGACGAAGTCTTCGATTTTTTCCCGGCAGCGTCGCCCGATTCTCCTCTGCTGATTTTCTTCCATGGAGGCTACTGGCAGGAGCATTCCAAGGACGACGTGCTTTTCGTGGCGTCAAAATGCGTCCCATGCGGGATCGCCTATGCCTCGGTGAATTACACTCTGGCTCCTCAAGCCACCGTCAGCACCATCGTCGACCAATGCCGCCGCGCGGTGATCTCAATCAGCCGCCAGGCCCCGGAACTAGCGTTCAACCGTCGGCATCTTTTCGTCGCCGGCAGTTCCGCTGGCGCGCATCTCGCATCCATGTTGCTCGTCGAGGGATGGCAACGCGAGCAACGAACTTCTGAGAACCTTATCGCCGGAGCGATTCTGCTCAGCGGCGTTTATGATCTTCAGCCACTCGTGTCCACCTACATCAATCAAGCTCTGAAAATGACCGCCACCGATGCCATCGCTCTAAGTCCCATAAAACTTCGGCTCGCAGCTCCGGTTCCAGTGGTTGTCGCTTGGGGCGAGAACGAGCCGGACGAATTCAAGCGCCAAAGTCAGGCGTTCGCCAATGTCCTGCGAGAGTCTGCGTTTCCGGTGAAAACGCTCGAAGCCTGCGGAGCAAATCATTTCGACATCGTCTCTGAAATTGCCGACACCGAAACCGCGCTGGGGAGATTGACCCTGGACCTGATCGCTGGCGACGAACCAGCGCGCTGAGCTACGAACCGATCGCTCGGAAAAATTCTTCCGCGAAACAATACACATCCATAAATGAATTGTAGAGTGGCACTGGCGCAACGCGCATGATATCGGGCTCGCGCCAATCGCAAATAATTCCGGCCCCGGCTAACTGGTCGCAAACTTTTCGCCCGTTCGTGCTGATTCGCAGGGAAAGCTGCGCCCCGCGTTGTGCCGGATCGCTCGAAGTGACCGGCTGAAAGCGGTTCGAACCGTTCTGCTTCAAGAGATATTCTAGGTATCCGGTCAGTCGCTCGCTTTTTGCGCGTAAGCGATCCATGCCCGCTTCGTCGAAAATATCCATCGACGCGCGCAAAGCCGCCAGCGCCAGGATCGAAGGATTGCTGAGCTGCCAGCCTTCCGCGCTGGCAATCGCCTGAAAATCCGGCCCCATGCGAAACCGCGATTCCTTGTCGTGTCCCCACCATCCCGCAAAACGCGTCAGGCCGGTGTCGCGCGCGTGCCGCTCATTCACGAAGCATCCGGCGATGCCTCCTGGCCCGCTATTCAAATATTTGTAGCTGCACCACGCCGCGAAGTCCACGTCCCATTCGTGTAGCTTCAGCGCCAAATTTCCTGCACCATGCGCCATGTCGAATCCGACCACGCATCCTTTGGCGTGCCCCGCTTTCGTGATGCGGTCGCAATCAAACGCCTGCCCGCTGTAATAATTCACGCCGGGGAAGAGAATCAGCGCGATTCGCTCGCCTTCCGCCTGACCCAACGCCTCGATGTCTTCGATCCGGATATTCGTCTCGCCGGCGCGTGGAGACATTTCGATCAGCGAATCAGCCGGATCGTAGCCGTGAAAACGAATTTGGGACGCGACCGCATATCGGTCAGACGGAAACGCATTGGTTTCGATCAGGATTTTATGGCGCTCCGTCGACGGGCGATAAAAAGTCGCCATCAACAGATGAAGATTGACGGTAAGCGAATTCATCACTACCACTTCGTCCGGCTTCGCCCCCACCAGCCGCGCCGTCGAAGCCGTCAACAGTTCGTGATACGGCATCCACGGATTCCGTGCTTGAAAATGGCCTTCCACCCCAAGCTGCTCCCAATCCTTCATTTCCTGCTCGACATACGCCCGCGCGCTTTTCGGCTGCAGCCCGAGAGAGTGGCCGCACAGGTAAACTGCATGGCTGCCATCGCGCTTCTTGGGAATATGAAAACGATCGCGATACGATCCCAGCGGATCGGTCGCCGTCAAATGCGCGGCAAATTGCTTTCCAGCTTCAAATTTCTCGATTGCCACTTAGGCCGTCTCCAAGGGCGTCAGTTCGCGCTGAACCAGTGCATCAGCCTTCGACCAGTCGATTTCCGCCACGCTGTGAATTGAATCGCAAAGCTCTGTCAGTACGCGATCCTGGGTTTCGCCGCGGGAACGGGCGAGGGCATAGGGCACGCGGTGAAATGTGACCATCGCATACCTCGGGACAAAAATCTTTGGGTATCGGGCTTCCAGCGCCAGCTCCACTTTCTTCTTGAACAGGAATCGCGGGTCGCCCACCTTATCGCGCATCTCGATGAAATTCTCATTCGCCAGATCGGCGATGGCATCGGTGTTTGCCCTGCGCGCTTCCTCGAATTCCCGAAACAGCCGCGGCCAATCCGGGCCAATCTTGTCCAGCAGCTCAAGAAAGTACGTGCAATCCTCGAACGCGCAATTCATCCCCTGTCCAAAAAACGGCACGATCGCATGTGCCGCGTCCCCCAGCAGCAAAGTTTTTCCATAAGCGCTCCACGGTGCGCATTTGACCGTGACCATCGATCCCGTCGGATTTTCGAAGAATTGTTTCGTCATCTGCGGCATCAGCGGAACCACATCGGCGAATTGTTTCTCGAATAAATCGCGCAAGCCAGCCTCGGTGTTGATCTTGCTGAAACTGGGTTTGCCTTCGAGCGGCAGGAACAGGATGCAGGCAAACGTGCCATCGATATTCGGCAGCGCGATCAGCATGTACGAACCACGCGGCCAGATGTGCAGAGCGTTGGGATCCATCCGGTGCGACCCGTCCGGATTGGCCGTAATCGTCAATTCTTTGTAACCGTAATCGAGATATTGCTGCGAAAAATTGAATCGTCCGACCTTCAGCATTTCGAATCGAATTGCCGACGCCGATCCGTCGCTGCCGATCACGACCTGTGCCGGCATGCTTCTCTCTTGTCCAGAGATCTCGTCACGCAAGCGAAGCGCCGCGGTTTTCAGGTCAATTCCGGTGCAGCGCTCATTGAAATGGAACCGCACGCCCCGCGCTTCGGCTGCGTTTACCAGGGCTATGTTCAGGTCGGCGCGGGAAATGGAATTAATAACCTCGTTCTCATTTTTCCCGTAGGGCTGGAACGTAATCTGGCCTTCCACCGAATGCATCATGCGTCCCTTCATGGGCACGATGATGCGGCGCATCTCCTCCCATAGTCCGGCTTCGCTCAGCGCGTGTATGCCTCGCGTCGAAATAGCGAGATTTATCGAACGTCCGGCACTGATTTCGCCCTGGCGCATATCCGGGCGGCGCTCGTAAATGTCCACGTGGAACCCGCGATCGGCGAGAGAAAGTGCCAGGAGTGGTCCGGTGAGCCCAGCCCCCACGAGCGTGATGAATTTAGAGGAATTGTTCATTTACCGAAGTGACCGTCGCACGCCGGCTGGCCGCCGCTCACTATTCTTGCAGGTACGTCCGCGCTTCCCACAATTCCGGAAAGAACTTCTTCTCCAGCGTCAGCTTCAGGTATGACGATCCAGCGCTGCCACCGGTGCCGGACCTGAAGCCGATGGTCCGTTCGACCATTTGAATATGCCGCAGCCGCCAGCTCACCACCAGCTCGTCAAATTCGGTAAGACGCTCGCAGACGTCGATCCAGTCGCGATAGTTCTTTTCGTCGTTGTACAGCGCATGAATCGCCTTCGCCCGGGATTCAAAGATTTCTCGTTCGGTCTGTGCTTCGCGAGGAGGCGGCAAAAGTTTGAGCGCCTGCAAAGCCGAAAAAAACACATCGCGCAAGGACGGCTCGTGCAGCCTCCGGTTCAGGATCTTGTGCGTCTCCGGCGTCAGCTCGTGATAACGCAGCATTTTTTCGTCTTTGAGCCCGCACAGAAATTCAATTTCGCGAAACTGCTCGGACTGGAATCCGCTGGCCGGCGCGAGCTTTTGGCGAAACGCCAAAAAGTGTGTAGGCAGCATCGTTTCGAGAATGGTGAACTGTTCCACCAACACGCGCATAATCTCAGTGCAGCGCCGAAGCAGGCGGGCCGCCTCATAAACGCCATCCCGCGACGCTGGATTCGCTGCGGCCGCACTCAGATTGGCCACCACGGCGTCCAGGTCGTGCAGCAGCTCCTTAAACCAGAGCTCGTACGTCTGGTGCACCACGATAAACAGCAACTCGTCATGATGCTCTGGCGAAGATTCAGGCACCTGCAGCTTCAGCAATTCCGGAACCTTCAAGTAGGAACTGTAGGTGAGTTTTTTCCCCACGCCCGCGGTATTCGAGGAAGAAATGTCGGGTGCCAGAGGCGCGCGTCCGACCGGACATCCAGAAATAGAATCCGGCTCCGACGCCGTCAGCCTAATGCTTTCCGAACTCGGCTTTGATTTTTTCGGGGCCTGGCTAGCCAGCCACTTTGACGCGTTGTCCACCAGCAGATTCTGTTTAACCGCGGGTGACAACGAACTCTCGCGAATCAGCGAACCGACCCGCTGTTCGCCCAATGGAAACGGGTAATCCGAACCAAGCATCACGCGGTCCGCGCCCATTTTCTCCACCAGAAATTTTAGCGTGCCTTCGTCGAAAACCGCCGAATCCACAAAAAAGCGATTGAGATAGTGGCTCGGCGGGAATTCCGAAGTGCCGCGAGCCACCGGATGATGGTGCCAGGCGTTTTCCATGCGGCCGAGTAGGAACGCGAAGCTCCCGCCTCCATGCGCGAAACAGATCCGCAAATCGGTTGGCAGCCGGTCGAATGCGCCACTCACAATCAACGCAACCAGAGCGAGTTGCGTCTCCGCCGGCATGGCCACGGTCCACGGCATCATGTATTTGGGCATACGCGGCGCTCCCAGCATGTCCCACGGGTGCACCAGCACCGCCGCGCCTTCCGCCGCACAATGGCGCAGAAAAGTCAGAATTCCCGGATCGTCCAGATTTTTATCGCCAACGTGATTGCCGATCTGCACTCCAACATGCCCGGCGCGCATGCAGCGGCTCAATTCCGCGCAAGATGCGTCGATATCCTGCAGCGGAACCTGACAAAGAGCTTTCAACCTTCCTTTCCCTTGTCCGCATAATTCCAGCGCCACGTCGTTGAACATTCGCGCGCAGTCCAGCGCCTGCTTCGCGTCGCGGCCGTAAGCGAACAGCACTGGCGTCGCCGAAATAATCTGCAGGTCGATTCCGTCGCGGTCCATGTCTTCCAGCCGAACGTTTATGTCCCAACAGGCCGACGTGATATGCCGAAATTCGCGGTCACCCAGCATGACGATCGCTTTGCCCGGCTCGGTATGCTTGATCCACGGCCAATCCGGTGTGCCAAACTTCGCCGCCAGATCCGGCCAGGATTTTGGGAAGAAATGGTTATGGATGTCGATGGCTCGCATAGCTTCGGGCACTACGATCGTGGAGCGGGCTTTCCCGGGTGGACGGAGCCGCAATTGGGGCACACGCGCAATTTCTCGTCGCTATGGAATTTCTCAAAAAGCGGCGGCAAATCTTGAACGATGCTCTTCAGCTGCACCTCCGCGCGATGCACCAGATGATGGCATCTTTCGCAATACCATTCGAACCCGTCCTTCTCGCCGTTCGCGCGCGGCATTTCCACCACCAGGCCAATCGTTCCGTGAGCGTGCCGCTGCGGCGAATGGCGCATATGTTTAGGCAGCAGAAAGATCTCACCTTCCTTGATTGGAATCTCGATCGGCGGTTTGCCCGGTGTTTCCATCGCCCGGATAAAAATATCTCCCTTCAGTTGATAGAAAAATTCCTCAGCCGGGTCATCGTGATAGTCCACCCGCTGGTTCGGCCCGCCAACCACGGTCACGATCATGTCGCCGTCGTCCCAGACCTGCGCGTTTCCCACCGGCGGCTTCAATTTGTCGCGGTTAGCCTCAATCCAGCCCTGAAAATTAAAAGCTTTCAGCGATTTTATCGATGGCACGGAAGCTCCTTCAAAGCTTTGCGGCGGGCTTGTACGCAATCGCTTTCATTTCGATCAACAAATGAGGATGAGGAAGTTGGTGCACTCCGACCGTCGTTCTCGCCGGCCCCTCTTCATCGAAAAATTCCGCGTACACCTGATTGTATCCGGCGAAATCGTCCATGTTCACCAGATACGTGCAAATCTCGACCAGGTCCCTTAAATCCGCATGCATGCTGGCCAGGATCGCGCGGATATTTTCAATCACCGCGCGCGTCTGCACCCGGATTTCGAGCTGCACGTTCCCCTGTCCGTCGGGTTCCGCGCCGGCAAACGAATTGTCCGCACGCCGCGAACTTGTGCCCGAGACAAACAAGTAATCGCCCGCACGTTTAATGTGCGGAAAACGGCCCCGCGGGTACGCCCGTCCCGCAACGATTTTGCTTTCCATCGCCATTTCGATGCTCACAACTTAACGCAGATATTGTTCAGTTCGGAATAAAAATTCAACGAATGCATGCCGCCCTCGCGCCCGATCCCCGATAGGCCCATGCCCCCGAAGGGCGTTCGCAGGTCGCGCAGAAACCAACAATTGACCCAGGTAATTCCGGCACGCAACTGCTCCGCCACTCGATGGCCGCGCTTGAGCTGCGTGGTCCAAACCGACGCCGCCAATCCGTATTTTGTATCGTTGGCTTTCGCGATCGCTTCCTCTTCCGTATCGAATGGCGCAATGTGGCAAACCGGCCCAAAAATTTCTTCGCGTACGCAGCGGGCCGACTCCGCGAGCCCGGTCAAAATCGTCGGCTCCACATAAAACCCAGTATCGCGACCGTCGCCGAAATGCGGCGCGCCACCGCCCGTGACGATCGTTGCGCCCTCGTTTCGCGCCAATCCGTAATATCCAAGAACTTTCTCCCGATGATTTTTGGAAATGAGCGGCCCAGTTGTTGTCGTCTCGTCCGTCGGCCACCCCAGACGCAGTCCTTCCGCCTTCTTCTTCAGCGCCAGCACGAAACGCTCGAACAACGGTCGCTCGACATAGATTCGTTCGGCGCATAAACACACCTGGCCGGTATTCATGAAAACCGCATCGGTCAGACCGACAATCGTTTCTTCAAGATCGCAGTCGGCGAAAACGATCGCGGCATTCTTACCCCCCAGCTCAAACGAAACCGGTTTTACATTAGCCGCCACCGTGCGCATGATCGCCGCCCCAGTGCTGGATTCACCCGTAAACGTAAACCCATCTACCCCGGCGTGCGAAGTCAGAAACTCCCCGGCCGAGTCCGGCCCGAATCCGTGAACCAGATTGAATACGCCGCGCGGCACTCCTGCTTCCTGCATCACCTCAGCCAGCAATGTTGCGCTGCCTGGAGTTTCCTCTGACGGTTTTACCACCACACAATTTCCGCACGCTAGTGCCGGGGCAACTTTCCAAGTCAGCAGCAAAAGTGGCAAATTCCACGGAGTGATGATTCCAACCACGCCCAGCGGTTTCCGCACCGCATAGTTGAGCGCGGCAGACCCATCCGCCAACTCGGTACGATAGGATTCCAACGGCGCCGTCTTGATCAGTTCCGCAAAGGCTCGAAAATTCGCCGCACCGCGAGGAATATCAATCTTGGACGCGAGCGAGACCGGCTTCCCGGTATCCGCCACTTCCGCCGCAACAAATTCCTGAAACCTGCCCTCAATTCCATCCGCAATTTTCTGCAGAATCGCCGCGCGCTTCGGAATCGAGAGCCTCCCCCAATCGCCCCGCAGAGCCGATGTCGCCGCGCCCACGGCTTCGCTCACCTGGCTGCGATCGGCTTCCGACACTTGTGCGACAACCGAACCGTCTGCGGGATTTATGTCGGGAAATTCGCGCGAACCACGCACGAAGCGGCCATCAATATAATTTTGGATTATTTTCATCGGTCCGCTAGCGAAGCCGGCGTTCGAAAACCTACTGCATACCATACCAAAATCGAAGCCAGTTTGCGGCGAGACGTAAGCACAGCCACGCGCCCATGACGATCAAACTGGGCGCACGCCTCTACTGAGCAGGTGGCGGATTCGGAGGCGGCTCGGCCGCCACATCTTTCTGCGAAGGCAATTGCGATGCGTCCCAGCCTCCGCCAAGCGCTTCGACCAGTTGGACGCTTGCGGTCATTTGCTGTATTCGAAGAGTCACGGCGGTTTGTTCGTTGCTGAGCAGCGTAGTTTGGTCGGTCAAGACGTTGAGGTAAGGATCGATTCCCAGTTTGTAGCGGTCAGTCGCAACCTTCAACGCGCGCTGGGCGGAAGCGACGGCGGCATCTTCTTGTTGAATTTCGATGGAAAGCAGTCGCAATGCCGCCAGGTTATCTTCCACCTGCTGAAACGCAGTCAGCACGGTTTCGCGATAATTCGCGACGGTCGCATCATACTGCGCGCGAAACTGCAAAACGGTCGCATGTCGCAATCCGCCATCGTAGATCGTTTCCGATAGCGCCGGTCCCACCGAAAAAAAACGGCTGGGCCAAGTGAACCAGCTGGTAAAAGAATGCGATTCAAGCCCTGCCGCTGCGCTCAAGGTCAGTGTCGGATAATACGCTGACACCGCCACGCCAATTTGCGCGTTGGCCTGTTCCATCAGCCTCTCATTCGCAGCAATATCAGGACGCCGTTCCAGCAGTTGCGAAGGAACTCCGAACGGAATTGCGGGCGGCGTCGATTTCAAAGGTTCAGCCGCGATCGAAAAAGAGGACGGAGGTTGACCAACCAGCATGGCGATGGCGTGTTCAAACTGCGCCCGCATGATGCCCAGGTTCGTATCCTGTGCCTGGGTCGATTCCAATTGAGTTTCAGCCTGCGCCACTGATTCATCGGAATCGATTCCGGTGTCGTACAAAGCCTTAGTCAGGTTCAGCGATTCCTGAAACGCAATAACCGTGGAATCCAGAAGTTGTTTCAGGTTGTCCTGCCCGCGAAGTTGGAAATAATCCGCGGCCACTTCGGCCTGAGCCGTGAGCCGGACATTTTCCAGGTCTGCTTCGCTAGCCTGCGCCGCCGCGGCCTGCGCCCGAACCGTATTGCGAACGCGGCCCCACAAATCCGGCACCCAGGTCGCGTCAAACGGAAAATCGAAGAGTGACGAGGTCCCCGCGCCGGTGGCCGCCGAAGACAACCCGGAAGCCGCGGGTTGTCGACTGGTCGTGATTGTGGGACCCACCGAAACGGTAGGGTAATATTGCGCCCGGGCCTGCTTCACCAGAGCTCTGGCTGCGAAATAGCTCGCCGCTGCCGACTTGATGTTTTGATTCGAAATGTTGACCTGCTCTTCGAGCGCATTAAGTTGCGGGTCGTTAAACAATTCCCACCATTTGCCGTGCAGCACAGCGTCTTGCGGCTGAGCCACTTTCCAGCCGTCCGTCTTGCTGAAATCCGCCGGGGTCAGTTCCTTGTAGGCTTGCGGGGCCTGCGCCGCAGGTTTCTGATATTTTGGCCCGACCGTACATCCACTGAAAATCAATGCGGTAATCAGCGTTACTGTAACCAAGGGATATTTGGGCGAATTATAAATGTGCAGGCTCCGATCCTTCGAATTATGAGAAACGCTTTTAGTCAATCTTTTCAAATGACCACTCATCCTAGATTCGCTTCGGGCGTCGACGCGTAGGACTTGGTATGCCGGCTGGCCCATCGCAAACGCAAGCGATCCAGATAGAGATAAACCACCGGCGTCGTATACAGCGTCAACATCTGGCTGACGATCAGCCCGCCGATGATCGTCACACCCAGCGGCCGCCTCAATTCCGAACCCGTTCCAGTCCCCAGGGCCAAAGGAAGCGCGCCGAAGAGCGCCGCCATGGTGGTCATCAGAATCGGGCGAAAGCGCAGAATGCATGCCTGGAAAATCGCCTCTTCCGACGTTTTGTTTTCTAGTCTTTCCGCCGCCAACGCAAAATCGATCATCAGAATCGCGTTCTTCTTGACGATGCCAATCAGCAGGATTACTCCGATCAGCGCGATCACGCTGAGATCGATGTGGAATATCAACAAGGCGAGCATGGCGCCAACGCCGGCCGATGGCAGCGTTGACAAGATCGTGATGGGGTGGATGAAGCTTTCATACAGCATCCCGAGCACGATGTAAATCGCGAGCAGCGCGGTAAGAATTAGATAAGGCTCGGTGGAGAGCGAAGCTTGAAACGCCTGCAATGTTCCCGAAAACATTCCGTGAATTGAGGCTGGCATGCCCATCGAAGTTTCCATCTGGTTAATCGCCGCGGCCGCATCGCTCAGCGCCACTCCCTGCGCCAGATTGAAAGAAATCGTCACCGACGGGAACTGGCTCTGGTGGTTCACCGAAAGCGGAGCCGTTTGCGGCGCATAGTGCGTAATCGCGCTGAGCGGCACCTCGGTGCCGACCGCTGGGCGAACGTAGATATCGCTGAGTGAAGATGGATTCTGCCAAAACTGCGGCGCCACTTCCATCACCACGTGATACTGGTTCAACGCCGTGTACATCGTCGAAACCTGCGCCTGTCCGAACGCTTCGTACAAGGTGTTATCGATCGTTTCGGGCGTAATGCCCAGTCGCGACGCCGTATCGCGGTCGTAAATTAGCGACGCCTGCAAGCCGCTATTTTGTTGGTCGGAATTCACATCGGTCAGAATGTGCTGCTTCTTCATCTGCGTCAGAAGAACCGGGCCCCATTTCACCAGGTCGTCCAGCGAGTCGCTCTGAATCGTGTATTGGTACTGCGCGTTGCTCTGTCGGCCGCCGATGCGCAGGTCTTGCCCCGCTTGCAGGAAAACCGTGGCGCCCGGGATTGACACCAACTGCGGCCGCAATCGATCCACCACCTGGCTGGCGCTGATTTTGCGTTCGCTCAGCGGCTTCAGCGATAGATAAATGAATCCGGTATTTACTGCGCCACCGCCGCCGGTGAACGCGCCCACGTGCAGCACTGCCGGATCGGTTTTTATTTTCTGCACAAAGCGCAGGGTCAGGTCCTGCATGGCCTGAAAAGAAATGTCCTGTGCGCCCTGAATGCCGCCAAAAACGCTCCCGTTGTCTTGTTCCGGAAAAAATCCCTTAGGCACGATCATGAACAAAAACACATTCACGCCGATGGTGATGAGCAGCACCGTCAGGGTGATCGCCGGATGTTCCAGCACCCAGGTCAACGTGCGCTCGTAGAACGATAGCATCCCTTCGAAAAACTTCTCGCTCAGGTTATAGAGCCGGCCATGTGTTTCGCCTTCGTGGTTTTTCAAAAGCTGCGAACACATCATCGGCGTCGTCGTCAGCGATATGGCGAGTGATACCAGGATCGCCACCGAGAGCGTGACCGCAAACTCGCGGAACAGCCGCCCCACAATTCCACCCATCAAAAGAATGGGAATAAACACAGCCACCAGCGAAATGCTGATCGAAAGCACGGTGAACCCAATCTCGGACGCGCCTTTCAGCGCCGCCTGCATCGGGCTCATGCCCTGTTCCAGGTATCGCGAAACGTTCTCAATCACTACAATCGCGTCGTCCACCACGAATCCCGTAGCCACGGTCAAGGCCATCAAGGAAAGGTTGTCGATGCTGTAGCCAAACAAATACATCGCACCAAAGGTTCCAATCAGCGAAACCGGAACGGCTACGCCGGGAATCAGGGTGGCGCGGACGTTCCGCAGGAACACGAACACCACCAGAATTACCAGCACCACGGAAATCATCAGCGTCCGTTCGACATCTTTCACCGACGCGCGGATCGTCGAAGTTCGATCGAGCACCACCGTGAAATCCATCCCTGCGGGGACCGAAGCCTCGAGTATCGGTATAGTGGCGACGATACGATCGACCGTGTCGATGATGTTCGCGCCCGGCTGCCGGAAAACGATCAGGATCACGCACGGTTTCCCGTCCAAAAATCCCGCGGCCCGGATGTTCTCCACCGAGTCCGTAACGTCGGCGATGTCCGATAATTTAATCGCTGCCCCGTTGTGGTAGCCGACGATCAACGGCTTGTAATAAGCCGCCTTCATCAATTGATCGTTCGCCACGATGTCCTGAGTGACGTGCCCATTCGTAATCTGGCCTTTCGCCAAATTCGCGTTCTGGGTGCTCAGCATCGAATTTACGTCCTGCAAGCCCAGCCCGAAGTTATTCAATTGCGTCGGATTCAATTCCACTCGAACCCCGGGCAATGAACTTCCTCCGACGGTGACCTGGCCCACTCCTTCGACTTGCGAGAGGCTCTGCTGTACGATCGTCGAGGCCGCGTCGTACATCGGCCCCCGGTCATAGATTTTCGAGGTCATCCCCAGAATCAAAATGGGCGAATCCGCCGGATTCACTTTGCGGTACGTGGGATTGGCGGGCAGGTTCGCCGGCAGATAGCTGCGCGCGGCGTTAATGGCCGCTTCCACGTCTCGCGCCGCGCCATCAATGTTTCGATTCAAATCGAATTGCAGCGTAATACTCGTCGTGCCCAGAAAGCTCGACGACGTCATTTCGGTTACGCCCGCGATTCTGCCAAATTGCCGTTCCAACGGCGTGGCGACCGACGAAGCCATGATCTCCGGAGCCGCTCCCGGCAGGGTGGCGGCCACCGACACCGTAGGGAAATCCACTTGCGGCAGTGACGATACCGGCAGCACGCGAAACGCAACCGCACCCGCCAGCGCAATCGCGATGGTCAGCAGCGTCGTGGCCACGGGCCGATGTATGAATGGCGCGGAAATGTTCATCGTTAGTCCGCCGGAACGGATTCAGGACTCGTGTTATCGCCGGCCCGATACGCCGCAAATCTTTTCGCCAGATTATCGAAGAAAATATAAATGACCGGCGTGGTGTAAAGCGTCAGCACCTGGCTCAGCAGCAAACCACCGACCATCGCGATGCCCAGCGGCCGCCGCAGCTCCGATCCGATTCCGTTGCCGAGTGCCAGCGGAAGGCCGCCCAGCAGCGCCGCCATGGTGGTCATCATGATTGGCCGGAATCGCAACAAACACGCCTCGTAAATCGCGTCTTCCGAACTTTTTCCGTGCTTACGCTCCGCCTCCAGCGCGAAGTCGATCATCATGATTCCGTTCTTCTTCACGATGCCGATCAGCAGGATGATGCCAATCAACGCGACCACGCTCAATTCCTGCCCGCAGATGATCAGCGCCAGAATCGCGCCCACGCCCGCCGAAGGCAGCGTCGATAGAATCGTGATCGGATGGATGTAGCTCTCGTACAAAACTCCCAGCACGATATACACCGTGATCAGTGCCGCCAAAATCAGGATCGGTTCGTTACTCAACGAAATTTGAAAAGATGCCGCCGTCCCCTGGAACGCAGCCTGCACACTGAGCGGCATCTGCAGATCTTTCTGCGCGGCGTTGATAGCTTGGGTCGCCTCGCCCAAGGATGCTCCGGGCGCCAGGTTGAACGAAATCGTGACCACCGGGAATTGCCCCTGATGGTTTACCGACAACGGAGCGCTTCGCGATTCAAAATGCGTAAACGCACTCAGCGGAACAGCCGCGCCATTCGGCGTAGTGACTGCGGTGGGATTTGCCGAACCGGAACTCCCTGTGCTTTTGAGCGGCGAAGGATTTGGCGAGTTTCCCCCGGAACCTGACGCCGTGGACGACGTGATTACGTTATTCCCCGCGGTCGAAGAGGTCGTCAAAGCCGTCGAGGCCAGCGCCGAACGCACGTAAATATCGTTCAATTTCGATGGGTGCTGCTGGAACTCCGGCATCGTCTCCAGAATCACGTGGTATTGATTCAGCTGCGTGTACAGCGTCGAAATTTGCCGCTGGCCAAAGCCGTCGTACAGCGTCTGATCGATACTCGTCGGCGTAATGCCCATGCGCGAAGCGGTCACTCGGTCGATCACGAGCGCCGCGGAGAGCCCGCTGGTCTGCTGATCCGTAGCCACATCCTGAATCTGCGGCAGCTGCCTCAGCTTATCCATCAACCGCGAAGTCCACACATTCAGTTCATTCCCATCCGGATCTTCCAGCGTGTATTGATATTGCGTACGGCTCACCCGGTCTTCTACCGTCAGGTCCTGCACCGGCTGCATGTACAGCGTGATCCCTTCCAGCTTCGATAGCTCGGACTGCAGACGGCGGATCACGGCCGACGCGTTGATCCCGCGATCTTCCAGCGGCTTCAGATTTATAAGGATTCGGCCGCTATTCAACGTGGTATTCGTTCCGTCGATTCCGATGAAGGACGACAGGCTCTCGACCGCGGGATCTTTTAGAATGACGGCACTGAGCTGCTGTTGCCGTTGGGCCATAGCTTCGAACGAAATATCTTCCGAAGCTTCTGAAATTCCTTGAATGATGCCGGTGTCTTGCACCGGGAAAAAACCTTTGGGCACGATCACGTATAGAAGTATCGTCAATAACAGCGTTGCGACCGCGACAATCAACGTCATCGTCTGGTGTTGCAGTACCCACTTCAAAGTCCGGCCATAGAATCCAATTACTGCTTCAAATCCGCGCTCGGACAATTTGTAAAAGCGCCCGTTTTGCGCCTCCGGATCGTGCTTCAACAATTTTGCGCACATCATCGGCGTCAACGTCAGCGAAACCACCGCCGATACCAGAATGGTCACGCTCAAGGTGATCGCGAATTCGCGGAAAAGCCGGCCGACGATGTCGCCCATAAAAAGCAGCGGGATCAAAACGGCGATCAGTGAAATCGTCAGCGAAACGATGGTGAATCCGATCTGCTGCGAGCCATTCAGCGCCGCTTCCAGCGGCCGCTCGCCTTCCTCGATGTACCGCACGATGTTCTCGATCATCACGATNNTCGTCCACCACGAACCCGGTGGAAATCGTCAACGCCATCAGCGTCAGATTGTTCAGGCTGTATCCGGCCAGGTACATCACGCCAAACGTGCCCACCAGCGATAAAGGCACAGCGACGCTGGGGATGATCGTGGCCCGTATATTGCGCAGGAACAAAAATATAACCATGACCACCAGCGCCACGGTGAGCATCAGTTCGAATTGCACGTCCCTCACCGACGCACGGATTGTGGTGGTGCGGTCCGTGAGAACCGTGACGTTCACTGCTGCCGGCAAACTCGTTTGCAGCAGCGGCAAAAGTTTTTTAATGCGGTCGACCGCGTCAATGATGTTGAAACCGGGTTGCCGTTGAATGTTGACGATCACCGCAGGAGTTAAATTCATCCAGGCGGCCTGCTTGATGTTCTCCACGTCGTCAATTACATTCGCCACTTCGGAAAGTACCACCGGTGAACCGTTGTGATAGGCGACCACCACCTTCTGAAAATCTTTGCTGGTCAGCAACTGATCGTTCGCGTCAATCTGGTAGTCCTGCTGCGCCCCGTCGAAATTTCCCTTCGCCAAATTTAGGCTAGTTTGCTGCAGCGCCGTGCGCACATCTTCCAGGTTGATTCCGTAGGACGAGAGCGCCGTCGGATTCGCCTGCACCCGGATCGCCGGCTTCTGTCCTCCGCTGATGCTGACCAGTCCGATGCCCGGCAACTGCGAGATTTTTTGCGCCAGCCGCGTGTCCGCCAGATCTTCAATTTGCGACAGCGGAATCGTTTTCGAAGTCAGGGCCAGCGTCAGGATCGGCGTATCGGCGGGATTCGTTTTGCTGTAGATCGGCGGGACGGGCAAGTCCACCGGCAAGTACGACTGCGAAGCATTGATCGCGGCCTGCACTTCTTGTTCGGCCACGTCGATATTCAGTTGCAGCGAAAATTGCAAAACAATAATCGAACTGCCGTCCGAACTGGTGGACGTCATCTGGTTCAGCCCCGGCACCTGGCCAAACTGTCTTTCCAGCGGAGCCGTTACTGCCGACGCCATCACGTCGGGATTCGCCCCGGGATAAAATGTCACCACCTGAATGGTCGGGTAGTCCACTTCGGGCAGCGCCGAGATGGGCAATTGCGTGTAGCCCACAAATCCTGCGAGCAGAATCGCCGCCATCAACAGCGAGGTCGCGACCGGCCGCAGGATAAATGCGCGAGACGGATTCACTGTTTACTCGCTCCCGCTGAATTCCCACTAGGATTCGAACCGGATCCGGTACCGCTGCCCAGGCCTCCCGTTCGCGAAGCGCCCGGCGGGTTCTGCCCCGAACCTGATTCCGACCCTGAACCAGCCCCGGATCCATTTGCGTTTCGCACAGTGACTTTCGCGCCATCCTGCAGCTTGTCGAACCCAGTCATCGCAATCACATCGCCCGGCTGAATTCCTTGCACCGCGGCAGTGTTGCCGTCGGTGGTTCCCACCGTTACGTTCTGCACCGCCGCCGTCTGATCCGGCTTTATAAGGTAGACGTACGCATTCTGCGCATTCCGCTGAATCGCTGCCGCCGGAACCAGCGTGGCGTCCTGCTGCGTATCCACCAGCAGCCGCGCGTTCACAAACTGATTTGGAAATAGCGTCAGGTCGCCGTTCTGAAAAATGGCCTTCAGCTTCACCGTCCCAGTCGACGTGTCGATTTGATTGTCCAGCGTCAACAACGACCCCGACGACAGCTTGGTCAATTGGTCGCGATCCAGAGCGTCCACCGACATCTTGTGCCCTGCTTTCATCTGCTTCTGAATTTGCGGCAAATAGTCTTCCGCCACGCTGAAGATCACGGTAATCGGCTGCAATTGCGCGACAACGACCAGCGGAGTGGTGCTTCCCGACGTGACAATGTTCCCGGGGTCGAGCAAACGCAGACCAACTCGGCCTTCAATCGGCGCGCGAATCGTCGTGTAGTCCACGTTGGTTGTCGCCGCCGCCACCGTACCTTGATCGTTTTTTACCGATCCCTCGACCTGCTTCACCGTCTGCACCTGATCGTCCAGCTGCTGCTTCGCGATCGCATTCCGATTGAAGGCTTCCTGGTACCGATTCAAATCGATGCGGCCTTCAGCCAACAATGCTTCGTCATGGGCCAGCGTGCCTTCCGCTTGCGTCAGCGCCGCTTGATAAGGGCGCGGGTCGATCTGCAGTAATAGATCGCCCTTGTGCACCATCTGCCCTTCGCGATAGTTCACGCTGTTAATCTGGCCATCCACGCGGCTGGTAATCGTTGCGGTATAAACCGGCGTAACCGTGCCCAACGCGTTGATGTAGATCCCGATCGGCCCTTTTGTTGCCGTGGTGGTCGTGATCGGAACCCCGCGTTGGGCCAGCGCTGCCTTCTGCTTGGCCGCTTGTGCGGCAGATTGCTTGTTCTGGTACATGCGGAAGCCGACCAAGCCAATCAGCAATAAAAGGATGATCCAGACCCACCAGAAGCTTCGCTTTTGGGGCAGCTGTTCGGCTGGCCTTTTCGAAGCCGAATGCGGGGTGTTCGGCACACCGCTCGTAGTCGTAGTTGCGCTGTCGTGTTTTGCTGGGTTGGGAAAATTCTCGGCCACGTATAGTCCTCTTTTATAAGAACCGCTTGCGCAGCGGTCACCTTAAGTAATGTTCCGATAAATCGGCCATGCCGCTGAGCGCGGCCGATGGCCTGGTTGAATTATCGGGCGTTTTACTGCGAATTGGCTAGCAACTCTTCTTGGGCTCAATCCGGCAACGGCAGGTCGTCGAATGGACGTATATCGGCTGCTTCGGATCTTTAGGCATTCCTCTCGGATGAATTAGCACCCTTATATTCCGACGAGCCCCGAGCAGATTTGGTTTCAATTGCATTCAACTCGTGGTGCGGCTCTCGCTCATTTTTGCCCATCCTGTGACCCGTTTCATGATCCATGCTGTGACCCGTTTCGTGACCAAAGTGCCGCCGCGCCCAGCAGCGCCGACTGCGACCCAAACTGGGCCTGAATGATCCGAACCTGGCTTCCGCGGGGATGGCTCGCCAGCGTCTGCAATCTCCGCCGCATCTGTGGCGCATACGAAAACATCAGCCGTCCCAGGCCGCCGCCAAATACAATCGCTTCGGGTTCCAACAGATCGATGACGTTGCCCAGCCACACCGTGAGCCGCTCCACCGCTTCGTCCACGACCTGAACTGCGACGCGCTCTCCCCTTGCCGCCGCTCTACCGATCAGCTCTGCATTTAATCCGCCGGATGTCCTTCTCGCCAGCTGGGCCAGCGGCGAATTTTTCAGCCGCCGCTGTGCCAGCAACGATTTCGCGCCTCGCGCCAAAGCCTTGCCCGACGCGTACATCTCCACGCACCCTCGCTTCCCGCAGGGGCAAAGCGGGCCGCGATAATCAATGCTCATGTGCCCGCCTTCGCTCGAGATGATCTGCAGATTCCCGCGTTCGTCTCGATGGACGATTCCAGTTCCGATCCCTGTACCGAGGCTCACATAAAAAAAATTATGGAATCTGCCCGCGCTGCCCCACCTTCCTTCCGCGGCTGCTGCCGCACTGGCATCGTTTTCCATTCGAACGGGCAGACCATACGCCTCGTGAAGTTTCTGCGCCAGCGGATAGTTGCTCCAACACGGCAAATTCGCCGCCTTTAAAATTTTTCCAGCCGGTACATCCAGCCAGCCTGGCACCGCTACTCCCATTGACCGAACGTCCCGTGCGTGGGGGTGGCGAAGCACCGCATCGATGGCCCGTCGTACCGCTGCCAGTCCGTCGCTCGCGCGGCTGTCGGCCACCATGGCCGTTCGTTCGCTGAAAATTATTCTACCTCCCACGCTCACCAGAGCGGCCTCGACCTTGGTTCCACCAATATCGACTGCCAGCACCAGGTTTCGCGCCGTCTGTCGCCGGGCAGGCGTTCGTTGGCGTCGATGGGAATGTGCCTTCACGTTCGAATGATCCTCCGGGCTGAATTGCTCCGCGAGTATAGGGCAAAACCCTGGCAGGCGAGCGGCCGGGCTGCAATCGAAATCAAAGACTGTCCGTAGCCCCGCGTCTACCTGGAAAGGCTATTTCCGACGTACAATTTTCCATCATCTTTATGTTATTGGGAGGGCATATGTCGCGCAGGTCTTGGGGAATTTTAATCGTTGTCGCCCTGTTATCGAGCGGGTGCTCCTCCACCTACTATCAATTGATGGCCAAACTCGGTAAGGAAAAGCGCGACATCCTGGTCCAGCGCGTCAAGGACTCCAAGAAGGATCAGGAACAAACCAAAGAGCAGCTGAAAACCACCATGGAATCCTTCCAGGAATTGACCGGTTTTCAGGGCGGCTCGCTCGAGAAAGCTTATAGAAAACTAAATACCGAATACGAGCGTTCCGCGGACCAGGCTGGCAAGCTCCATGACCGCATCAAATCCATCGACCAGGTCAGCAATGACCTCTTCGCCGAGTGGCAGACCGAAATCAACGGCATGCAGAACGCTAAGCTGAAATCCAGGAGTGCCGCCCTGTTGCAGGATGCCAAGGCGCGCCAGGCCACCTACCTGAAGGCCATGAACCGCACCGAGGCCCAGATGACGTCCGTCCTCACTTCCTTTCATGACCAGGTTTTATTTCTGAAGCACAACCTCAATGCCCGGGCCATCGGCTCGCTGAAGGGCACCTCCGCCAGCATCAATACCGATGTGACCGCCCTGATCAAAAGCATCGATAGCTCCATCCAGGAAGCTGACAATCTCATTTCGTCGCTCTCCCATACCGACGCCAGCTAGCCGTCCACCAGCTTTCCCGCGTCCTTAGCGTTGACACAATTGGCTGCGCCCCCTAGAATCTCGGCACGCGGGAAAGCCATTGGCGGCCCCTGGTCCTGGGTCCAGTTGCTCTTCCCGGGGGGCCCCTATCTCCGCTGTGTCCTCTAAGCCGAAAATCGCCATCGTCGACGATGACGTCAGTCTGCGCTCGAAAATCGCCTCAGCCCTTCGTTCGCATTTTGAAGTGCTCGAAGGTAAAAACTACGAAGACGCCTACAAGCTGCTGCAGGAATCGGAACTCGACGTACTCCTGCTGGCCATGCCCATCGGTTCGGGCGGCGTCAAAGAATGCGTCCATCTGCTCGATCGCCTGACGAGCGGCAATATCGACACCCTCGTTATTGTTCTCAGTTCCGACGAAACCAAATCCACCGCCCTTAAAGTCATCGACGCCGGCTCCTACGATTATTTCATCAAGCCCATCGACACCGACGTGCTCCGCCACCTGCTCGAGCGCGCCGTCGAAAAGCTCCACATCCAACGCGAAAACCGCATCCTGCGCGAAGAGATTACCCGTAAGAATTCCCTAGGCGACCTCATCGGCGCCACCGACGCCATGCGCCACGTATTCGACTCCATCAAGCGCATGGCCCGCGCCAGCACCAACGTCATCATCCGCGGTGAGAGCGGCGTCGGAAAGGAATTGGTTGCTCGCGCCTTGCATGAAGAAAGCCCGCGCCGCAACCGTTCCTTCATCAGCGTCAACTGCGCGGCCTTGCCGGAAGGCTTGATCGAAGCCGAACTATTCGGCTACGAGCGCGGCGCCTTCACCGGCGCTGTCGCCACCAAGGAAGGCCGCATCGAGCTCGCCCATCAGGGCACTTTGTTCCTGGATGAAATCGCCACCCTCACCCCGCCCCTGCAGAGCAAATTGCTACGCGTACTGGAAGACCGGTCGCTGACCCGCTTGGGCGGCAAGAAATCGATGAAGGTGGACTTCCGGCTGGTCAGCGCTACCAATGAAGACCTGGAAGAAATGGTGCGCCAGGGCACGTTCCGGGAGGACCTTTACTATCGCATTCACGTGGTCCCCATTTTCGTCCCCAGCTTGCGTGAACGCGTCGAAGATATACCGGTACTCGCCCAATACTTCGCCAGCGTTTATTGCGCAGCGAACGGCTTCCCTTTGAAACAAATCGATGACGAAGCGATGTCGGCGCTGAAACGCTACGCCTGGCCCGGCAACGTCCGTGAACTCGAGAACGCCCTGCAGCGCCTGGTCATCATGACCGACGGCGATGTCATCACTCTCAAAGACTTGCCTGCCGATATGTCGCAATCGGGTCCCAGGCACTCCCGCAACGGCTTTCGCATTCCCGCCTCCGGCATCCATCTGGATAAGGAAATCGAGGCGTTCGAAAAGCGCTGGCTACAGGAAGCCCTGGAACACGCCAAGCAAAACAAGACTGAAGCCTCGCACCTGCTCGGAGTCGACCGCAACCGCATGAATTACCTTTGCCGAAAATATAACTTGTAACTGAGACCTGCCGCTCGACTCAGGCTAAAATCCGAGTTCTTATGTCGTGGCCAGCGGTCTTTAACGGCAAGATCGAACTTTGACGCGTTGAAAAATTCAATACGCTCCTCGAATTTTCAACAAATCCCTTCGACCCACCGGCGTTTGAAGCGCGAGCTTCGCGGCGAAGTGGATGAATTTGCGTGTGATAGTAAATCGTAGCGTCGAAAAACGATTTGGCCCCGCGATTGCGCTCCGTGTAAGCCGTAAGGCCACACTCAAGATCTTATAGCGAAAAAGGAGACTCACGATCATGGCGAAGACGAAAGCAATTAAGAAGGGCAAGAAGCTTGGAACCGTGAAGCCGCTTTCCCGTACCGCGACCAAAATTGGCTAAATCAGGCCCCAAAACCTGATTGAGTGGAAGTCCGAAGGCCGCCGTCCCAGGAACGGCGGCCTTTTTATTTTGCTCCGGGCGTTTTGCCAATATGAATCAGGTCCGGATTCGCCAGCCGTCCGCTAGTTCGTTTGTCTCTTCCAACCATTTCCTCAATCTGCTCTGCCGTCCGATCCGAGCGTTGAAAAAATCAACACGCCCTCGCAAATTTCAACACAAAGTGAAGGGCTGCCTCCCGCCGTCCAGAACGGTAAAGGTCTTATCTTGTTAGGCTTGGCAGGCAGGAAACCAATCCCGCGGTTTGGCGAGTCAATTGCAATCTAAGTCATCGCACTGCGAAACAAACAAGATCTTACGAGAGACAAGGGAGATTAAAACCATGGCGAAACCGAAACCAGTGAAGAAAGGCAAGAAACTCGGCAGCGTGAAGCCGTTGATGAAGCCTGACGTGATGCCCTCCATCACCCCCCTGATGAAGATTAGGTAGTTTTTTTGAGTTCGTCGCACCAGGCCCCAAAACCTGACTGCGATCGAAGTAGTACCTCGAAGGCCGCCGTCCCAGGAACGGCGGCCTTCTTTTTTTTCCAGCGCGCCGGATTCACTCACCAAATCTGCGACTTCGCCCATCGCCACGTCGCCCGGCAGAACTGCCACGCCAGCGGCGAACTCTTTCCCGCGATTCTCGCCGTTCCGGTCATGCCCTCGCGCAGCGAACCGTCAGCGTTCGGAAATTCCATCTCCACCGCGAAATAGTTCGTCAACTTCTGCCCCAACCGCTGCAGTTCCTCGGTTTGAGCCACCGGATGGTCCAGTGCCGCCGCCGGCATAATTTTCTCTACGCTGCCGCTGTACGTCCGGAACGGAAACGGCGCCACCTTCACTTTCACGGCCGCCCCGTCCTTAACGTCCTCTAGTTCCCAGTCTCGCACTAAGATCCGCGCCTTCATGTTGCTGCGATCCACCACTTTCCCCAGGCTGTCGCCCGCTTGCATGAATGACCCGGCCTTCTGATCCAGATCGTCGGCGACAATAACTCCGTCAATTGGAGCCCGCACTTGCAGTAAATCGACATTCCTTTCGGTCACCGCCAGCTCCTGACTCAACCGGCTGCGTTCCCTCACGCCGATCGCTGCTTTGTCGTAGTCCGACCGCTCTTGCCCATTCCGCAGCTCGCTATTTGCCAGCGACATTTCGTCGCGGAGCCCGCGTGATTCACTTTCAAGTTCAGGATTGCGCAGCACGGCGAGCACCTGCCCCGCTTTCACCGTTTCTCCAGCACGCGCATACACCGCCTGCACCTGCCCGGAAACCTGCGCGCGGATCGGCGCGCTCTTTCCTGGCTCCATCACCAATGCCGTCGAGACTCGCGTCGTCATCGGCGGCACCAGCAGCAGCAGCGCGAGCCCCGCCGCCCCGGCCTGCTGCCACCGCGTCACTTTCCACGCCATATAATCCTCCTTCTTCTGCCGGAACCATCCGCGCACCAGCGGAATCGACTCGCGAATGCCTTTGCGCGCGAGAAAATAAATCACTCCCAATGTCGCCAGGTATCCCCAATCACCCAGCCGCGCCACCAGAATGTTCTTCACGAAAACCAGCACCAGGATCAGCAGCGACGTGCTGTAAATCACCGCGGCCACCCCAAACAAGAAGAAAATGCGCCGTTGCCGCTTGGTCGCCTGGGGCAGTTCCACATCTTGAAACAACAGATACTTTCGCGTCCAGGCCCGCAAAAATTCGAAAGAATCCTCCCGCAGATTATCGATATCCAGGAATTGCGACAGCGCGTAATAACCGTCGGCCTTGATCAGCGGGTTCAGATTCAGCACCGCCCCTTGAATCCCGCTCAGTAGCATCATTTTGTAAGCGATGTCGTTCGTCACCGAACCCGGCGGACTGAAGTGCCAGACCAGCGCCGAAATTCCGCACAGCACCATCTCGATCCAGATTCCCGCGAAGATCACCCATTGCCGCTCGGACCCCTTCGTGAACAGCAAAATGTCGGTGGTATCGGTGTAAAAAGCCGGCGTGAAGTAAATCAGCAGAAACCCCATCTGGTGCACGTCGCCGCCGAAATGTTTGCAGGTCAGCCCATGACCAAATTCGTGGATGGCCCCCAGGACCAACAGCAGAATCCAGAAAATCCAGATGTCGTACGCGCTCTTATTTGCGAAATTGTAAAGCTCACTCGTGTCCTGCTGCACTCGCGTCCAATCTCCAGCCAGCAAGTAGAAAGAAACCGCAAAAATGAATAACGAGAAATAAACGAATCCCCAGGTGAACATCCAGCTCAGATACGGATCGATTTTCTCTAATGTCTTATTCGGATCCCAGGCTTTGAAGCTGATATAAAGCATGCTCGATTGGTCCACGCGCCCTTTACGCTCGTCGCGGATCCGTTCCAGCACCGCCAGATTTTTTTCGCCGATCGATCTTTCCCACATCGCCGGCTCGATGCTGTCGATGAATTCCAGCGCCTCGGTCTCATCCAGCGGTGATTCCGGATGGCGTGCGGTCATCTCCTCGGCGATTTCGGTGTAGGTGCGGGTGCCATCGCACAGCTGCAGCAGCTCGTATTCCGTACTGCCATATCGATTGTAGGAATTTGTTTCCTGGTTCTTGATGACGTAGCTGGTCTCGCCCGCCACGGTCTGCTCGCTGATCCGCAGATCGTCGCGCAGCTTGGGACGCCGCAATCCTTTAGCCAGGACGCTGGAGACTTGCAGGCTGGTAGGGCCAAATCGCATAGCGGCGGCGTTACGGTTTCGGACTGCTGTTCGTGGCTGAACTTCCGGGCCAGATAACTTTTACGGCCATCCCTGGCCGCAAATCTGCAATGTTCGCCCCGCTCAATTGCGCCAGCACGTCATAACTATCGCTGGCGGCGTCAATGGTCGGACTCACCTTCACGATATGCGCGCTCAATGTGCGCGCCGGTTCCTCGACGAGTGACAATTCCACCACTGCGCCGCTCGTCGGCCGCTTCCCGCCAGACGACTCCGGCACCTGAAACTGCACCTGCAGCGGCGCCAGCTGGCTGACCCGGAAACATTTGTCGCCCTTCGAAATGGCCTGCCCTTCGCGCACATAACGCCGCACCACCACTCCCGAAAACGGCGCATGGATTCGCGTTTGATCCACTTCCAACTCGAGCCGGTTTATTTCCGCGTGGCCGCTCTCCACCAGCGCCTCGTAGCCGCGCAGGTCATACTCGGCCGCCTTCTCTTGAAATTCTGCAGCCTCCAAGTCGGCGTCACTCGATAGTCCCAGCGCGCGCAGTTGTTGCTGCCGGTGAAACGCGGCGGTCTTGGCCTTCAGTTCGGCTTCCTTATACTTCCGGTTGTTGTCTTCCACTTGCAGGTCGGCATTCGCCTTGATCAATTCCATCTGCAGGCTGCGGTCGTCAAGTTGCGCCAGCACCTCGCCCGTCTTCACCGCCCCGCCTTCGTCTTTCGAAATCGCCGTCACCACTCCGTCGCGCTGCGCGACCACGTCCACCTGATGCTCCACCGTCAGCACGCTGAGAATGTCTCCGGGTTTTCCGCGTTCCGGCAGGGAACTCGCCGGCGGATTTGCCGTCACCGGAGCCGAAGTGTTCGGCACCGGCCGTGAAACATTGCCGCCCGTTGATTCTCCCGACGAACCTCCGCAACCCGCCGCGATCATCGCCCCCGACAAAAAGACGATCAGTAGTCCGCCTCGAATCATTTTTCTTCCTTCACATCGCATCGCATTTTTCATGGCATCAGGGCCCACGCTTTCTGCCAGGCCCATTGAAACGGCGAACGCAGCAGCGTGTATCCCACCGGATACCAGCCACTCTGAAACCAGCCTCCGCCCGCGCGGATTCGCGCCCGCCCGACCATCCCCGATCGCGCCAATTGGTTGCGGTTGGCGAAAACCGCGCGCACCACAAAATATTGATCTCCCGCCTCGGCTTGGGTCTGCGCTCCGATGCGATCCACTTCGCCGTCAAACGTCGTCGTGGGATATGCATTCAGCTTGATAACCACTTTTTTGCCGGGTTGCACCAACGCCAGATCATTTTCCGGCACGCTCATTTCCACCGCCATGCGGTCCGCTTCGACAATCTCGCAGAACGGATCTCCCGGCTTCAGCATCGAGCCGGCTTTATCTTGAACTTTCGCGGTGATGACCATGCCGGCGATCGGCGAGCGCAACTGTGATTCGCCCAGGCGTTGCTGCTCGAGCTCCACTTGCGCTTGATGCATCTCGCTGCGAATTTTCGCCTGGCCCGCCGCCGATGGGTCGTTGTGAAATTCAGCCTCGGCCAATTCCCGCCGCGATTGCGCCAACGCCGCGTCCGCTTCCGCCAACTTCAGTTGATCGTCCGACGCATCCAGCTGCGCCAGCATCTGCCCCGCCTGCACCAGGTCTCCTTCATGTACCAGCACCCGCTGTACCACGCCCCCATCGATCGAGCTCACCCCCCGCCGCTGGGCCGGAACCACCGTGGCGTCGGTGCTCACTCGCATCGGCCAGGGCACCAGAATCAGGAACGCCAGCACAACGGCCGCGCGCCGCGCATATTGGATCCAGCGGCTCTGCGGCATCGCTGCGATAAATTTCTTTTTTCTTTGCGAAAACGGCTGCAGTAAATTGGCCAGCGGCACCTGCTGGTACAGTTGCGCATTGCGTATCGCCACCGTCGTCTGGTTTGCCAGGATCGCCACGGTCTCGCGATTGTTGTCGGTGAGAAAATCCGCGTCGCCGCTCAGCAACGCCAGCACGCCCAGCCTCCCCTGATCGTCGCGCAAGGGCAATGCGTAAAAACCGTTTTCTTCGTGCGCTTCCAAAAACGGACTGATCTGCGCCCGGGCGTCTTCCGGCGTCGTGTGCCAGCCGTCATCGTAGAGGTCCGCCGAAACCGGGCCATCCTGCTGCGCCACCCATTCCAGGCGGCTCTTCAAATCGTCCATCTCGCGCGATTTGGGTACCTCGGTCTCACCGGATACCGCGCCGAGTACGAATTTTCCGCGATCGAAGAACCCAATCACGCAGCGGTCAAACGGCACCACTGCCGACGCCTGTTGCACCACCGTCGAAAGCACGTGATCCAGATCTAAAGTTGAAGTTATTTCCTGCGAAATTTTCAGCAGCGCGTCCAACGCGTGTACTTTTCTCTCGGACTCCAGCAGGTTCGCGTTGTGCAGCGCTACCGCGGCCTGTTCGCTCACGCTGGACAACATAAATAAATCGTCTTCGGTAAACGCTGCGCCGTCGGTGCGGTTGACCAATTCCACCACGCCCAGCACTTCGTCATCCTTGCGCAGCGGCGCTCCCATCCACGACTGAATCTCGAAATCTCCGCCGGCCTGAATCCGTTCGGCCAGTCCCTCTTCGCTGGCCGGCTCCTCCACCAGTTTCGCGGTCGCTTGCTGCGCAATCCCTCCCAGCAATCCTTGCGTCAACGGAACCCGCGCGCCCTCTTCAACCGTGGGGTCGCTGCCCACCTGCTTCACCAGATAAAGTTCCTCGGTCCCGCTATCCGTAAGCCACAAATTGCATACGCTTCCGCCCAGCAGGTCGCGAATCTTCACGGCCACAATAGGAAGCAGTTCGCTTAATTCGAGCGTGGATGTAAAAGTACGGCCCAGGTCGTACAGCGCGGTCAGACGTTCGAGCGTGGATAGTTGCGTGTGCCGTTCAGCTTCAATCGCGCCGAGATTGGTCAGGGCGTAGCCCGCCAGCCGGCACGCCTCTTCCAGGAAATGCGTGTCCTCAACGTTGAAATCTCCGCTGCGTTTGTTGAGAACCTCGACCACTCCGGCAGGTCCAGCTTCTCCGGGTAGTGCAGCGAAAAGAACCGATTTCACCCGTGCGCGCGTCGCTTCGTCCAGATGCTCGAAGGCATCGGCATCGATCTCGCCGGCACCCACCCGGCGCGATTCCGACGATTCGTATACTTCACCCAGAATGCCTTCGCCGGTTTCGCCGCTCAGCGTGAACCGCTCGCCCACTTCCGCCCAGCGCATCCTGCAAATCAGGTTTCCATCGTCGCCGGATTTGTCGTTCAGTCCCGCGTTCGTCCAGACGAACACGGCTCGCGCTCCCAGCGTCGCGCCCACGCGCGCCGCGAACGCTTTTAGCAGAGTATCCTGGTCCCGACAGGCTAATGAAACGCTCGCTAATTCATAGAGCGCCGACGATGTTTCCATGATTCTCCGGAGGAAGGGACAACGCCGCTCCCTCGCCGTGGCTCCCCGGTCGCGGCAACGGGAACAGGGGCGCAGCCTAACAAATGCGGCGCGGCCCCGTCAAGGAATCGGTCGCACGCAACTACGGCTTATGCTAGTTTGAAAAACTCGGGACGGAGATTTGCCGCATGGCGAAACTCGTTTTTGCTATGAACATGTCCTTGGACGGCTACGTCGACCACCAGAAGTTCGCGCCAAGTCCTCCGCTCTTTCGTCACTTCATCGAGCTGGTGCGTGGCGCGACCGGCAGTATCTACGGCGGCCGCATGTACGGAATAATGCGTTATTGGGACGAAGATCAGCCGGATTGGGGCGAGCACGAACGAGAGTACGCAGAGGTGTGGCGGAGCAAACCGAAGTGGGTCGTGTCGCGCACCCTGAAATCCGTCGGCCCGAACGCCACACTTATCAAGGATGACCTCGAGGCGGCGGTCCGTCGGCTGCAGGCCCAGCACGGTGGCGACATCCAGGTGGCCGGACCAGGGTTGGCGCGTGTACTGGGCGATTTCGGTTTAATCGATGAGTATCAAATCTACCTTCACCCGATCGCGCTCGGGAGCGGCACGCCGTTCTTCGCCGGCCCTCGGCCACCGCTCCGCCTGGTGGCCAACGAGCCAATCGTCAACGACGTGATTCGGTTGTCGTACGTTCCTGCTTAATTGCGCGAATCGCCAGCGGAAATTCAAACGGAGACACGATCGGTCAATCGACGCGGGCCGTTCGCTTCCTTTTGCAATCCGATCCTCGACTCGAAAAATATTGATTACTTAGGTCCACCGGGCGTCGCGTCCGGCGGCACCGAAGTGTGCTTGGTCATTTCCGAGCCCGTAATGATCGCGGTGCGAATCTGGCTGAAGATGTCGGTCAGCGTGTTCGGGGTATGTGGAATTAGAATCGTATTGGTGTGGTCGTTCGCGGCGACTTCCTTCAGCGTGTCGAAATACTGAGTCATCAGCACCAGTTGCATTACATCTTGCGGTGTCGAACCCGGCACCGATTTCGCAAAATCCTCCACCGAATCTTTCAGCCCGGCAATAATTGCTTTCCGCTGGTTCGCGATGCCTTCCCCCTGCAGCCGCTTCGATTCCGCCTCGGCCTCCGCTTGTTTTACCAGCAGCAGTTTATTCGTCTCCGCCCGCGATACCGTCGCTTCCCGTTCGCGCTGCGCGGCGTTAATGTCATTCATCGCCGCCTTCACCTTCTGGTCCGGCACGATGTCCGAAATCAGCACCTTGACGATCGAATAGCCATACTCCTTCATCGACGCATCCAGGTTGTCGCGCAGGTCGCTCGCGATGTCCGCCTGATTCAAGAACGTGTCGTCCAGCTTCATTTTCGGCACGTGCCCCAGCACCACGTTGTAGACCATCGATTCGATCTGCTTCACCGGGTCCGACAATTTATAGAACGCGGACTCTACTCCTTCCGGAATCACTTTGTATTGAATCGAAACCGGAATCTGCACGAAAACGTTATCCTGCGTTTTCGTCTCGACCTGCACTTCGAATTGCTGCACCTTCATGCTCATGCGCTGCACCACCGTTTCCAGGTACGGCGTCTTCCAGTTCAACCCGGGCCCCGCGATGCGCGCGAACTTTCCCAGCCGCTGCACGATCGCCACCTGCGCGGTCTGCACTGTGAAGAACGAACCCAAAAAGATGCTCAGAGCCAGGAAGCAAACGATCGCCAGCAGAATCAGAAAAAATCCTTCCATGTTCACTCTCCCCTATTTCAATTCGCGCGCTCCCCGAATCGATACCTTAGCCGTGCTCTTCACGACGCAGTGCAATTTTCAATCGCACTTTCGCCAGCCGTTGCCGAAGTTTGTTCTGAGTTAGAAGCCGTGACATTAGCATCCGCGTCACTGCAAATCAACGCGGGCGCTGTTCCGACTTTGACCTCCGGTTCTTCGTACTGCAGCCTTGATTGCACGGCATAATTCGGTTAGCTTTGTCATCGCCGTGAGGGACATGTGAACATCGGTATTCGTAAAGCTGGCCACGCCACCATCCTGGATCTCGATGGCGCATTGAAACTGGGCGATTCCGAAGAGGCGTTCCGCAATAAAATCCAGGAACTCGTTGACGGCGGCTCCACCCGCATTGCGGTGAACCTTGCCGGCGTCACCGAACTGGACAGCTCCGGCATCGGCGCCCTGGTGCGCGCCTTCACCACCCTCAAGCGCGCCGGCGGCAAAGCGACCTATTTCGCGCCGACCAAACGCGTGATTATGCTTTTGAAGATGGTCCGCCTCGATACCATCCTCGATCTAGCCGACGACGAAGGCACGGCTCTATCTCGTATTTAGTAGTTGCGGTGGGTTGGGGCTGCTAGCGCCGGTCTAATGCAGGATGGCGGACGTCGCGTCCCGCCACGAAATAAATCACGTCTTCCGCAATATTCGTGGCGTGGTCGCCGATTCGTTCCAGGTTCTTCGCCACCAGAATCAGTTCGAACGCCGCGAACACCTGCGCCGAATCTTCCATCATGTAGGTCAGCAGCTCCCGGAACAGTTGATCCCGCAACTTATCCACCTGATCGTCGCGGCGCAAAACACTCTGCGCCAGATCCTGATCCCCGCGCACCAGCGCATTCAAACTGTCTCGCACCATGGCTTCCGCCAGTTCGCTCATCCGGGGCAAATCTACATACGGCTTCACCTGCGGATGCCGCAGAATCCGCATCGCCGACTGCGCGATATTCACCGCCTGATCCCCAATGCGCTCCAGGTCGCCGTTAATGCGGGACACCGCCAGCAGCAACCGCAAGTCTGCCGCCATTGGCTGGTTCAGAGCCAGCAGCCGCTGCACCCGCTCATCGATCTCAATCTGCATCTCGTTGATCGCATCTTCTTCCGCCAGCACGGTCTCCGACAAATGTTCTTCCGCGTCCAGCACGGCGTGCACCGCCTGATGCACCGCGCGTTCCGCGAGGCTTCCCATCCACAGCAGCCGCTGTTTCAATTCATCCAGGTCGTGTTCGAAATGTCTTTCCATGGTCCCTCAGCTTTCAATGCAATGCTCGAGCCCCGGCCGCCGCCAAATCCGGCGTTCTAGCCGAAACGGCCGGTAATGTACGCTTCTGTGCGCGGATCAGTGGGCGTCGTAAACAGCTTGGAAGTCACGCTGTGCTCGATCAGCTTGCCGTCGAGCATGAAGGCGGTGAAGTCGCTGGCGCGCGCTGCTTGCTGCATATTATGCGTCACGATCGCCATCGTGCAGCTGTCCTTTAGCTGAAACATTAACTCTTCAATCTTCGCGGTAGTCACCGGATCCAGCGCCGAGCAAGGTTCATCCAGCAGCAGCACCTCCGGATCCACCGCCAGCGCGCGCGCAATGCACAGCCGCTGTTGCTGCCCGCCGGAAAGCGCAAACGCCGACCGTTTTAGCACGTCTTTCACTTCTTCCCACAAGGCCGCGCGCCGCAGACTCTTCTCCACCAGTTCGTCCAGCCGTCCTTTGAAACCGTTCACTCGCAATCCGTACGCCACATTTTCGTAGATCGATTTCGGAAACGGGTTCGGTCTTTGAAACACCATCCCCACGCGCCGCCGCAATCCCACCACGTCCATCTGGTGAATTTCCTGCCCGTCCAGCAACACTTTGCCTTCCACCCGGGTGTTACGAATTGTTTCGTTCATCCGGTTCAATGTGCGCAGGAAAGTCGACTTTCCGCAGCCGGATGGGCCGATCAACGCCGTCACTTTGTGCGTTGGAATCTTCAAGTTGAGCCCGAAGACCGCCTGCTTCGGCCCATAGAAAAAATTCAGGTCGGCAATTTCCAATCGGATCGACTGCTCCGTCGGTTGGGTCGTTGTCTTTTCCATGTGCACCGGATCCCGAAACGGTTTCACTGACAATGCGGGTTGTGGAACTCCACTCACGCTGTCCACCTTTACCTCGTTAAACGGCCTTGCTGCGCGCCAGAATGAATCGCGCCCCCAAATTCGATAGCAGCACCAGCATCAACAGCACCAGCCCCGCCGCCCACGCTTGCCGGTGCCAATCGTCATACGGCGAAATCGCGTAGGTATAAATCATAACGGGCAACGACGCGATCGGCTGCCCCCAGCCTTGACCCCAGTAGCGGTTTCCAAAAGCCGTAAAGAGCAACGGAGCCGTCTCGCCCGCCACCCGGGCCAGCGCCAGCAACATCCCTGTCAGGATACCGCCGCTCGCCGCTGGCAGCACCACTGTAACGATGGTTTTCCATTTACTGGCTCCGAGAGCCATCGCCGCTTCCCGCATGCTGTTGGGCACGCCACGCAGGAATTCCTCCGTGCTCCGCACCGTGATCGGAATCACCATGATTCCCAGCGCCACTCCGCCCGCCAGCGCCGAAAAATGTTTCACCGGCAGCACCACCAGCGCGTAAGCGAAAATTCCGATCACGATCGACGGCACGCCATTCAATAAATCCGTCGTGTACCGCACGATAAACGAAAATGTCTTCCCGCCAAATTCCGCCAGGTAAATCCCGGCCAGCAATCCCACCGGCAATCCCATCAGCGCCGCCAACAGCAGCAGCTTCAAGCTGCCCACGATCGCGTTGGCCATTCCTCCGCCAGTCTCTCCCACCGGCTTAGGCAGCTGCGTGAAGAAATTCAGATTAAGCGAATGGCCGCCGTTGAAAATCAAATATCCCAAAATCAAAAACAGCACGCAGACCACGCCGAACGCCGCCACGCCGGTCAGCGTCAGCATCACGGCGTTCACCGCTTTCCGCCACATGATCCGCGGTTCGCTCATGCCGGGCGTCCGCCTCCACGCTCGGTGGCCACGATCAGAATCCGCGCCAGCCCGTTCAGGATGAACGTCATCAAAAACAAAACCAGGCCCAGTTCAATCAGCGCGCTCAAATACAAGTCCCCGGTCGCTTCGGTGAATTCGTTGGCGATCACCGACGCGATCGTGTATCCCGGCGCAAACAACGACGCGCTGATTTGCGGATTATTTCCGATGACCATGGTCACCGCCATGGTTTCGCCCAGCGCCCGCGCCAAAGCCAGGAACACCGAGCCCATGATGCCCGTCCGCGCCCACGGCACCACCACCTGCCAGGTCGCTTCCCAGCGCGTCGCCCCCATCGCCAGCGCGGCCTCGCGCTGCTCGCGCGGCACGCTCAGCAACACTTCGCGCGACACCGAAATGATGAACGGCACCACCATGATCGCCAGCACGATGCCGGCCGTCAGAAAGCCCACGCCGTAATTAGGCCCCGCGAACAGCGGCGTAAAACCCAGCACTTTTTTCAACGCCGGACCCAGCGTGGTCCGCATCAGCGGAACCACGATAAAAATTCCCAGCAGTCCGTAAATAACGCTGGGCACCGCCGCCAGCAAATCAATCAGAAACGAAACAATGTCGCTCAGCCGCCGCGGCGCCAGCTCCGAAAGAAAAATCGCGCTGGCCAATCCCAGCGGCACCGCGATGGCCAGCGCGACCGCGGAAGTCACCAGCGTCCCGTAAATAAACGGGGCCGCGCCGAAATTATCAAAATTCGCGTCCCAGACTTTCGTCCAGAAAAACATCCATCCAAATTTGGCACGCGAAAGCTGAGAAGTACGCCACAGCTCCAGCACCAGCAGGGACGTAATCAGGATGATCCCAGCCGCAGCAGTCAAAGTAATCAGGTGCGCGATCTCGTCGCCACCCTTCAGCTTATCGACGAACGCACGAAGCCCCGATTTTGGCGGGACTTCGCGCGTCATCGTCGTGGTCGCGGCTGACATGTTTATTGGATCAGTGCAATCGCCGTCAGTTCCTTTTCGATCACCGGTTTTGGAAGCTGCGCATAGGTCAGCCCTTCATTATATTTCTGGCCTTCCGTCAGCATCCATTTCAGGAAATCCTTGATCGCGTCGCGCTTCGCCGGGTCCTGGATTCGCGCTGGAATCAAGAGCCACGTAAAGCTCGAAACCGGATACGCGGCAGCTCCCGGAGCATTCGTGATCGAAACCCGGAAGTCCGCCGGCATATCCTTGGCTGCACCCGCCGCCGCGGCCGTTACACTTGCCAGATCCGCCTTGATGAATTTCCCGGCCGCATTTTGAACCTTGCCGAAAGCAATCCCGTTCTGCGCCGCGTAAACCAACTCGATGTACCCAATGGAATTCGGCGTCTGTTTCACCAATCCCGATACGCCCTCGTTGCCTTTGCCGCCCAATCCCACCGGCCAATTCACCGACGTTCCCTTGCCCACTTTGTTCTTCCAGTCGTCGCTGGCCTTGGACAGGAAATCCGTCCAGATGTAAGTGGTCCCGCTGCCGTCGGAGCGATGAATCACCACGATGTCCGCGCTAGGGAGATTCACCCCGGGATTCGCCTTCGTAATTTCCGGATCATTCCACTTCGTGATCGTTCCCAGGAAAATTCCCGCCAGTGCCTTTTCCGTGAAATTCAATTCGCCGGAAACTCCTGAAATGTTATAGCTCGGTACGTCCGCGCCCAAAACCGTCGGGAAATGAAGAATTTTGAATTTTGATGCCGTCAGTTGTTCGTCGCTCATCGGTCCATCGGAAGCGCCGAAATCCACTGTCCCGGCCTGGAGTTGCCGGATGCCGCCACCCGACCCGATCGATTGATAGTTGATCTGCACGTTGGGGTGGGCCGTATGATACACATCAAACCACTTCGAATAGATCGGATATGGAAATGTCGCGCCCGCGGCATTCAACAGCACCTGGCCGCCCTGCGCCGCCGCCAGCGCTGCCATGCCGAGCAGCAGCGACACTACAACAAAAGTCTTTTTCATGTTCATGGTAAGTGGGAGTCTCCTTTCCCACCATTTTTTGTCTCTATTGTTACTGCTGTGTTACATCGGCACGAATTCGGGGTGAAATAACCGGGCTTTCAGCGGAGGAGTCGAGGCGCAGCCCCGGGGGTGTGGTCAGGCTGCGCCTCGCAATCGGGGAAGTTCTTGCTGCGTTGCTTCCAGCGCAACAGCTGATTGCGCTGGAACTTGTAGGCTCCGCGAATCGTCGAATACCAAACGGTCCGCGACCGCCGATGATTTAAATTAAAAGCACGAGATGAGCGCCGGATGAGCGCTTTGTGAAAACACGGTTACATTCCCGCCGCGGCTTCCTTGCTTTCCGTCGCTCGCTCCATTTGCTTGGCGCGCCCGTGCCGTACTTCCAATCCGCGCACCCAGAATAGAATGTCCTCGGCAATGTTTGTCGCGTGATCTGCAATCCGCTCCAGATGCCGCGAAGCCAGCACATAGTGCAGATTCGGCGCCGCCACCGTCGGGTCTTTGCTCATGTCCGCCAGCAAGGTCTCGAACACCCGGTCCCGGTACTGGTCCACCACGTCGTCGCTTTCCAGAACCTGTGTCGCCAGCTCGACATTCTTGTAAATCAATGAACCTAGGCATTTCGACACCATCGCGCGCACCGCCGTCGTCATCGGTTCCAGGTCGGCGGGAGTCTTCACCTCGCCCATGGCCGCCAGCGAAATGGCCCGCTCGCTCAGATTTACCGCCAAATCGCCCATGCGCTCCAGGTCATTGTTGATTTTCAACGTCGCCACAATCAGCTGCACATCCGAATCGAGCAGATTCCCCTGGCGCAACATCCGGATCGCATGTTCGTCGATCACGATTTCCATCTCGTTGATTCGGGGTTCGGTCAGGAACACTTCGCTCGCCAGCCGTTCGTTGCGTTCCAGCAACGCCCACAGCGCCCGATTCACCGACGCCTCAACCGTGCGCGCCTGCGATACCAGGTAGTTCACCAGCACGCTCTGCAGGATGCCGTCGCCGTTTGTTTTAGGTGGAGCCATGCCCGTTGTCTCCCTGGTGTAGTCGCCCAATAAATAAATCATGTCGTCTACATAATTGTCCGGGCAGGTTGCAACGGCTTGAACGGCAGGTGAATGTTAAAAGACCACGCCAGGGTTGAGCCTAACTCGCCACCGGCACGGAAAATGAGAACTTGGACCCTTCGCCCATGATGCTCTCGACCCACAACCGGCCGCCGTGCGCTTCTACGATATGCTTCGCGATCGATAGACCCAGGCCCGTGCCGCCTGCTTCCCGCGAACGCGCCGCATCCACTCTGTAGAACCGCTCGAAGATTCGCTCCTGATCCGCCGTCGGAATTCCGATGCCTGTATCGCTGACGCTAATCACGGCCTCGCGCCCTTTGGCCTCGGCCGTAACCCGGATATGCCCGCACTCCGGGGTGTATTGGATTGCGTTATCCAGCAGGTTCTGCAGCACATCCCGCAACAGCCCCGCATCGCCGCGTACCGCCGGCAAACCCGGCGGCACTTCGATTTCCAGCGTGATTTGCTTCCGGCTCGCCTTCAGCAGCGTGGTTTCGGCGCAGCCCTCGATCAGTTCTATTAACCCCACCGGAAAGAGTTCGACCTCCATCTTCCCGGCCTCGATTCGCGCCAGCTTCAACAAATCGTTGGTCAGCCGCGCCAGCCGTATCGCGTGGTTGCGGATGATTTCCAGGAATCGCCGGTTGTTTGTCGGGTCGTCCAGCGCTCCGCCCAGCAACGTCTCCGCAAATCCCTGAATGGCGGTGAGCGGAGTTTTGAATTCGTGCGAGACGTTGGCCACGAAATCCTGCCGTACCCGCTCCAGCCGGCGCAGCTCGGTCACGTCGTGCAGCACCACCACCGCGCCGGAAGGCTTGGCCACTCCCTCAGCGTCGCCACCGTTCGTTATCTCCAATGCTTTTACCGGCGCGGCCGTCACCGAGAAACTTTGCATCTGCACAATTCCCATCGAAATATCGCTCTGCAGACCCTCGCCACCTTTAAGTACCTTACGAATCAAACCAACGAGTTCGGCGTTGCGCACCACTTCAATCAACGCCCGCCCATCTGCCGTTGCCGCTTCCACTCCAAAAATTTCCGAGAACGCCCGGTTGTGAAATACCAGCCGCTCCTGCGCATCGATAACCGCGACGCCCTCCACCATGCTCCGCAGAATCGCGCTGGACCGGTTCCGTTCGCCGCTCAACATGCGGATTTCCAGATCCAGCCGCGCCGCGGTTTGATTCATGGAATCACCCAGCTCCGACAACTCGTCGCGCGGCCCTTCACCCAATAGCGGACGAAAATTCCCCTCTGCAATCCGCTGCGAAAAATCCTTCAGCCTTTCGATCCGCGCCGAAAACATCCGCGCAAATCCCAGCGAGGCCAACGCGCCGATCAGCAGCACTACGAAGGAGGCAATCAACAAACGCCCCCGCAGTTCTTTCACCGAGAGATCGATCTCCGACAACGGAACCGCCAGGCGAATCACCAGCGATTGGCCGTTTGCTTCTTGATAACGCACCGCCTGATACACCAGTTCGCGATCCAGGGTCACGCTGCGATGCACCGACGCTCCGCGGCCATTCGCCAGTGCTTGCTCGATTTCCGGGCGATCGGCATGACTTTCCATGTGGGCCGCGTCCGCTGCCGAATCGGCCAAAACCTGGCCATTGCTGCCGACAATGGTCACGCGTGCGCCGCTCTTCGCCATCCATTCCGTCCACTGCCGCAGCTCCTCGGCATCGCTCGCCTGCGGCGGACGTGTTTGGGCCACATTCAGTAGGGAAGTCAGCTCGGAATTTGCCGAACGTATTGCTTGGCTGCGGATCACCCGCGCGGAATACAAATAGACGGCAATGAGAACTGCGATTAGCAGGGCCACATAGGTGAGCCCTAGTCTCCAGAAGAGTCTAGCTCGCACGGGTTTCGAACAAGTATCCTGCGCCCCGAACCGTTTTCATGTGAATCGGGTGTTGCGGATCGAGCTCTATTTTCTCGCGCAGCCGCCGCACATACACATCCACGCTGCGCGGTGTCACGAATCGTTCCGTGCCCCACACCGCGTCCAGCAGCTGATCGCGAGTGAACACCCGATTCGGCCGCGCCGCCAGAAAGTACAGCAATCGAAATTCGAGCGTGCTCATCGGCACCGGTTTGGCGGCTCGCGTCACCCGGTAGGCCGCCGGATCGATGCGTAGCGTTCCGATCTCAATCGGCTTTTCGGAGGGTGTTCCGGGTTCGGCTCGACGCAGCAGCGCTTTCACTCGCGCGGTCAATTCCCGCGGGCTAAACGGCTTGGTGACGTAATCGTCCGCACCCAATTCCAGGCCGACCACCCGATCTGCTTCTTCGCCCTTGGCCGTAAGTATCAGCACCGGCAATCGGTTCAGCCCAATGTCCTTGCGGACTTCTTTGCAAATTTCCAGGCCCGACAGTTTCGGCAACATCAAATCCAACACCAACAGATCGGGCGGCGCCTTACGAATCTGTGCCAGCCCGGTCGCCCCGTCGGCGCTTGCCGTTACCTGATAGCCATCCTTCTCGAGGTTATAACGCACTAATTCGACGATGTCTTTGTCGTCTTCGATTACGAGAACGCGTTTCATTGCACCTTTTCGGTCGGAGTTTTCGTGGATTCGTGACCCACGATACGAGAAGCGGCCACGGGAAGCAAGACGAAGGCGTTCTGTTCTCCGTTTTTTAACCTGACATTAATACCGTGTCACATTGGCACGCTGCGTCCCGCAGGAAACGCTAATTCCGTTTTGGGTTTTGACCTCGCTAAATCCGTGCCTCTCAGCCGATTGAATCAGAAAGGCTTGCAGTTCCCGGATCTCACCCGCTTTGGCCACGAGCCTGCTGTCTTCGCCTCGATGGCCGATACGTTAATTGCTGTTTCGGCTGAACGGCCCAAATGGGGGACCTAATGAGTGCTTCAACCGGTCGGCAACTGGATCCTGAGCTCCGCAGCGTAGAGAGCCGGGATT
>PMHK01000058.1 GCA_003156635.1 Acidobacteriota bacterium | reverse complement strand
GTTCCGATCGGCTGCGCCTGCGGGGCGTCGGCCCGCCACTGGTACAAGCGATTGGCGCCGCCAGCCCACGCCGCATCGAAAATGATGGTCTGGCCGTCCGACGTAAAACGCGCCGCACCCACGCTGCCGGAGCCGAAGGTGATGCGCTCGAAAGTCGCCGGAGTATGCTTGGGCATTTGGAGCCACAAAAACCACATCGCCGCTGCGCCNNCACTGACGGCGACCAGCGCAATCGCGCGCATGTTTTTGAATGCCGCAGCGGTTGCGGCCGTCGCGGTGGAAGAACCAGCGCCGGTGGACGAAATATCGGAGAGGCTGGCAAGGTTGAAGGCCACATCGCGCGCGGCCTGAAAGCGTTCCGCCGGGTTTTTCTCGAGACAATGATGCACGATGCGATCGAGCGCCGGCGGAATCGTGCGCAGCGTCTCGGTCAGCGGCGGCGGTTCTTCTTTCAGGATCGCGCTCATCNNCGCACCTGCTCCGGCGACATGTAGCCCACGGTGCCGAGGACCACACCGGGCTGCGTGGCGGAGGCCCGCGTCAGAGTTTCGTTAGCGTCTTTCGGCTCCGCCGCGGTCAGTTTGGCCAAGCCAAAATCCAGAATTTTTACGTGGCCGTCGCGGGTGACGAAAATATTTTCGGGCTTCAGGTCGCGATGGACGATTCCTTTGTCGTGCGCGGCGGCCAGGGCCTTTGGCGATTTGCTCCGCGTATTCCGTGGCTTTGCGCGTCGATAATGCGCCCGCCTGCAGGCGCTCGCGCAAAGATTCGCCATCCAGAAATTCCATGACCAGATATTGCGAGCCGGCTTCGCTACCGATGTCGTGAATCGCCAAAATGTTGGGATGATTCAACGCCGCGACGGCTTGCGCTTCCGAAGTGAACCGCCGCAAGCGTTCGGGATCCAGTGCAAACGCGGGAGGAACTATCTTTACCGCGACTTCGCGACCGAGCCGCGTGTCCTTGGCGCGATACACTTCGCCCATNNTCGTCGCGGGGGATTATAACCTTTGCTGTCCATCTTCAGACTTTTTGCTTTGGAGTTGATTTTCGGATAGCGCGCTCTTTCCGCGTCGCATCGCTCACCGCGCCTGCGCGGTCAGCACCGCCAGGGTAATCAAAATCGCTACAGTGACCACATCGAAAATTACGTGCAGCGTGTTCGGCCGCAGGCCATGGCGTTCCGGTAAAAACGAGTGGGTGTTTCGGTACAGCGCCTGCTCGCGCGCGATGCGTTTTTTTCCGGCCCCGAAGAAATATGGAATCCACCAGGCCCAGAGCGAGCCGCAGCACGCCAACAGGTAGAAAATCCACAAATACCAAATCAGCCAATCCGGAAAGCCGCGCCTGAAATAAAAAATGCTGGCCCCGAGCCCGATCGCAGCCGGCGTCAGGTTACTAAGCGTCGTGAGCAGCAATTTTCCGGTAGGGAATTCCGCGCGCACGGCTGGCAAATCGTTCAGCGCCCCCAGCGGAATCCAGTTGTGCAGCGCGACGAACGCCACCACTAAAATCTGCAGCGCGATCAGTACTCCGATGATGTCCGCAGCCATCAAAGTTTTCGCATTATACGCCGCCCCGCAAAACCGCTGCGACCAGAACTTTTGGAGTGCGGTGGCNNAGCTTCAGCTGGGCAGCCGTTGTTTTCAGCTTTGAATCTCCGCCGTGGCCTATCTCCGCGTCGTCACCCACTCTCCGTGTCCTCCGGCCTTTCTCTGCGTCCTCGGTGGTAATCGTCCACGCTTTTGACTTTCTCCCCCGCCAGCACGCAGCAACGAGGCGCAGTCGCGCCGCAAAATGCCGCCGCGCCACCCATCTGCATTTGGCCGTCATCCAGAGGAGCGCAGCGACGAAGGACCCCTCTTCGATCTCACCCGCACCTCGCCTCCCATCCACACCAAAACAAAATGGCTACCCGCCCGCCTCTCAAACGTCTACTCTTTGAATCAGCAAGCACCAACAATTTCAAAAACCGAATCAAGAAGGGAGTTCGACCATGACGCCCGCCGAACGCGAATCTCTCCTGCAGGATTTGGATCAATCGCGCGAAGCGCTGCTCCGCACCGTGGACGGCCTCACGCCGCAACAATTCGAATACCGCGAAGCCGCCGGCCGCTGGACCGCCGCCGAATGCCTCGAGCACATCGACGTAGCCGAATTCGGCATGATGCGTTGGCTGGAAAACGCGCTGGCCGACGCCAGCAAGCCGCCGCACGCCGGAGACTGGGCCGGGAAGGACGACGCGCTGCGCCAGACCATGCTCGAATCGCGCCAGCTGCGCTTCGAGGCTCCAGAAACCATCCTGCCCACCGGCCGTTGGCCGCTTGCCGAGCTGGTCCCCAAATTCGAATCCGCCCGCCAGCGCACCCGCGCCTTCGTCGTCGCCAGCAACGACGATCTGCGTTGCCGCTCGCTCCCGCATCCCAAATTTGGCCTGCTCGATTGCTACCAGTGGCTGCTGCTGATCTCGCACCACTGCGACCGCCACCGCACCCAAATCGAAAAACTTAAATCCTCGCCCGCGTTTCCTCAGTAAGCCTCGGCGCAAGAAAGCCGCGCAGACCCTAATTTCCGGGTGCCCCATCCTTCCCGCTTCTGGAAGGGTAGGGAGGTCGCGGCGCAGACCGTGCCTCAACCTGAATGGCCGCGACCAGAACCTTTTGGAGTGCGGTGGCTTGCCGCTGCTTTCGACCAAGCCAACATCATCATGCAAACGATCCCGCGCGAAGCGCCGCCGCTTTGCCTCAGCGTCGAAGCACTCCCAGGTGAAGCATCGCAAGCCCATAAGTACTTGCGTCTGTAGCGGCCAGCTTTGGCTGGGCAGCCGTTGCCTTTGTAGTTGCTTTCGCCTTCAAGGATCAGGCAAGCACTTCAGCGAATCAGGCAAGCGCGCGGGCGCCCCACGGATTACACTCTTGGTGTTGAGCATAGCATTCGTAACGCCATGATCGCTGCCGTCATAACCAATACGCGCCACCGATTTTCGAAGGAGAAACAATGCAGAAACGCAAGCTGGGTAAAAGCAATTTGGAAGTTTCGGCCATCGGCCTCGGCTGCATGGGCATGAGTTTTTCTTACGGGCCGCCCAAAGACAAAAAAGAAATGACCTCGTTGTTGCACACCGCGGTCGAACGCGGCGTCACTTTCTTCGACACTGCCGAAGTCTACGGCCCCTACCTAAATGAAGAATTGGTCGGCGAAGCGCTGGAGCCTTACAAAGGAAAAGTGGTGATCGCCACCAAATTTGGTTTCCACATCGTTCCGGGCGCCAAGCCCGGCGCGTTTCCCACCAACAGCAAGCCGGAAAGTATCAAGAAAGTGGCCGAAGAATCGCTGAAGCGCCTGCGCGTCGAGGCCATCGATTTGTTTTACCAGCATCGCGTGGACCCGGATGTGCCCATCGAAGAAACCGCCGGCGCGGTGAAAGACTTGATCAAAGCCGGCAAAGTAAAACACTTCGGCATGTCCGAAGCTGGCGCGCAAACCATTCGCCGCGCGCACGCGGTGCAGCCGGTCACCGCGGTGCAGAGCGAGTACTCGCTGTGGTTCCGGCGGCCCGAACACAATGGAGTGCTGGCGGCGCTCGAAGAACTCGGCATAGGCTTCGTGCCCTACAGCCCGCTGGGCAAAGGTTTTCTCACCGGAAAAATGGACCACACCACCACGTTTGAGAGTACGGACTTCCGCAGCAGGCTGCCGCGGTTCGCGGCCGACGCGATGAAGGCCAACCAAGCGATGGTCGATTTGCTGAACCAGATCGCCGCGCGCAAGAAAGCCACGCCGGCGCAGATTGCCCTCGCCTGGATTCTGGCGCAGAAGCCGTGGATGGTGCCGATCCCCGGCACGACGAAACTCTCGCGCCTGGATGAAAACGACGGCGCCGCGGAAATCCAGCTGACCGCCGAAGATCTGCGCGAGATCGAAACCGCGTCGTCAAAAATTAAAGTGGAAGGCGAACGCTACCCGGAAGCTCTGGAGAAAATGACCGGGCTGTAAACGGCGGCGCGCAAGGCCTGGCGAACACCGGTTCGTCATCCTGAGCGGAGCGAAGGATCTCATCACCGATCGAGAGGCGCGGCCTAAATCGTGAGAAGCAACGCTAAACCCGTTTCGATCTTGAGCGGTCAGGCACAGACCCCCAAGCCCCCCGGAACAGTACTTTGAGCTATCGCGCCAATTGCGCGCGTTTGCGAAGGCACAGTACTGGTTGTGAGCATTTACTCTTTCGCGAGCATTCGTTGCTCAGAGCGGGCGAGGCTCGTGGACCCACGAGACCTCGCCCCGCGTCCGATTCGAAACTAACAACCGGCGAAAGAAATAAATGCTCCCAAGGGATTGGGCAGGGTTGGAGTAAACGGGTTGAAGCCGAACGACTTCGACACATCGAACCCGGCCGCTTTCGCGGCGGTGATGTCCACGAAGGGCGTCAGCGCAGCGACGGCTTGTTCGATTTTCGTCCAGCACTGGGTGCGTTCGTAGCCGTTGTTGTTGGGCGGCGCCACGTTTTCGGCCACGCCTTGCAATCCGGTAATTGTATTGATCGGGCCGCCATCCTGAGCCGCAACGTCCGGACCAATCACGCGCGCCAGCGTGCGGTGATCGCTTTCGATGCCCATGATGCGGGCGGCGGTCACGCGCAAATCACGCGTGCTGAAGTCGCGCACGCCGACCAGATACGCAGCGATGAACGCATCTTCGAGCGTCACCAGCACGTTGAGGGTGGTCTGCGTGTCTTCGAACATGCCTTTGGGATAGAAGAAAGACGTGAACGGAGTGGGTTGGCCGGTGACCGATTGCTCCAGCAGGTAGTGCGACATTTCTTCCTGGCGCGCCCCGCGGAGATAGCCCTGATCGTCGGAAGGGATGCGGGTAAAAAACGGCGCGGTATTGATGATGTGGGTGTAAGTGGTCACCGCCAGCGCCTCGGCAATCTCCGCGGCGATCAGAATGTCCGTGTCGCGCTTCTTGCCCCGGCCCGGGTCGTCGTCTTCGCGGTCATCGCCGCCGTGAGTCAGAGCGCTCAGGGCGTTGGCGCTGGGCGAAGCCAAGAGCACGCCGAGTCCCGCGGCTCCCGCCGCGCCGGCCAGAACCGAACGCTGCAGAAATGTCCTCCGGCTGCTGGCTGCTTCCTGCTCCGCGTCGAGACGCACCGGTACCTTTTCTTCATTACTGCTCATATGATTTCCTCCTGTGTGATTGTTGCTACGGGCGAAGGCAACCATAGCGGCCGGTAGTTAGTAAGCCTACGTATGCTGCTTCACCTACTATGCCGTACGTTCGATTTGGCGGATTGGATGTTACAGCGCGAAGAAATTCTAATTTCCGCCGCCCGGGCTGGCCGGCGCTTTCGCCGGCGTTTGCTGCAGAGGCAGGATGCGGCCGGCGGCGCGCAGATAGCGGAAGAGATGTTCGGTGGGCGGCTGAGGGAAAAAATCGTCGATGGTGATGAAGTCGCTGCCGGAGGCCGGGCGCAGAATACCTTCGGGCAGGCCGCCTTCCGGCATCCCGCCGAGCGCGGCGGCGAACGCGGCCTTGCTCATCGGCGCCACATAAATGGTCACATCGGTGAAAAGCAAACGCCCGAGACCCTCCAGCGTGACGCCCGGCTGAGACTTGTACACTCGTTCGCGCATGATATGCACCAGATCGGAAATCCAAAAAATCAGCCGAATGGGTTCCGCGGTGTAGCGGCGAAAATAATCGATGGCTTGATAGCCCTCGGTGTAATCGGTGACGACCACTGTGGCAATCGGAGTCAGTTGTTCGATGCGGGCTAACAGCGCCGCATTGTCGAAATTCGGATCTTCGAAATTGCGTTTGGAGAGCGCGAGGACGGTCGCCGGCTGGTGATCGCAAAGTTTTCCCTCCGCCAGAAATTGCTGGCGGGCGGTGTCGAACGGCACGGCCGCGGACACCTGAGCGTCGCCATGCAGCGTCGAATGCACCAGCACCGGACGCTTGTGCAGCGGAGTCGCCGGCTCGACCACTTGCGCCGCCGAATCGAAGACCAGGCCATGCGATTGCCCGCTGCGCAGCAGATGCAGGCACCACAAACGCGAATCGACGCCCGCAAAAGCCGGACCGGTGAGTTCGATGACGTCGATTTCCAAGCGCTCCAGCGATAATTCCTCGAGCACGCTGGCCAGAAATTCATCCGCCGACGAGCGCTGGTGATACGCGGCATAAATCAGATTCACTCCTAGAATCCCGATGGCGCTTTGCTGCAACACCGCCGTAGAATCCTTCAGATGGATGTGCAGCAGAATCTGGCTGGGCTGGCTTTTCGGCTCGGCCTGGAAGCGCAAGCCCAGCCAGCCGTGCTGCTCGTTGGTCCCCTGATAATTGCGGGTGGCGACGGTATCGGCGAAGACAAAAAAACGCGTCGTCGCGCCGCGCTCCTGGTCCAGGCGTTCGGAAAGCACTTTGTATTCGCAATTGAGCATGGCCACTAGGCGGTCTTTGGAAACGTAGCGCGTGCCCGCGCCATAAATATCGTCGCTGATGGTTTTGTCGTAGGCCGAAGTCGCTTCCGCCACGGTCCCGGAAGCCGCGCCCACGCTGAGAAACCAGCGCGCGACTTCTTGCCCGGCCCCAATCTCCGCAAACGTGCCGTAGATCGAAGATTCCAGATTGATGGCCAGCGCCTTGGCGTGAGCGTCGTTGGGTTGCGCGAGTGCAGGGGAGGACATGCGCGGCTCCGTTCAAGGATTTTGGTGACGGCGGGAAGTATATCGCAAAACTTCAGCGGTGTTGGGGTCACGGGGAGCGGGCCGCAACATGAAGGAATAAATCTACCGAACGACGCCGAACATCCAATCCCTTGAAGTATTCGAAAGCAGCGGGCGCTGAAATCCTCAAATTTCCAGAGGCGGAATTGCGAACAATCCGAATCGAGGCAGCATCATGAATGTCAAAATTATTGAACCCCTCGGCCTGCCCGAAGCAGCAATCCGCTCTCGGCTGAAAGATCTCCTGGAAAAAGGCGGTCATCACCTTTTTATCTCCGACACGCGAGGCCTGACCGATGCGGAGTTGATCAAGCAGGTCAGCGATGCCGACGTGCTGTTGCTGAGCAATCGCCCGCTTTCGCGGGCGGTGATCGGGGCTTGCCCCAATCTCAAACTGATCTGCGTGGCGTTTACCGGCATCGACCACGTAAATCAGGAAGCGTGCAAAGCGCGCGGGATCATCCTTTATAACGCGGCCGGTTACGCGACCCACGCGGTCAGCGAATTGGCGATTGGCCTGATGATCGCGGTGTTGCGGCGCATCGGCGCGGCCGACCGCATCGCCCGCGCCGGAGGCGACAACCGCGAGCTGCTCGGCCGCGAATTATTCGCCACGACTTTAGGAATTGTCGGCTGCGGCGCGATTGGCTTGCAGGTGGCGCGCCTCGGCCACGCTTTTGGCTGCAAGGTGCTGGGCTACGAACGTCACGCGCTGGGGAAAATTGATGTGCCGATCGAGCAGGTCGCGCTCGATGAACTCTTGACGCGCAGCGACATCGTCAGCCTGCATTTGCCTTTGACCGCCGAAACCCGCGACTGCATCGGACGGGAACAGTTCGCGCGCATGAAGCCTTCCGCCATCCTGATCAATACAGCCCGCGGGCCGGTGGTGGATCAGGCGGCGCTGATCGAGGCATTGCAACAAAATCGCCTCGCGGGCGCCGGCCTCGATGTGTTTGACGCGGAGCCGCCGCTGCCAGCCAATGATCCGATATTCAAAGCGCCGAACACGGTCCTGCTGCCGCACATTGCCTTCGACACCGTCGAAGCCGTCGCCGCCAAAGCGGACATCGCCCTGCGCCACCTGGAAGATTTCCTCAGCCTGCGTGCCAAGGCTTGAAGTTCATTGCCGCGAATGTGTTCGTTTTTTTTACCACGGATGAAAATGGATTGGGCCGCCCTTGATTTTTATTCGGCTGACGGCGATCGAGATCAGCGCGACCACGCCGATCACGGCCAGGCCGAAAGAGACGTCGATGTAGGAGAACAGCCTGGCCTGGGTGATGACGTTGCCTTGAAAAAGCTGCAAGGCACCCGCCCCCGGAACGCTGTTCGGGCGACCATGGCGGTGAATCAGATTCGCGTATTGCGCCAAAGTGGTGGTAGTGGTGGGGTCCAAACGATTGGACACGTCCAGCAGGCGCGAGGAATGCAGCGTCATCCGGCGATCGAACAAGACCGTCGCCGCGGTGACCCCAAAGGTGTTTCCCAATTGGCGTACGAAGAAGTAGGTGGTGGAAATGTCATTGACCTCGGCGATCGGCGCATTAGCGGAGACCACGTTTCCGGCCGCGAGGATGACCGGCCCGATGCAAAAGCCTTGCAGGAAAAGCATCGGAGCCAGGATTGTGGTGGGCGTGGTCGGCGTCCAGAGATAGCAAATGACGCCATAGGCCGCGACCAGGATGAGTAATCCGCCGAACAGCGTGCGTATGGCGCCCAAGCGGGGCAGCAGCAGGTGCAAAGCGTACTGCAACCCCAACCCCAGGCCGAGCGTGTACATCGAAATAAAACCGCCCGCCTGCAAGGCGCTGTAATCCTGCACGGAGCGCAGGTATTGCGGCACGACGTAAAGACCGGCGCCAAAAAACGCGCCCACAATCAAAATCACCAGGAAGAAGGTGCGCAGATTGGCGTTCCGCACGACCAGGCGCAAGTGCAGGACCGGCGAGCGGTTCGCTGGCCGGTAATCCCACCAGAGAAAGGCGATAAAGAAAATCACCGCCGCAATCAGTGCCGTAGCAATCCAGGCGGACTGCAGCCACAGATCCTGCTCTCCGCGGCTGAGCGCAGTTTCCAGGCAGGCCAGCGACGCAATCAGTAGCAGCGCGCCCCACAGGTCAACGCGGCTACCTTCCTCGCGCCGGAACAACAAACCCGGCGGGACCAGCTTCCAAACCAGAAAAGCTCCGATGGCCAGAAAAGGAAAATCAACCAGGAAGGCATAATTCCAGTGAAACGTATCGGTAATCCAGCCCATGACGACCGGATACGGAACTTCAAACACCGCCAGCACCAGATAAAGGCGGGTGACCGCCGCCATCTTCGTTTTCCCGGGAAACAACAGTCCGGCGAGAATCACGACACGCACCAGAAACGCACCGCCGCCGAATCCCATAATCAAGCGCGAGGTCAGCAGTCGCGCCAGGCTGCCGGTGCTGAGCACGCAGCCCATCGCGCCGGTCGCATAGATCGCCATGCTCAGCAGCAGGTGCCGCCGGGTGCCGATCACGCGCGTCATCCAGGACGCCATCGCAATCGAGCAGAGGTAGCCCACGTTATAAAGAATGATGACCCAGCTGATTTCATCGGAGCTGGCGCCCACGTTGCCCTGCATGTCCGGGAGGAACACATTGATGGAGAGGCGGTTGGAGATTTCGATGGCCGCAATCATGCCCACGGTCAGCAGCACGGCCAACCGCCGCCGCTGCGACAGATTCGCGATGCGGCTGTTGAAGAACTGTTCCTCTTCCAGCTCCCAGGATGCCGGGGAACCTCCAGCTAAATAGCTCATTCCCTTTTTTTCCAGTCAACGAGTATGAATGATGGCTTTGACTTTAATTCCGGCCGCAACACGCGCTTCGAGTTCTCGTTTGGCTGGACCAGGATTTTCACGGAAATACGCCGCACGACTTTCCGCCATGAATTTGTGGCACCAGCAAGCAGCAAGCTTTGCCGGGAACCGGCGCTCCGGCGATGAAATTTACCACGCCTGCAAACACGTGGCTACGATTGCCCGCGCAGCGAATCGACCATACGGGAGTAAAGGTTACCGACGATTGCCGACGGTTAGGCGGTGAAGTTCGGGTCAAACGCTCTCGACGACCGCTATATAAATCTCGTTGGCCTGTTTAACTGCGCCTTCCACCGTATCTGCTCCACCCGAGCCCGCAAGAATGATTGCAGCGGCGTGGATGATGGCGAGAATCCTTTGGTCGTTCGTGATTGCGTCCGGCATGTTTCCTCCCGTGCAGCATGTCTTGCCCGCGGACCTTTTTGTGGGCCCTTGGAGAATAGTAATTCAAATATAAGCGCTGGGCATCATCGCACTACGCACTACGCCGGCGGCGTTATCAGGGTTGTGTTGACAATTTCCTCTAAAATGAGAGCCTGGCGAAGAAACAGAAGTTGTCAGCAGAAAGCGACTCGGCGGTGTGGCCGATTAGGTGCCCATCTGCTGGGCCAAATCGATCATGCTTACCGCGACCACGTCAAAATCGCCGGGTTTAGCTTCGTCCGGCACACCGATCGGGCCACCTCCGTATTCGTTCGGACGGTAGATGAAACCCGTACGCAAGCCACAATCGCGGGCCGCTCGCAAATCGAAAACGTGGGCCGCGCACATCATCACTTCTTCCGGTTTCAGGTCCAAATAAAACGGTGCCGATAAGTACATTTCGCGGTCAGGCTTGTAATGCTTGACGAGATCCGGCGCCAGAATCACATCCCAGGGCAATCCCCCAAATTTCGCCAGGTTGGTCATCAGCGCAACATTGCCGTTCGACAACGGTGAGATGATGCATTTCTTTTTCAATCGGCCGAGCCCCTCGACCGAATCAGGCCACGGCTTCAGCCGGCGCCAGACCTGCGCCCAGTTGGTCTTTTCTTCTTCGCTCAGCCCCTCGATTTTGTACTGCTTCAGCAGCTCTTCTAGGGTCATACGATTTAAATCGTCGAGGTTGGTCCACGGAATCTGGCCCTTCCGCACTTGGTCCATGGCCGGCAGGTATCCGAGGCGCCAGCGGTCGGTGAATTCCACCCAGTCAATATTCAGGCCCTTCGCCTTGCCCCAACTGCCAGCTTCGGCAATCACCGAACTGCGCCAGTCCACCACTGTGCCGAAGGTATCGAAAACACAGGCCTTCACATTCGCCAATTCGGGTTTCACTGAACCCCCTTTCGACCGCTGCGCAAGAACCACAGCCCCATGATCATTTTGCCGCCGCGCCGGAGTTCTACGCGCAGCCGCGAGTCGCCCGGAGGCGCGACGCTACAGCTCGTCATCGCGATACCTGAGCCAAATCAAATACGCCGCGATGCCCAGGGCCGGGATGCCCAGGATAATCGAGAGCTTCGTGCCGAGTGTTTTCACCGTCCAGTAAATCCCCCAGCAAGCGGCGCCGAAAGCGTAGAGTCGAAAATCCCAGCCCGGCTTATTGGTCGGTCGAGACCACCACGGACCCGTGTCCGGAACCGGAGAATCATGGATGATGAGCTCCGGCGCGGCACCGCAGTACGGGCACTTGTCGTCATCGAATGAGCGCGAGCAGTTGGCGCAAGTGGTCATCGATGGATTTCATTCCTCATGGTCTTACGAGAGCCGGGGAGCGAGGTAACCCATCGTGGGGGTGGCGGCCACCAGCGGCAGCGCCTTGGGGTCGGGGCCGAAGCGGTTCTCGCCCGGGTCGCCCTCCTTGACGGTAAAAAAGAGAAGGATGATCGGGCCGACGAACGGAACTGCGCTGATCAAGACCCACCAACCTCTATGGTTGGTGTCATGCAGCCTGCGGACCAGCTTGGCGAAACTGGGGATCGCCGTGGCAAAGAGATACCCAACCGGCAGGCTGATAAAGTATTCGAAGCCGGCCTTGCCTAGCAAAACTGCAATCGCGAAGAGCGCCAACGCAATCAGCGTGTTGATCAACTCGAACATCCAGTATTCCCGGCGCCGAGCGCGCCCGCTGAACACCGCATATTTTCGAAGGCCCTGGAGATACCAGTTCATAACTGGGTAAATCTATACCATCAGCCGCGAGAAGTCGCAGCCTATAATTTCGAAAAGGTGTCGCTTTTTGTGGGGTCTGACAAAACGAATCTTCTGTTACGGCGTCCAAGCTGGCAGCTTCGTACGCTATCCTTAACCGGATCCGATGACTAACTTGCTGCGCGATCTGCGTTACGCTCTCCGGGCTCTCGCCCAGACTCCCGGGTTTGCGGTTGCGGCGATTCTGAACGAAAGTGGCGCGCTTAGTCTGCCGCTGCGGGAATATTATCGGCTTCGGCGACCGAGCCCAGTTTGTTTGGACCATCTCCTCTGGCGTTGCGCAGCCGACGGTTCAGCGGTTCGGAATAGAAGCGCGCGGTGGCCGCGCCGAGCAGGGCCGAGACTACGATGACTGCGCAGAATAGCGGCGGAACCGCGCGGCGCGGTTTCCCGGCGAGCAGGAAAAGGTTGAAGAAGGCGAAGACTACGAACATGTGGGTCAAATAGACTTCGTAGCTGCGCTGGCCGAGATTTAAAACCGGCCCCAGCACGCGCGGGCTTCTCCATTGCGTTTGCGCCGCCACGATGATCAACAGGCATGTGCCGGTGGCGAGGATCGACATATCGAGCCCCCGGGCGTTCAATTCCCAGCGCTGCTCGAGCGATATGGAAAAAAATAAAATCAGGGACATCAGAATTGCGCCGGTCGCGGCGAGGATGCGGAGCACGCCAGTGGAGAAGCGCATCCTTTGATTCAGCAAGGCGGTGAGGCAGCCGAGCGCGATCGCGTCCATGCCGCCGAGATAGGAATATTCTTCCCAGACTTCATTGCCGTGGGCGAAAACCGTGCGCGCGAAGGGACCGAGCACGACGAACAGCAGTAGCAGCGGCACCAGAAATTTTGTGGCGCCCCCGAATCGACCCAGTCTTCGGGCGAAGACCCAGCAGAGGATCGGAAAAAACAAATAAAACATTTCCTCCACCGAGAGCGACCAGAGAATGTCCCAATTTCCAGGAAGATAACCGCGCCGGGCTTCCAGCACGTTGACGTGAAACGTCAGCGCGGCAAACAGCGCGCGGCCGAGGCCTCCGGTTGTGGCGCCGACTACAAAATCGTGGAGGCCCGCCAAGTGTAAGGCACTCAGCACCAGCAGCAGCAAAAGAAACAGCGGCGCGATGCGCGCGAAACGCAGCCAGTAAAAATCGCGCACGCTGATCGCGCCGAGCGAACCCCAACGGCGCAGAGACGTAGACGTGATCAAAAATCCGGACACGGCGAAAAAGATTTGAACGCCCAATTGGCCGTGCCAGACCAGCGAAGCGACCAGCTGGTGCGGCCATCCCTGCGCATAGGGAACTTTGGCCAGGAAGAAACGCATGTTCACGTGATTCATCAACACCAAAAAAATGGCGAGGCCGCGCAGCAAATCGATGCCGTCGACGCGCGTCCAGCTATGGCCGGGTTCGATGTTTGGCGCAAACGCCATGCCACAATTCTACGGCGTGCCGGCGACGATTTGACTCTCGTGATTGATCGCGGCGTTCCACCCCGCGCAACGATTTCGGATTGTCGTGCTGCGCGGTGTTTACTTAGCGCGGCTGGGCGCGTTGGACGAAGAGCGAGGAGAAATATTCGCGGTAGGCGTAGAACAGGAAGAGCCAGAGGGCGGCGGCGGTGAACGCTCCCGATATTCCTTCGTGGTTCATGAGCAGGTGGTAGCAAAGAATGTTGACGATGACCGGGCCCAAAATGGCGAGGCCCAGCGGCACGTAACGATTGATGATTAGCGGCAAGCCGCCGAGCACTTGCGCGGCACCCACTACCAAGAAGTAGCGCGTCTCGACCATGGCGGTGACCCAGCGGGTCCCGGCAGAGGGCGGCATGGGCGGCGGGTGCATAAAATTTAAAAAGGCGTTGGCACCAAAGGCGACAAAAGCAATGCCCACAAAAATGCGGACGATGATCACAGCGATTTTCATGCGCACTCCTTTCGGCGACGGTGACTCGATGATAACGCCGGGCGCGTTATTGAGGAAGCGAGTTTGCGGCGGGCTGCAGAAATAAAAAGAAGGGCGGCTGGATCGTTCACAGCCGCCCCGCTCGTTTGCTTCTAATTTTTCGTGTACCTCAGGGATCACCTCCTTGACGGCAGGAACACCGACTCCGCGATTATAAGCCTCGAAAGTAATTTTGGGGAAGGTGGTAGCTGATCTACGTTTCAAAATCGGTGGACATGCTGAGTTCTTTCCACCTTTTCGCTTCTTCTAGCCGCGCCAGGTCGTTTTTCTCCGCGCCGTTGTAGGCGTCGCTGCCGAGCAGGAGCCGCAGCGGAGGATTCGGTTCGCGGGTTAGCTGGAGGATTGCTTGCGCGGCTTTGCGCGGGTCGCCGGGCTGTTTGCCGTTGTAATCGCGCTGAAACCTGGCGGTTTTTCCCACGGTCGAATCGTATTCGGGGCGGCCTTCGCTGAGCTTGGTCGAGCTGCCGGCGAAATCGGTGCGGAAGCCGCCGGGTTCGACGATGGTCACCTTGATGCCCAGCGGCGCGACTTCGCGCGACAACACTTCGGAAAAACCTTCGACGCCCCATTTCGCGGCGGAATACGGACCGCGTCCGGGAGGTCCGATCCTGCCGCCCATCGAAGAAAACTGAAGGAAATGCCCCGCTTTCTTTTCGCGAAAATAGGGAAGCGCGGCTTTGGTGACGATGATCGTGCCGAAGAGATTGGTTTCGATCTGCGCGCGAAAATCCGCCAGCGGCGTGTCTTCGACCGACGAGAGATTGCCGTAGCCCGCATTGTTGATGACCACGTCGAGCGAGCCGAATGTATCGATCGCCGCCTTTAGCGCGCCAGCCGCCGCGGCTTCGTCCGTCACGTCCAACGCAAAAAGCTTCATCTGCTCGCCGTAGCGCTGCGCCAGGTCACGCAGAGATTCAACGTCGCGCGCCGTGGCCAGGATTTTGTTTCCCGCGGCGAGGCCAGCTTCCACAATCGCGCGACCCAGCCCACGAGAACTACCGGTAACTAACCAAACTTGCGCCATCGATCCTCCTGACTCTAAACGGACTTTGCTCGATATTTGAGAGACGCCTGCCTATCCAGGATTGGATGCGATGGCGATACGAACGGATTTGTTCGACACGAACCCGAAGTGTCTAACCTCCGCCTGGTACGCCGACGAATCGTTCAGTGTGCTGCTCAGCGTGGCGGACAGAACTTTGGTGCTGCGCGATTCCGAAACCTTTCTCGCGATGGTCGATCCGCACAAAGCGCTCGGGCCATCCGCGTTCGGGCAGCTGCAATTTCGCCCGGTGCAAGCCGACGGGCGAAAAGGAGACTGGCAGCCGCTGGCCACCCTCGTGCGCGTTCCGGTGTTGAAGGAACTGCGCTGCCCGGAAAGCGCCGACCAAGCGTGCCAACTGAGCGGCACGAATTTATTCCTAATCGATTCGGTGGGTTCCGACCAGCAATTCACGCACACCGCGCCGGTGCCGACCGGCTTCGTCGATTCCACCATCAGCGTCCCGCGCCCCGCCGATACTCGGCTGTACATAAAATTGCGCGAGGATCCCACGGCCACGAACACCGTAGTGCTGCCGGTGCTTCCCGAGGATCAGCCCGAAACGAGCGCAGCTCAGAATAAGTAAGAAAGACGGCGATCGAGGATGGTCAGCTCAGGATATTCGGCGCGGCGGCCGGCGACGATGGCGCCGGAATGTTGGCCGCGACCGGATCTTGCAGCACTGCGTTCAGCACGCCGCCGGCCAGCAGGGCGATGCCGCTGAGATAAAACCAGAGGAGCAGCACGATGACGGCGCCGAGCGAACCGTAGGCTGCGCCATAGGAGCTGGAATAGCGAAGATAAATGCGCGAGCCGATGGAGACGGCAATCAGCAGAAAAATTCCGGCGAGGGTTCCGGGCGTGATCCAGTGCCAGTCGGGCTCGCTGAGATCCGGAGCGAAGTAGTAGGTGATTTCGAAAGCGAGCGCGAGCAGGACGAAGCCCAGCGGCCATTTGGCGATTTTCCAAACGGCGAAAACAAAATTTCCGGAAGCGAGCGCGGCGATCACGTCGTCGCCGAAAACGGCAATCAGCACCGAAGTGATCAACAAGACCGCAATTCCGGCGGTGAGTTCAATCGCGACCAGGTATTGCCGGAACAGCGAACGGGTCTCCGGCACTTTGTAGGCGGCGTTCAGCGTGCTCATGATCGCGCCCATGCCCATGGACGCGGACCACAGCGAGGCGACGATGCCGAAGGACATTTTCAGCGGGCCGCTGCCCTGGATGACCTGATCGATGGTGGCGCCGATCAGCTGAACGGCCGGAGCGGGCACGAAGCGAGCCAATAGGAACAGCAGCAACATGCGGCCGCGGTCGGCGAAACCGAAAACGCTGAGGGTGGCAATCACGCAAATCAGGAAAGGGAAGAGCGCCAGGAAAAAATAGTAGGCCAGTTGGGCGGCGCGGCCCAGCACGTCGTCCGCGCGGATTTCGGTCCAGGCGCGCTGGACGATTTGCTTGTGGGCGACTCCATTCAGGCTGAATAGATTAACGGCCATGGGACCACGGTAACTCGAATCGGCCGGTTGGGCCGTGAAACGTGGAGGAATGTTCCATTTGTTGATGCGTTGTGGCGATGCGAGGCATCGATGCGCCGTCTCGACGCGCTCTGGCGGCCCGTCCCGGTTTATCGCGAAGCCGTCGCCAATGCCACTCGCTTCGGCTTTATCGAACTTGGATTACTCATTTCTTACTCCATTTGACGTGTTTCCACCGCCAACCGCTTGGCGACATCGAATCGGCTGTGTGGCTTTGATTCACCGGACCGAACTAACGGTTTATAAAAAAGGAAAGCAGAGATTTTTGAGGTTGCGGTCGCGGAAGAACTTTGGATCTTTTGCTCGGACCGAGTCATCTCAGCTGCGAACTTTCAGCGCAAACGTCCGCATTGACCAGGGAATTGTTCTGGATTATTTTGTGGGGGCGCGAGTATCGCCCCACCGCATCTCGGAGGCAGCCATGAGCAGCAAACCCGTTCCGGCCAGCGAACCCAGCACCAGCCCCGTCACAATCCCGATGAAATTCGAAATCGTGGTCATCCCCGTTTCGGATGTGGACCGCGCCAAGGCGTTCTACGCCAAGCTCGGCTGGCGGCTCGACGCCGATTACGACAACGGCAAAGATTTTCGGGTGGTCCAGTTCACGCCGCCGGGCTCCAGCTGCTCGATTATTTTCGGCAAGAATGTTACCGGTGCGGCGCCGGGTTCGGCGCAGGGCATGTACCTGATCGTTGCCGACGTGGAAGCCGCGCGCAACGAGCTGCTCGGCTTTGGCGTGCAGGTTGGCGAAGTATTTCATGGCGGGAACGCCGTGTACTCCGGCCCGGACCAGCCGTATCTGTTCGGGCGCATCCGCGTCAGCGGTCCGGACCCGGAGAATCGCAGCTACCGTTCGTTCGCCTCGTTCAGCGATCCGGATGGCAACGGCTGGCTGTTCCAGCAAATTACCGCGCGCCTGCCCGGCCGGATCGATCCGGCGACCACGACTTTTGCCACGGTGCCGGATTTGGCCGGCGCGCTGCGTCGCGCCGAAGCCGCGCACGGCGAACACGAGAAGCTCACCGGCAAGCGCGACGAGGACTGGCCGGATTGGTACGCAGCCTACATGGTGGCAGAGGCCGCCGGCGCCGAGCTGCCGAAATAAACCGCTCGGAGAACGCATCGTAATCTGCAGACGAACTGCGGCTGGTATTTTTGTCGCCGAGTAATTGGAAGTTTGCAATGATGCGCGCCGCAGCACGCCGGTCGACGCGGCCAGAAGGCAGCGTCGCGGACCCCTCCCCTTTGGAATATCGATTGCTCCGATCATTCGAGCGCTGGCGTTAGGGACTAATTTGCCGCCTATTGGCGGCGCAGTGCCGAGCAGACCAGCGGCGAGGAGATCGAACCGTGCACGGGCACATCAACCAAATCCACGCGAACATTCAGATGAACACGGTGTATGAAGCGCAGCAGGCGGCGGCCAAGCGCGAGACCGATCGGGTCCGGCGGAAACTCCTGAATGCGTCCTCCGAAATCGAAATGGAGTCCGATTCCTGCGTGGTGCGAATGGGCGCAGGCCAGGAACGCAAAGAACAATCCAAGCCGGGCGAGCAGCCGGAACAACGTCCGACGAAGTCGGCCAAGCCGGTCGGGCCTGGAAAGATTCACAACCCATTTTCAGATTGGGCGTAGGCCGGCGCGCTGAGCCCGCCAGCATCGCGTACGCGTAAGCCGCAGTGCGAAAAACTCCGGCGAACGAAGTACCTCGAATCCCTTTTGCATTCCTGCATCGCAATTCCGTCCGCGCAGAACTTCGTTTAGTGTCTTGCGGTCGGACGTCCGGAGCCCGGTACGCTTCATCTCGAGATTGAATACGCCAATTTCGTATTCGCTCTCGCGATTCAATGCGCAGGCGACCGACGGCGACTTCGTCAACAGCGCGCTCGATTTCCGGGATCCCGGCAAATACATCGGGCCGAACAGCCTGGACCGAACCTCGCAACTTTCGGGCGGAGTGATCATGGACCTTCCGAAGGGTTTCCGGTTGGACTTCATCACTCACTGGTACACGGCGTTGCCGCAGACCATTACGTTTGCGACCAACAGCGTGGCTGAGGACATCCTGCAGACCGACACGAATGGTGACGGTCAGCCCGGTGTCGCACCGATTCCCGGCACGCAAGTGGGTTCATTCGGCCGAGGAATTAAAGCTGACGATCTGAACCATGCGCTGACCAAATACAGCAATGCATTTGGCAACCAGCTCACTCCGGCGGGCCAGGCTTTGGTCGCGGCGGGATTATTTACCCAGCAGCAGCTGACGACGCTTTGCGCCGTCACTCCTTCGCTCAACCCGCCTCCGGGTTGAGCGGCGCGATATTCGAACCTGCAGATCCCCACAGCTCCGCGGGGTCAAGTGGGGAACGGCGCGCTGTTCACGTTCGATATGACGCTGGGTTATTCCTTCCGGCCGATTCGTCATTGGGAGAGTTTCCGAATCGAACCGCAGGTTCGGTTCTTCAACCTCTTCAACCACCCGACCTACAATGGGCCGGACAACCTGCTGAGTGGTGTTTTGGATGGAACCGTCGGATCGGTGGCCAATACGACGAAGGCAGATCGCTTCTCGTTCCAGAACGGACTTGGTTCCGGAACGTTCGCTCAGGGCGCGCCGCGCGTGATCGAATTCGGTGGAAGGATCAGCTTCTAACCGAACCGGCATCACAAGAGTAAAATGNNATTTTGCATCCCGCCTTTTTTTGGTGGGTTTAATTTCTAGTCCGACGCGATTCTTGCGAGCGCGGGTTCTGGGTGCCGCGCCCGCTGGGTGCCGCCACGGCTGGGTACGCGCCAACGATGCCTCCGGCATTTTTTTCAGCTGGCCATCCTATCAGATGTTACTTGCATCCAGAAAGTAACCGTCTCAACGAGACTGGGTGTTTCCGGGCCTGCCGTAAAAATTGCGCATANNGGAGAATTGAATGCAAACGAAAACGATCGGTTTGCTTGCGGTAACGTTGCTTGCCCAGGTTTTGTGGTTCGGCGCGCCGCCGGCCCCGGCGCAAACGGCGCCGGCAGCTAAGGATCCGTATCCGACGATGGCTCCGCTGGATCAGTATTTAATCGCGGACCAGAAGGCGGAGATCGCGCTGGCGCGCACGGCGGCGCCGTCCTCGATTTCGGACGACGCCGAAATCAGGGTGCTGGGCAAGGACGGATACACCACGGTGGTGCCGGGC
>PMHK01000265.1 GCA_003156635.1 Acidobacteriota bacterium | reverse complement strand
AAATTCTATGAACTGACCGCCGCCGGCCGTAAACGTCTGCGCGAAGAAACCGACACCTGGAACCGCCTGGCCACCGCCATCGCCAGCGCCCTGGGAACGCAACCGGAGGAAGTATGAGCATCTTCTCTGCGATACGATCGCTGGCTTCCGCTTTCTTGCAACGTGGTCAAGTGCATCGCGAAATGGAGGAAGAGCTTCGCTCGCACATCCAGCATCGTGCCGATGATCTGCAGCGCCGCGGAATTTCCCGCAAGGAAGCGGAACGCCGCGCCCGCCTGGAATTCGGCGGCTTCGAAAAATTCAGAGAAGAAGCCCGCGAAGCACTGGGCGGTCATTTCGTCGAGACACTTTTTCAAGACCTACGCTTCTCCGTACGCAGCCTGCGCCGCACACCCGGGCTGACCATCTTCGTGATCGTTACTCTAGCGCTTGGGATTGGCATGGTTTCCGGCACTTTCAGCATGGTGGATGCGCTGATCTTCCGGCCCTACCCCGTGCCGCATCCGAGCGGAATCGTCACGCTGGTAAGCACCACGCATGACAGCAGCTTCGACGATTTTTCCTATCGCGAGTATCTGGACCTGCGCGACAAAACTCAGAGCTACGCGGGTGTGATCGCCAACTCCGAAATGAAGGCGGTCGGCTTCAGCGCCGACGCGGCCAGCACGCCGCGGGTCACCGGTGGAATGATGGTTTCCGGGAACTACCTGCATGTGCTGGCCGTGGAGCCGCAGCTGGGGCGCAGTTTTCGGCTGGAAGAAGACCAGGTGCCGGGGCGCGACGCCGTGGTGGTGCTCGGTCCGGAATTCTGGAGGCGCGAATTTGGGAGCGATCCATCCGTGGTTGGCCGCCATGTCCGGCTGAACGGCGTGCAATTCACCGTGATCGGAGTCGCTCCCGAAAAGTTCCCGGGAATGCAAATGTTCGATCGTCCCGACTTTTATATTCCCCTGGCGATGGCGCCGGTGTTTTCGACCGACATCCAGAAGAATTTTTTTGAGGACCGCGACGATCGCGAGTTGCGGGTCAGCGCGCGTCTGAAACCAGGCGCGACGCTGCAACAGGCGCAGAACGAGCTCGCGGTGCTGGCCAAGAACCTTGAGAGCGAATATCCCAAGGCTAATCGCGGCCGCGGCGCCGCGGTCCATACCCAGTTCGAAATGCGGACCCGCGTCGACGATGCCAACTGGAAGTTCACGGTAATCTTTGTGGTTCTCTCACTCGCGGTTCTGCTGGTCGCTTGCACCAACGTGGCCGGACTTCTGCTGAGCCGCGGCCGCGCCCGTGCGCGAGAAATCGCCATACGGTTGTCGATTGGCGCCGGGCGCGGCCGGCTGATCCGCTTACTGATGACCGAGAGCCTGATCCTGGCCACACTAGGTGGATTGGGCGGAATCGCCATCGGTTACGCGTTCGTCGAGTGGTTTCACACTTTCGATCAGATCGTGCTGATGACCGATCTGCCGCTCGCGCTGCCGTTCCGCATGGATACCCGCGTGCTCCTGGCCAGTCTCGCGCTGGCGATGTTGAGTGCTCTGCTTTGCGGGCTGGCCCCGGCGCTGCAGAGTACGCGCGTCGATCTGGTGAACGGAATCAAATCGGCGGAAGTCGATGTCCCGGGACGCAAACGGATGTGGGGCCGCAATGTCCTGGTGGTGGCGCAGGTTTCCACCTCGCTGATGTTGCTGACCGCGGCCTTCCTGATGGTGCGCGGTTTCCAGCGCGACCTGCAGGTCGGAACCAATTTCCAGAAAGATCATCTGCTGATGACCACCTTCGATCCGCGCTTGGTGCAGTACAACCCGGCTCAGACCCAGGCGTTCTACAAACTGCTCACCGAACGCTTGCGTGAAGCTCCCGGAGTGCAGGGCGACGCCTTGATGCAGAACATCCCGCTCGGAACCGATCATTTCGACGGCCTGGCCTTCGTCCCCGATGGCCTGCAACTGCCGCGCGACCGCGAGAATTTCACCTCGACCATGGACACGGTAGACCAGGGGTATTTCAACACCATGGCCATCCCGATTCTGGGTGGCCGCGGATTTCTGCAGTCGGATTCCGCGGAGGCGCCCCGCGTCGCGGTGGTGAATGAGCAGTTCGCGAAACACTATTGGCCGGGCCAGAATGCCGTGGGGGAGCATATCCGACTCGATAGCCGCGACGGAGCTGTGGTCGAGATTGTCGGCGTGGCGGAAACCATCAAGAATGAAAACGCCGCCGACTTTCCCGCGGACTTTATATATCTGCCGCTGGCCCAGCATCCGATCGCGCGCCTGACTTTGATGGTGCGTTCCGGCGGCGACCCGGTTCAGCTGGTGCAAACGGTGAAGGACGCGGTCCGCACGCTCGATCCGAACCTGCCGATGATCGATACCCGAGCGTACGAGGAGTACTATCGGAACCAGGCCGTGGAATCACCAAAAATCGCGATGAAAATGGTGGGCGCGATGGGCTTGGTCGGTTTGTTGATGGCCGTGGCCGGGCTATACGGATTGATCGCCTACAACGTAAGCCGCAGAACCCACGAGATCGGCATCCGCATGGCCCTGGGCGCGGGACGCTCGGAAGTTCTCCGCTTGGTCATGGGCAAGGGCTTGGTGCTGGTCGGGATCGGAACGGCGCTCGGCCTCGCCATGGGTTTCGCGGTTGAGCGGCTGATGAATTCCATGCTCTTCGATGCCGGCGGAGTCGACGCGCTCGCTTACGTCGTTGTGGTGCCAACACTATTTGTCGTGACCATGCTGGCGGCGTACATTCCGGCGCGCAGAGCATCCCGCATCGCCCCAACCGAAGCCCTGCGCTACGAGTAGGCCACGGCTCCCTCTAATTTTCCTTGAGTAGTTCTACGACATGACGTCCCGAAGGTCGAATGCCGGAGACTGATCGAGAATGGCGGAGTTCTGAGTAGCGGTCAGTCCCCGGAATCGGGAATCGTGAATATCCGCCAGATAGGATGTGTTCGGGTCGGACGGATTGTAACGGACTTTGATCGGCGTCCCGATCAAAACGCGCTGAAGATCTCGAGCGCTTTCATCGTTGCCATATAGAGCGAACATTCCCGCATAGTGGCTGCCAATCACCACGAAACGATAGCCCGAAAAGGAAACGAGTCGAAATGACGGAAAGTGTCGGTTACCGCCCAACGCAATCCTTGCTGTCGCACCCGGTTGGACGGTGGCGTCGGCGACAGGCCAGTTGCGGCTCCGCAAGCGCATGAAGAAGTGCTTGGCACGGAAGAAATTCGTGCGAACGACGGCCGCGGCAAATCCGAGCAGTAGAATCCAGACCAGGACCAGTGACATCGTCATGTGAGCGCGGCCAGTGTAGCGCGTTTCGGCGCGGACGGATTCTCTGGCGCTTTTCTTCCCTCCCCTGCTCTTTGCTACAATTGAAGGTTCAGAACAGAAGCGCGCAGAACCTTCGACGACCAGACACCCATGATCTCCCTCTTTGGACCTCCGGAACCCACGCTACTCGAACGCTTGAAGGATTCCGTCAGCAAGACGCGCACGGAACTGGCGGCGCGGGTCGAGCAGATTCTCACCGGCGACCGCCCGGTCGATCCGGAACTGCTGCGGCAACTGGAATCCGCGCTGCTGAGCGCGGATATCGGGGTGCAAACCACCAAGGAAGTTCTGGCCGGGCTGCGCCAGCAAGTGAACGAACACAAGCTGGAAGAACCGGGTTCGCTGAAGCGCGAACTGAAAAACCAGATTCTGAAAATTCTTACGGCGCCGTCGATCAGTTCGAATGGTTTCGACGCCAAGGCCACCGCCGCGCCGCGGGTGATTTTTGTGGTGGGCGTAAACGGCACCGGCAAAACGACGACCATTGGCAAGTTGACGAATCGGCTGACCAAAGAAGGCGCGAAGGTCGTTCTGGCCGCCGCCGACACTTTCCGCGCCGCCGCGATCGAACAGCTGGAAGTTTGGGCGCGCCGCTCCGCGGTGGAATTGGTCAAGCAAAAGCCTGGCGCCGATCCATCGGCAGTGGTTTTCGACGCGCTTACGTCGGCGCGCGCGCGTGGCGCGGACGTGGTCATCGTCGATACCGCCGGGCGCCTGCACACCAAATCGAATTTGATGGCCGAGCTGGACAAAATGAAGCGTACCGCCGCGAAAGTAATTCCCGGCGCGCCGCATGATGTGCTGCTGGTGCTCGACGCCACCACCGGCCAAAACGGCTTGAATCAGGCGCGCGAATTCTGGAGCCACGCGGGCGTTACCGGCATTGTGCTGACCAAGCTTGACGGCACAGCGAAGGGCGGAATCGTCGTGGCGATTACGCGCGAACTGAATTTGCCGGTGCGGTTCGTGGGCACTGGCGAAAAGATTGACGACTTGGTGCCGTTTGACGCGCAAACCTACGTCAATTCCCTTTTCGATTAGGCACCGTGGCCTCCCGCACAACGATGAAGAAGAAAATCGCGCTCACCGATGAATTCTGGATGGCCCGCGCGCTTGATCTTGCGCGACGCGGCGTGGGCCTGGCTCATCCGAATCCTATCGTCGGAGCCGTGATCGTGAAATCCGGCCGGGTGGTCGGCGAAGGCTTTCACGTTTACGAACGACGGGACCACGCCGAAATTGTCGCGCTGCGCCAGGCCGGCAAGCGCGCGAAGGGCGCGACGCTGTACGTCACGCTCGAGCCCTGCTGCCACACCGGGCGTACCGGACCGTGCACGCGCGCCGTCGTCGCCGCAGGAATTTCGCGAGTGGTCGGCGCGATGCGCGATCGACACTCGGTCGTCGCCGGCCAGGGATTTCAGCATCTGCGCCGCGCCGGAGTCGCGGTGACGATTGGCGTTGGCGAATCCGAGGCCCAAACTCTGAACGAATCGTTCTCCCGCTGGATCGTCAGCAAGCGTCCGTTCGTGACATTGAAGACTGCGCTGACGCTCGACGGTCAAATTTCGCTGCGCGCCAGCAGCGCTACCTGGATAACCTCGCCGGCATCGCGCAAAGAAGTGCAGCGCATGCGGCATGTAGCCGACGCGCTGCTCACCGGAATTGGCACCGTACTGGCGGACGATCCGCGGCTGAACGATCGATCGGGATTGCCTCGCCGCCGGCGCCTGCTGCGCGTGGTTCTCGATTCGCGGCTGCGCTTGCCGTTGCGCTCGGAATTGGTTCGATCCGCCGAAAATGATCTGCTGGTGTTCACCGGCGAATCCCCGGCTTCAAAAAAGGCCCGCGCGCTGATCCGCGCGGGCGTCGAAGTCGTGCGGCTTCGGACGCGTCGCGGGCGCATCGATCTGCGCGACGTGATTCGCGAACTGGGCCGGCGGGAAATCCTTAGCGTGATGGTGGAAGCAGGCGCGGAATTGAATGGGGCGATGCTCGAGGCTGGGCTTGTGGATAAGATGGTTCTCTTTTATGCTCCCAAAATTATGGGCGGAAGCGGCGTGCCGATGGCCCGCATCCCTTCGCGGTTTTTTGCCAAATCGCCGCTGCTGACCAATTTGAAATTGCGCGCGTGTGGACCTGATTTTGTGCTGCAAGGATATTTTCATCCACCGGCTCCTGGCCGCGATTCGCGCGAAAAAAACTAATCCATTCAAGGACACTGGATAAATGTTCACCGGAATTACCGAGCAGGTTGGCCGCATCGAATCGCTGCACCTCGACGCCAGGGGCGGCGCGTTGCTGGTGCACCTGCCTTCGCAGCCTGGCCCGCACGTCTCGGTCGCCGACGGCCTGAAACTCGGCGACAGCATTTCGGTGAACGGCTGCTGCCTCACCGTGACGCATTTTGATCCGATGCATTTTTCCGCGCAGCTTTCCGGCGAAACTTTGCAGCGCACGAATTTCGGCGAAAAAAAACCGCGCGACCTGGTGAATCTGGAGCGGCCGCTGGCCGCTGGCGCGCGCCTGGGCGGCCATTTTATGCAGGGCCACGTGGACGGAGTCGGCCGCGTCACGCGGTTGGTTCCGGAAGGCGACAGCTGGTGGCTCTCCGTGCGCGTTCCGGAAAATCTGCGGCGCTACGTCGCGGAAAAAGGTTCGATCGCGATCGACGGCATCAGTTTGACGGTGGCGAAGTGGCACGACGGCATTGTCGACATCGCAATCATTCCCTTCACCCACGAAAACACCAACGTCCACATGATGAGCGTCAATGACCCGGTCAACATTGAGACCGACATTCTGGCGAAATATGTCGAAGGCCTGCTGAAGAAGGACGAAGCTCCCGCGGCGAACGGCATCACCGTAAAGAAACTGGCCGAGGAAGGCTTCTAGTGCCCGCGACCTACGACGTCGTGGTGATCGGGGCCGGCGTCTTTGGCGCGTGGTCCGCGCGCTTCCTGCAGAAATCCGGCGCGAAGATCCTGCTGGTGGATGCTTACGGTCCCGGGAATTCGCGCTCCAGCTCCGGTGGCGAATCGCGCATCATCCGCCTGGGCTATGGCGCGGACGAAATCTATACGCGCTTCGCCATGCGCTCGCTTCCGCTGTGGAAAGAAATATTCGCGGAAACCGGACGCCCCGAGCTGTTTCATAAAACTGGCGTGCTCTGGATTGCTCCGGACAGATATCAGTACGCGATCGATTCCCTTGCGACGCTGCAAAACAACGGCGTCGGGTGCGAGCAATTGACCGTCCGCGATTTGCGGCGCCGCTATCCGCAGATTTCGTTCGAGGACGACGCCTGGGGAATTTTCGAACCGCACAGCGGCGTATTGATGGCGCGGCGTGCAGTACGCGCGGTGGTCGATCAGGCGCTTGCCGCCGGCGTGGATTATCGTAACTTGGGAATCGCCAGACCATCAGGACAGCACAAGCTCGAATCGATTGCTACCAGCACCGGAGAAAAGATCTCGGCAGGCTCGTTCGTCTTCGCCTGCGGTTCGTGGTTGCCGAAAATATTTCCGGACGTACTTGGCTCGCGAATATTTGTGTCGCGCCAGGAAATTCTGTTTTTCGGCGTTCCGCCGGGCGAACGGCAGTTCACGCAGCCCGCGATGCCAACCTGGCTGTATCTGCAAGACGAATTTTATGGGATGCCGGACATCGAATCGCGCGGATTTAAAGTGGCCCACGACCGGCATGGCGCGCCGGTCGATCCGGACACCCAGTCGCGGGTGGCCAGTCCGGACGCGGTGGAATCGGCGAAGGAATTTGTGGCGCGCCGTTTTCCCGTCCTGAAAAACGCGCCAGTGGTGGAAACGCGGGTCTGCCAGTATGAGAGTACGTCGAACGGAGATTTTCTGATCGACCGGCATCCGCAACTCGAAAATGTGTGGCTGGTCGGTGGCGGGTCAGGCCACGGATTCAAGCACGGCCCGGCCGTGGGAGAATATGTCGCGGCGCAGGTCACCAGCAGCGCCGAGACGTTTACGAAACCGGAACCACGCTTCTCGCTCGCCACCAAGATGTCCACGCAAAATCGCGCGGTCCACTAACCACCGGAATTTCTACGACGCCGCGCGGGCGTCGCGAGCCTTCGCCCGCACACCCCGGTAATACAAAGCCAACCCAAACAGCACCGAAGCCACGGTTCCGATGATCAGCTTAGCCACGAACAGAAATTTGTTCGCCGATTCCGCGGGAGGAATGAACGACAGCGCGATTCCGCCCAGCACCACGAAAATACCGAGCAGGCTAGCGATCCACACGCCTAAGACGCCACCCGGAATCAGGACCGCGCCCGGCGTGGTCTCACGATCTTTGCGATACGCCAGCCGAATGGCGGCCGCGTACATGTACATCAGCGAAATAAAATAGACGATGGTCGTGGCGTCTACCAGAATCTGGTAGGCGCTGTTGGCCGTTTCGTTGATCTGCGTGGCCAGCAGAATCACTCCGGAAACAACGGCTTGGACTAAAATTGCGACGTACGGCGTTTTCCACTTCGGATGAATTTTTCCGAAGGCCGCGGGAAGGTAGCGGTCGAGCCCCACGACGAACGGCACGCGCGAAACGCCGGCAACCGTGCTGCCCACTCCGCCCGCGTTTCCCACCGAT
>PMHK01000042.1 GCA_003156635.1 Acidobacteriota bacterium | reverse complement strand
GGGCCAGCCAGATCAACGGCTGCGGCTTCTGCACCGACATGCACATCAAGGACGCCCTGCACGCGGGGGAGAGCCAGCAGCGGCTGAATCTGGTCGCGGTGTGGCGCGAGGCGAAGGTCTTCACCGAGGCCGAGCGGGCCGCGCTGGAACTCGCCGAGCAGGGCACCCGCATCGCCGACGCGGCCGGCGGCGTCACGGACGAGGTATGGGCGAATGCCGCCAAGCACTACGACGAGGACCAGCTCGGAGCCCTGGTGTGCCTCATCGCTGGTATCAACGCCTGGAACCGCCTGAACGTCATCACCCAGCAGCCAGCCGGCGACTACCAGCCCGGCCAGTGGGGGTAATAAACCAGTGGGGGTAATAAACCAGCCATCACGACCTCCTTGCGAGGACGGCCGCGGGGGCGCTTACGCGGCATGATCGCGCCGCTCATTAGCAACTCGCCGCCCCAGACGCCCCAGGGCTCCCTGCGATCCAGCGCGCCGGCCAGGCAGGCTAGCCTGGCCCGGCATCCCCGGCACATCGCCTTCGCCTGCTCCACGTCCTGCGGAGACTCGGCGAAGAACAGCTCCGGATCCTGCCCGCAGGGAAAATCAAGTCCAAACCCCGTCGTGTCTATCCCGCCGACGGTGGCAGCACGCCACTGCATCGGTGCCATCCCCTCTCCCCGGTTGAAACAAGGCCCCGTGAACCGCCTCGTTACTTATTTGCCTGCCCCGTGAGCGGATGGGAGAGGAAACGAGCCATCCCACCCGCACATGAGCACCATACGAAGGCAGATGGTCCGTCGTCGAGATCCAAGATGGCAGTATCTGGCCATACCAAGCTTGGCGACATGGCGGCGACTTAGCTAAGCCCATCCTCAGGCCGGTACCTTTGGCTATCTGGGCGGTACCTGCGAGCAAGGGAGGCGGTTGTGGTGAAGCCGGTTCTGGAGGGCACGGTCGCGCTGGTGACCGGAGCTTCGAGCGGCATCGGCGCGGCCACGGCGGCGCGGTTTCTGGAAGAAGGATCCGTAGTCTGCGTGCTGGACTGCAATGCGGAGGCGCAACGCAAAATCCTGCGCGAACTACCCGCCTTGTCGGGAGCGATTGATGCCGATGTTTCGAAGCTGCAGCAAGTGCAAGCCGCCTTCGCCGAAGCTACCCGCCTGATGGGCGGTGTCGATGTGCTCGTGAATAACGCCGGCATCAGCATTCGACACAACTTTCTCGACATCACTTCCGAAGAGTGGGACAAGGTGATTGCCGTGAATCTTACCGGAGTGTTCTACGTCGCGCAGACAGCAGCGCGGCACATGATGGAGGAGCGCGGCGGCGTGATTCTGCAGACGGCCTCGACCAACGGCGTCATGGGCTATCCGTTTTATGCTGATTACAACGCCACCAAGGCGGGCGTAATCGAGCTCACGAAGTCGATGGCGTTGGAACTGGCGCCGAAGATTCGGGTGTGCGCGGTGGCTCCGGGATATGTGCTCACCCCGATGCAACGCGCAGAGTATACGGATGCCATGCTCGAAGAGGTGAATCTCAAGATTCCCTTGCGTCGTCATGCGCAGCCCGAAGAGATCGCAGCGCTGTTTGCCTTCCTCGCCTCCGACGACGCACAAAATATCACCGGCCACGTTTACACTTGTGACGGGGGCGAGACTGCGGGAGGACTGGCCAGCCGGTAATCTTCCAGCGGATAAGCCTGAGGGGTGGTGCACAACCTGGAAATGTTTTTTGTGGAACCGATCACCATCCGCTTGCGTATCCGTCTAACAGAACAGACCTTTGTGTGGTCGGTCTGCCGCAATGCCAACAAATTTCTTCTGGAGTCTCCATGCGATTCTTGATCGGTCTGCTAGCCATTGCCCTGCTGATTCCGGTGGCCTGGAACATGCGGCACCACCTGAAGCCATACCAGCAGCAGCGGATTGAGACCTTCCTGCATCCGGAAGAAGATCAACGCGGAGCGGGCTACCAGATTCTGCAGTCGGAAATAGCAGTGGGGTCCGGCGGTTTTTGGGGCAAGGGTTTTGGCAAAGGCAGCCAGAACCAGCTGGGATTCGTGCCGGTGCGGTATTCGGACTTCATCCTGGCGGCGCTGGCTGAGGAACAAGGATTTATTGGCGTGTGTGTGGTATTACTGTTGTATCTTGGGTTGATTCTGCGGCTGGTAGACAACGCGCAGAAAGCGAAAGATCGGGCCGGAATGTATGTCGTGATGGGAGTAGCTGCAATCCTGGGCTTCCACGTTCTGGTGAATGCTTCCATGGTGATAGGCTACATGCCGGTCACTGGCATTCCTTTGCCGCTGATGAGCTATGGAGGCTCATCGATAGCTTTTGTGTTTTTGGCTTTGGGCATGGTAATGAATGTACGGCTGCGGCGATTCGTGAACTGAAGCCGCAAAATATTCGAACTTCTTTGTTAGCAGTGAGATTTAGAAAGACCCGTCCCGCGGATACGCCCGGCGGCACTCAATATTTGATTCAGGTCAGCATCGGATGAGGAAAGCCAACAGACAATTTCAAGAGTCTTTCCTGGGCAGCCCTCTGGGGCGAGCAATAGGCATCGCCTTGCCCCACTCCGGTCAAGCGCGCGCGAATTGGCGCGCCGCTGCGCTCCGATGCGCCTTTAGGAGTTTTCATGTCGAAGGAAATGGTAATTTCGGCGAACCCGCACGAGACGCGGGTAGCCATTCTGGAAGAAGGACAGCTGTGTGAGTATTACGTTGAGAGGGATAAAGAATTTGCGTTAGTCGGAAGCATCTACAAAGGCAAAGTGACGCGCGTGCTGCCTGGCATGCAGTCGGCCTTTGTGGAGATTGGCCTCGATAGCGACGCCTTCCTGTACGTCAGCGACTTCCTGGAAGAAATTGAAGGGCTGGACCATGTGGAGACGACGCCAGATCCGTCGAAGACTGCGGCGGCGGCTGGCAATGGCGGAGCTGCGGCGCCGGGGCTGAGCGCGCCGGTGGCGGGGTCGGAGAGCTTGCCGGAAGGCGAAATTCTGAGCGCGATGGAAGGCGAGAGCCTCGGCGGTTCTGGCGGAGGCGCTGGTGGCGAAGCCGGCGGCCATGCCGGGATTGTGGCGCCGGTGCAAACTTCCGCGCCATCATTTAATCGTCCACCCCAGTCGGGGCAGCGCAGTGGCGGCAGCGGCGGCGGATATCAGGGACGGTCGTCGGGCGGCGGTGGAGATCGCGGCGGACGCAACCGGTTTGGCGGACGTGGCGGGCGCAATCGCCCGGGTGGACGCGGCGGACGCAGTGGTGGCGGCGACCAGCGATTTGGGCGGGAACTTCCCTCTTCGAAGTACGCGTCGTCATCCTCTTCATCGTCGGGATATCCTGCGGACAATTTGGGTGCAGAACAGGCCGGACCGGAAGGCCACATTTCGATGGTGCTGCCGGGCGAGTCGCTGGCGAAATTCCGGGAGCGTCCGGCCGGGGCGGAGCAGGCGTCGTCCGGTGCGGAATTTGGCGGCGAGCCGGTGAGCTACAGCGGCGCGGAGTCGGCAACGTCGCCGTTGCACGAAATCGTCGAGCCGCAGAACCCGGCGTTGGACGCGCCGGCAGGGCCGAGCGACCGCGAGGCGGCGCTGCTGGCATCGTTTGGATCGTTCGAAACGCCGGACACGCGGCCAGCCGCGGCTCCGCGGGAGCATCGCGAAGATCGCGAGCGCGGAAGGTTTGGAAGAGGGGGATCGCGGGGATCGTCGCGGTCGTCGCAGGGACGCGGCGGATTTTCGTCGGGCGGGTATTCTTCAGGCGGGCAGTCTTCCGGTGGACATTCCTCAGGTAGTTCCGCGGGCGGCGGATTCTCTTCGGGGATTGAGCCGCTGCCGGGCGAATCGCTATCGAAATGGAAGGCGCATCAGCATTTGCCGCCGGAGCCGCCGTCGGATAATGCGCCGGTGCCGGAGGCGGTGCAGTTTGCGTCGTTGTCGCCGTTGATGCCGCCGGGGCCGGAAGTGGATTCGGCGGATATTTCGGTGGCTTCGCACATTGACGAAAGGCACGTTTTCAGCGAGGAAGTTACTGCGGCGCACGAATCCGCGAGTGAACGCGCGGAGACGGATGGAGAACGGGAAAGCAGCGAAACGCATATGTTTCGCGCGGCGCCGCTGGATTCCGTGGTGGAACGGCACGAATCGGCGAGCGAACGGACCGAGACGGGCGAGCCGGGACGGCACGCACACGAGGTACACGCTCACGACGATCTGAGCGAGGAAGAAGTGACGGCGCTGGCGGAACACATCGCGGACGCGCAGGACGATCTGGCAGCGCGCGATGCGCAGGAACGCGTATTCGCCGCGGCCGATGCGGCGGCGGAAGCGGAGAGCGACGAAGGCGAACTGGAAGAAGAGGAAGCGGCGGCGGAAGAAGAAGGAATGATCGCGCATCCGGACCTCGAGACGGCGGGCGAACTGGCCGACGAGCAGGCGCAGGAACACGCCGATGATCATGAACACGAGCATGAGCATGAGCACATGGAAGCTCACGAGTCCGAAGGCGATTCGCCGGAGTTGAATGCGGTGGAGCAGGAAGCGCTGAGCGCCGACGCGGGCGCGGGAGAAGATGCGATTCCGCTGACGGAAGACGGAACGCTTCTTGCTGCCGAAGGCGGGGCCGCGGCGCAACCGGCGCAGCCCTTCCAGGCGCGGGTGCGGAACGATTTTCGTTCGCGGATGCAGAACCCGGCGCGACGCGGAGGACGCGATCGCGGCGGACGGCGGGACGATCGAGGCGGACGGCGGCCGCATCAGGGCCACAGTGGTCACAGCGGCGGGCAGCACCGGCCGTCAGCGCCACGACGCACGCAACTGATCGCGGACATGCTGAAGCAGGGCCAGGAAATCATCGTGCAGATTGCCAAGGAACCGCTGGGCAAGAAGGGCGCGCGGATTACCAGCCACGTGGCTTTGCCTGGGCGGTTTTTGGTTTACATGCCGACGCTGGATCACAACGGCGTTTCGCGGAAGATTGCGTCGGCCGAAGAGCGTTCGCGTTTGCGGCATCTGGTGAATGACGCCAAGGGCACGGCGGGCGGCGGGTTCATCGTGCGCACCGCGGCGTCGACGGCGGATCCGGCGGAAGTTCGCGCGGACGTGGAATTCCTGACGCGGACCTGGGCGGAGATCAAGGCGCGGTCGGATCAGAAGAAAGCGCCGGCGCTGGTGCATCGCGATTTGAATCTGGTGCAGCGCATTTTGCGTGATTACATCACGCCGGATTTTGGCGCGATCTGGGTGGACACCGAAGAGGAATACACCAAGGTCGTGGATTTCATGAGCCGGTTTCAGCCGCAGCTGGTCGGGCGGGTGAAGCTGTACACCAAAGACACTCCGGTGTTCGAGGAATTCGGGATTCAGCAGGAAATCGACAAGGGTTTGCGGCCGAAGGTCTGGCTGAAATCCGGCGGGTACATCGTGATCAATCACACCGAGGCACTGGTGGCGATTGACGTGAACACCGGAAAATTCGTGGGCAAAGGGTCGAACCGGCTGGAAGACACCATCGTGCGCACCAACATGGAAGCGTGCAAGGAAATCGTGCGGCAGATGCGGCTGCGGGATTTGGGCGGCATCATCATCATCGATTTCATCGACATGGAAGAGCGGCGGAACCGGGACAAGGTGATGGCGATTCTGGAAGACGCTTTGCGGGCGGACCGGGCGCCGTCGAAGGTGCTGCGGTTTAACGAGTTTGGTTTGGTGGCGATTACGCGCAAGCGGACCAAGCAGGCTTTGGAGCGCACGCTGTGCCAGCCGTGCCCGTATTGCACCGGGTCGGGGATGGTGAAGTCGATTCCGACTTTGTGCTACGAGATACAGACTGAGGCGCGGAAGATGGCTCCGGATTTGACCGCAGGCAGCGTTACTTTGCGAGTACATCCGGAAATTTCGAAGGCGTTGAAGACGCGGGAATCGTCGTTGATCGAAGAGCTGGAAAACTGGACCAAGAAGAGCATTATTATCCAGGCGGATCCGACGCTGCATTGGGAACAGTACGACATTTACTAGCAGAATCTGAGCGACGCGAAACCGGGTGAGGCGAGATACTGGCCTCACCCGGTTTATTTTTACACCGGAGACATTTTCAGTTCGTCGCACTTGCCGCGACTTGCCGGCGCGCAATCGAAAGTTACACGCTCGACGTTCTAGGCAAGAGCGCATTCAGAAGTAAGGAGTGGCTACACGCTGCTGACGCTCGACGCGCGCCGGTATAAAACCGCGTTTCCCCGCCTCACGATCATCAACGTTTAGGCTGCAACTTCGTCAGCTCAACGCGCCGCACGCGGGAGCATCGGTGTGAGATGACGGAAGGCGTGCCGCACCTCCGGCGCTCGATGCATTTTTGCGATGCGCACCCGGCCCTTCCGGGCCGGGCTAAATTGTGCCGCGCCTACGGCGCTGGGATTGCGTTGCGGTCTTACGTATATAGCCGAGTCGCAATTAACTGGAACTCTTGAACGTTGAAATTCCGCGTATTTACGATCGGCCGCAAGTAAATTATCAATTAGCCGCTGAATCTTTCTTCTTTGAAGGGGTCGCCGTAGAGGTTGTAGCCGTTTTGCTCCCAGAAACCCGGTTCGTCGTGGTCCATGAATTCTAGGCCGCGGACCCACTTTACGCTTTTCCAGGCGTAGAGATTGGGGACGACTAAGCGCAGCGGGTAGCCGTGATCGGCGGAGAGGGGTTCGCCATGGTGTTTGAGGGCGAAGAGGGTGGTGGGACGGAGGAGGTCGGCGAGCGGGACGTTGGAGGTGTAGCCGTGCTCTGCTTCGACCATGACGTGGGTGGCGGCGGGGCGGACGCGGATGAGTTTCAGGAGATCCGAGAAGAGGACGCCTTCCCAGCGGACGTCGAAGCGGCTCCAGCGGGTGACGCAGTGCATGTCGGCGGTGACTTGAGTCATGGGGAGGTGCGAAAATTCGTCCCAGGTGAGGCGGAGGCGTTGGTCGACCAGGCCGGAAACTTTGAAATCCCAGGTTTGGGGATCGAAGCGCGGGACGGAGCCGACATGAAGGACGGGCCATTTCAGGGTGAGGGCTTGATTGGGCGGGAGGCGGCCGGCTTCGCGCATGAGGCGTTCCTGGCGCTTGCGTTCGGTGAGATCTTCAAACATAGAGAGTCCATTGTACGATTTTTCGCGAATGAGCGTGGCGGTGGACTGGTTTGTGGTGCGGAGGGCCGTCGATGGGCGTGCCGCACCTCCGGTGATCGGGGCTTCTGATGTTTTTTCCCGGGCCTCACGGCCCGGGCTAACTTATGCCGCGTCTCCGGCGCTGAGCGGAGAGGCTTCGCGAATATTCGGAGGCAGGGCGGTGTTGGTCAAAGGCGGCGGATACGATTGGTGTTAGCCGCGGGCGTGTCGCACCTCCGGCGCTCGGGCGCTTATTGTGATCGTCGTCCCGGCCCTTACGGGCCGGGCTGACCTCTGACGCGCCTCCGCCGCTGGGAGGTCCGGCTGTCCTCGGCGGCTAAAGCTGGGTGGGTGGTGGCGAATTTTTGTCGGAGCTGAAGCTCCGACCCCCTAAAAAACAATCGAGAATGGCGGCGAGTGCCGCGGACGATTGCGTCGCGGAGGTGCGTGGCAGATCTGCTGCGACGCGGCTAAAGCCGTGCCCTGACGAAACCGGGAGAGGCATTTGAAGCAGATCCCTCGCTACGCTTCGGGATGACAAA
>PMHK01000156.1 GCA_003156635.1 Acidobacteriota bacterium | reverse complement strand
TCGTCGGGCGCGCGCCAGTCGGCGGGCGGAAAGGCGATGTGCCAGAAATTCGGCGAGGGCGATTCGAATTCGATGGGCGTGTGAAATCCCTCGGGCATGGATTGCGCGCTGCGGATGACTTTGCAGGGGACGCGTTCCTTGGTTCCGGCGTGCTCCAACACTAACTTGGTAGTGATCGGAAGACTTTGCTTCAGGACCAGCAGCGCTCCGTTGTGGCTGACGCTGACGGTGGTGGCATCGAATGTGGTTTGCTTGCCCTGCAACGCAACATGAATGCTGGCGCGGACGCGGAGAAAGACGCGCTGGCCGCGGCGGCGTTCGTCGGTGGTGACGGCCGGTGCGCCAGGCGAGACCGATGGCTTGAGCGGCGGCAGCGGTTTTAATTGGGCGATGGGCTTAGGCGCGGCGGCGGAAACGTTAGGCGCGACGGTTTGAGGTTTGGTGGACATTGGCGTTGGCGTTTGGCTCGAAGTTGATTTCGCTGCAGGGACTCTCAGAGATTCAAGTTTCAAAGCTCGACACCCCAGAAATCGAAGTCAGTAGTTTGTAATTCCACGCCTACATCCCAGCCATCCGAACGCTGCGAACCTTTCCAGACGACGAGCGCGTCGGCGGTGCGGCGCGTGCAGACGTTGGTGACCCGCAAGTGCTGCTTAAGCTCCGGCTCGACCTGGCTGACCAGCAAACATCCGTTGGGATTCACGACGCGCGTGAAACCCGATTCACGATGCTGGGCGCCAGAGCGCCGGTCCCACTCAATCAAGACCGGAATGCGCGAGTTCATCCGCGGACCACGGCGCTGGGGCCGGGAGCGCATATCTTTCGGCAAATCGGCGCCGAATGGCATTCGATTGACTCCCGCAGAGCCGGGGTGAAGCGCGGGAAACCAATCCCAGGATGCGAATAAAACCGGTGCGAAAAGCGTAGTGCTAGCGACAATTCATCTTAGGGATGAGGATATTTTGGGTCAATGGTACGCAGTGACAGGTACCGCTGGTACGAATTGGACAGGGCGAAACTGTACGGCGAAAGCGATGACGAACAGTATAAAAATGGTCAACGGCCAGAGCGGCAGCAACGAATTTTTGTACGGGATTGCGCAGCGAACAGCGGTTCGGGCGGATTCGTAGTCATTTGTGGCGCGGCGAAGACAAAAATCAGCGCGAAGCAGCCTCGTCGAGGAACCATAGGACGCGGCCATCGACCGGCTGAATCCGCGCCGCAGGATATTGGCTGTGGGCGGGATCGGATTCGGCGCGAATCGCGTCGAGAATTTCTTTTTTCTCGGCGCCGGCGGCGAGGAAATAGGTGTTGCGGCTCTGATTGAGCACCGGAAGCGTGAAGGTCAAGCGATTCGGCGGCGCGGCCTGGGCGGTGACGGCTTCGACCCATTTCTTTTTTTCTTCGAGCGCGGGAGAACCGGGAAAAAGCGAGGCGGTGTGGCCTTCGGGGCCGACGCCGAGCAGGGTGACATCAAAAGCCGGAGGCGCGCTGCCAAAGAATTGGTGGAGATCGGCGTCGTAGGCCGTGGCGGCGGCCTGGGGCGTGGGCAAATTGGTGGGCGCCGGATGAACATTCGCGGCGGGAATGGGGACGTGAGAGATCAGCGTTTCGCGAGTCATTCGATAATTGCTGAGCGGATCGTCGGCCGGAACATACCGTTCGTCGCCCCAGAACAGGTGCACGCGGTCCCAAGGAGTTTCGGTCCGGTATTTTTCGTTCTGGGCCCAGAGCGCATACATCTTCGAGGGAGTGTGGCCGCCGGAGAGGGCGATAGCGAAACGGCCGCGCAGCTTCACGGCTTCCTGCATATCGGCGAGAACTTGCTCGAGCGCGGCGCGGCTTAGGGAATCAATGTCGGGTGAGACGCGAGTGTTTAGTTTCATCGGCGACCTGCCAGGATTCGATTTTAGAACACCACGAAATTAATTTGTAGCGCGACCGGGGGCGGGTCAGTCGGCGACGATATCCAACTGGGCCAGGTCGGCGCGGAGCTGCGACACGTTTTTGAACTGAATGGTGTGGATGCCGATTTCCTTGGCGGTCTCCAGGTTCAGGCCGCGGTCATCGATCATCACGCATTCTTCGGGCTCACACTGGGTGATCTTCAAAGCCAGTTTATAGATTTCGATATTGGGTTTGCGCAGGCCGAGGTAACAAGAGCTGAAAAAAGACTCGAAATAATCGCGCAATTTAAAAGTGCGGATGCGGTATTCGTTCAGTTCGAGCGATTCGTTGTTCAAGGAGCACATCGGGTAGCGATGGGTTTGCGCCAGTTTTTTGATGAAATCGAGGGACTCGGGGAACGGCTGGGACTGTTCGAACATGAATTTCTTGAAATCGTCGGGGGTGAAGGGGCGGTCGCGATAGAAGACGACGCGGCGAAGATACTCGTCGAGAGTGGCACGAGCGGTTTCGAAATCATTGAGCATCAACTCGTGACGGTCTTCGAAGTCGGCCCAGTCGAGCTTGAATTTATCGACGGCGGCGCGGCGGGAGGTGCGGTCCCAGCCGTTGGTGAGAATTACGCCGCCGTTATCCCAGAAGAGCGTGCTGACTTCGGGCATGAAGACCCTCGTGCTTTGGAAGCTGCCCCGCTGGAAGAGCGGCCCGGCGAAGCGCGCCGGAGAAACATTATCCTTAAGTATAGGGCCAGGTCGAAGCGAAATTCGCGGGGGTGGTGGAAATTAACGCGGCGACAACATTTGCAGCGGGTGGGCGGCGGGGCGCGCGTGAGCGGAGGAGTTCACATCGAAGAGAGATCCTTCGNNCTGGATGACGGCCAAGTGCGGGGGAGTGGAGGGCTGAGGGGCTAGGAGAAGCGGATCGTTTGGTGAAGGGCGCGGGGTCAGTGCATGGGCGGCGGTTCGGCGGTGTGCCGGGGCGGGCGTTTCATGAGGAAGGTGAGGGGTGCGAGGGCCGCGACGGCAAGTGCCATCACGGAGACGACGTCTCCGTAGGCGAGGGTCGTGGCTTGCTGAGTGAGAAGCGCGGAGACGCGGCCGTAGGCCTGGTGCGTGGCATCGGCCATGCTGTAGCCCTGACTGTGCAGGGTCGCGGTGAGGCCTTCGACCATTTGGCGGAAGCGCGGGTTCGATTGATTCATGTTGCCGGAAAGATAGGTCTGGCGCTGCTGGGCGCCGCGGGTGATGAAAGTGGCGATCAAAGCGATGCCAATGCTGCCGCCGATGTTGCGGATGAAGCTGATCATGCTGGAGATTTGATTATTTTTCTCGCGCGGGATGTCGACATAGGACAGGACGTTGGAGGGAACGAAAATGAAGGCGAGGCCGAGGACTTGATAGACGCGCAGCATGGAGGCGGTGCGGAAATCGATGCCAAGGGTCAAGTGGGTGCACATGTAATAGAGCGAGGCGGCGGTGACGCCGAAACCAAAACACATCATGGCGCGCTGATCGAGTTTGGAAACGAGAAAACCGGAGAGCGGCATCATGAGCATCATGGTGAAGCCGCCGGCGGCGAGCGCTTCGCCGGCGCTGACGGCGGAGTAGCCGAGGAGCAACTGCAGGAATTGGGGGATGAGCACGGTGGTGCCATAGAGCACGATGCCCAGGACGAACATGAAACACATGGCGATGCGGAAATTGCGCTTTTTCAGGAGCGTCAGTTCGACGATCGGGTTGGGATGGTGCCATTCCCAAACGACCCAAGCGACCAGCAGAATGACCGCGGCGACGAGCGTCGCAGTAAGCAAGTGAGAGGCGAACCAATCGACTTCCTGGCCTTTGTCGAGAACGATCTGCAGGGCGCCGATGCCGAGGGCGACGAGGCCCAGGCCGATGTAATCGACGCTGATGCCCTTCTGGCGGATTTTTTCCTGCTTCAGGTAGGGAGGATCGTCGACGAGCCGGTG